>CAJFNY010000035.1 GCA_904395865.1 uncultured Oscillospiraceae bacterium
CAAGGGCGGCGCCGCCGGCGGCGGCTATGCCCAGGTGGTCCCGATGGAGGACATCAACCTCCACTTCACCGGCGACTTCCACGCCATCGGCGCGGCCAACAACCTGCTGGCGGCCATGGTGGATAACCACATCTACCAGGGCAACAGGCTGAACATCGACCCGCGCCGCGTCACCTGGAGACGGTGCGTGGACATGAACGACCGCCAGCTGCGGTTCGTGGTGGACGGCCTCGGCGGCCGCGCCAACGGCGTGCCCCGCGAGGACGGCTACGACATCACCGTCGCTTCGGAGATTATGGCGGTCCTCTGCCTGGCCTCCGACATCACCGACTTGAAGGCCCGGCTCAGCCGCCTGGTGGTGGGCTACACCTACGACGAGAAGCCCGTCACCGCCGGCGACCTGAACGCCGCCGGCGCCATGGCCGCCCTGCTCAAGGACGCCCTGAAGCCCAACCTGGTCCAGACCCTGGAGCACACGCCGGCCTTCGTCCACGGCGGCCCCTTCGCCAACATCGCCCACGGCTGCAACTCCGTCACCGCCACGAAGATCGCCATGCGCCTGTCCGACTACACCATCACCGAGGCCGGCTTCGGCGCCGACCTGGGCGCTGAGAAGTTCCTGGACATCAAGTGCCGCGTGGCCGGCCTGAAGCCGTCGGCCGTCGTCATCGTCGCCACGGTCCGCGCGCTGAAGTACAACGGCGGCGTGCCCAAGGCCGACCTGAACCAGGAGAACCTGGAGGCGCTGGAGAAGGGCCTGCCCAACCTGCTCAAGCACGTGTCCAACATCACCAACGTCTACAAGCTGCCCTGCGTCGTCGCCATCAACCGCTTCCCCAACGACACCGAGGCCGAGCTGGCTCTGGTGGAGCGCAAGTGCAAGGAGCTGGGCGTCAACGTGGCCCTGTCTGAGGTCTGGGCCAAGGGCGGCGAGGGCGGCATTGCCCTGGCCAAGGAGGTCATCCGCCTGGTGGAGGAGCCCAACGACTTCTCGTTCGCCTACGACCTGGACGAGACCATCGAGCAGAAGATCACCGACATCGTCCAGAAGATCTACGGCGGCAAGGACGTGGCCTTCACGCCCAACGCCCTGAAGCAGATCAAGACCCTCACCGACCTGGGCTACGACAAGATGCCCATCTGCATGGCCAAGACCCAGTACAGCCTGTCCGACGACCCGGCCAAGCTGGGCGCCCCCAAGGACTTTACGGTCACGGTCCGCAACGTGAAGGTCTCCGCCGGCGCCGGCTTCCTGGTGGCGCTGACCGGCGAGATCATGACGATGCCCGGCCTGCCGAAGGTTCCCGCCGCCGAGCGCATCGACGTGGATGCCACCGGCAAGATCTCCGGCCTGTTCTGATCGGCCGCCCCTGGAGGAAACCATGGAGTTTACGAAGAAGTCCTGCGAGGAATTTGTGGAGGTCCTGGCCTCCAGCGCCCCGGTCCCCGGCGGCGGCGGCGCGGCGGCCCTGGTGGGCGCCATCGGCACGGCCCTGGGCAACATGGTCGGCTCCCTGACCGTCGGCAAGAAGAAGTACGCCGACGTGGAGGAGGAGATGCAGGCCCTCAAGGCCAAGTCCGACGCGCTGCAGCGGAAGCTGCTGGACCTGGTGGCCCAGGATGCCGTCTGCTTCGAGCCCCTGTCCAGGGCGTACGGCATCCCCAAGGATGACCCGGACCGCCCGCGGATCCTGGAGGAGGCCACCCTGACGGCGTGCTCCGTCCCCATGGAGATCATGGAGACGTGCTGCGAGGCCATCGACGTCATCGCCGTGTTCGCCGAGAAGGGCTCCCGCCTGGCAGTCTCCGACGCCGGCTGCGGCGCGGCCTGCTGCAAGGCGGCCCTGATGAGCGCCAGCCTCAACGTCTTTATCAACACCAAGTCCCTGCAGAACCGGGCGAAGGCCGACGAGCTCAATGCCAGGGCCAACGGTATGCTGGACGAATACTGCGCCAAGGCCGATGCCATCTTCGCGGCCGTCCGCGCGAACTTTTGATGCAGAGGGATCTGTGCGGAGCTTCGGCTCCGCACAGCATCCCTGACTTTTTGGAGGGAAAACAATGGCAAAGCAGCTTTTGGGCAAGGAAGTCACCGCCGCGCTCAACGCCCGCCTGCAGGCGCAGGTGGAAGACCTGAAGGCCAGAGGCGTCACCCCGACGCTGGGCATCATCCGTGTGGGCGAGCGGCCCGACGACCTGTCCTACGAGCGGGGCGCCACGAAGCGCGCCGAGCTGATCGGCGTGGCGGTGGAGAAGATCGTCCTGCCGGAGGACGCCAGCCGCGAGGCCGTGCTGGAGACCATCGACCGCGTCAACGCCGACGATCGGATCCACGGCGTCCTGCTGTTCCGGCCCCTGCCCAAGCACCTGAAGGCGTATGAGAACGAGATCGCCAACCGTCTGGACGCCCGCAAGGACGTGGACGGCATGACCGACCTGTCCAATGCCGGCGTGTTCATGGGCAAGAAGCTGGGCTTCGCCCCGTGCACCCCGGCCGCCTGCATGGAGATCCTGGATCACTACGGCATCGACTGCACCGGCAAGAAGGCCGTCGTCATCGGCCGGAGCCTGGTGGTGGGCAAGCCGGCGGCCATGATGCTCATGGCCCGCAACGCCACGGTGACGGTCTGCCACACCCGGACGAAGGACGTGGCGGCCGTGGCCCGGGAGGCCGACATCCTCGTGTCGTCCGCCGGCGTGCTGGGCAGCCTGACGAAGGACTACGTCCGGCCCGGCCAGATCGTCCTGGACGTCTCCATCAACTGGGACGAGGCCAAGGGCGGCATCGCCGGCGACGCGGTGTACGCCGAGGTGGAGCCCATCGTCGAGGCCATCACGCCGGTGCCCGGCGGCGTCGGCAGCGTGACCACGTCGGTGCTCATCGGCCACGTGGTGGAGGCCGCGCAGGCGACGCTGTAACTGCGTTTTCCCCCGACCTTTTGAGAAGGGAAGGGACAATATGAATCTGTTCACCGCTGCTGAGACGGCCGCCAACTATTCCGCAGCCGGCGCCGGCAAGACGAAGCTGCCCATCTCCAAGATGCTGGTCCTGGGCATTCTGGCCGGCTTCCTGATCGGCATTCCCGCCTGCGTGACGAACATGGCCACGTACGGCGTCGCCAACAACAGCATGGTTCGGATGATCTCCGGCCTGCTCTTCGCCTTCGGCCTGGGCACGGTGGTGCTCTCGGGCGCGGAGCTGTTCACCGGCAACACGCTCATCACCATCAGCGTCCTGGATAAAAAGGCGACGGTGGCCGGCATGCTGAAGAACTGGCTGTTCGTCTACATCGGCAACTTCCTGGGCTCCATGCTGGTGGCCGTCATCTGCGCCCGGTTCAACTGGCTCAGCGCCGGCGACAACGCCCTGGCCGTGGCCTCCATGCGGGTGGCCACCGGCAAGATGACCATGGAGTTCCAGAACGCCTTCTTCATGGGCATCCTCTGCAACGCGCTGGTGACCATGGGCGTCCTGCTGAGCCTGTCCGGCAAGGACGGCGCCAGCCGCATTCTCGGCGCGTGGGTGCCGGTGATGTTCTTCGTCGTCTGCGGCTTCAACCACTCCATCGCCGACATGACGTACTGCATGCTGGGCCTGTTCGCCAAGGGCGTCCCGGCGTATGCCGAGGCGGCGTCGGCGGCCGGCGTGGCCCTGGAGAGCCTGACGTGGGGCAATTACATCGTGGGGAACCTGATTCCCGTGACGCTGGGCAACATCGTCGGCGGCGCGGCCATCGGCTTCGTCATGTGGTTCTCGTACCTGCGGAAGCCGGCTTCCAAGTGAGATATCGTATTTCTGAGCGGGCGGCCCCTGGGGCCGCCCGCAGACTGTAGAAAATCCGCTCCGGCCGAAGGGTTCGGAGGGAAGGAAAGTGTGAAAGGGGACCGTCAGGGTCCCCTGAAGGTGAATTGGCCGAAGGCCAAGAGAAGCCGGTCTGGACCGTTCGCGTTCAA
>CAJFNY010000036.1 GCA_904395865.1 uncultured Oscillospiraceae bacterium
AGGGAAAGTGTGAAAGGGGACCGTCAGGGTCCCCTTTCGCGTTCAATCAAACCCGAATTTGCAACTTTTTGAAGTTGCAAATTCGTGAGCAGCTTGTCAAACAATTCTCTCAAGAGAATTGTTTGACAAGCTGACGGCCCGCAGCGGAAAGCCGCGGGCCGCATTGCTGCTGTGGAGAGCCGATTACAGGACGAAGTCCGGCTCCAGGATGGAGTCGTCGTCAAACACCCAGTCGGCCACGTTGTAGACCGTGTACTTCTCCGGCGTGTTGCGCACCACCAGGCGGCTGAGGCCGGCGTTGATCATCATCATCCGGCACATGCGGCACGAGGCCGCGTTCTCCAGCAGCGCCCGGCTCTGGGCATCCCGCCCCACCAGGTACATGGTGCCGCCGATGCACTCGCTCCGGGCGGCGGAGATGATGGCGTTTGCCTCGGCGTGGACGCTGCGGCACAGCTCGTACCGCTCCCCGCTGGGTACCTGCAGCTTCTGGCGGATGCAGTACCCCAGGTCGGTGCAGTTCATGCGGCCGCGGGGGGCGCCGTTGTACCCGGTGGCGATGATCTCATCGTTCCGGACGATGATGGCGCCGTAGTGTCCGCGGCAGCAGGTGGAACGCTCCATCACCGTCTGGGCGATATCCAAATAGTAATTCTCCTTGTCTCTGCGCTCCATGGAGAGACCTCCTCCGGCGCCGCCCAAATTTCAGCCCCAGGCGGCCCGACTGGCTCTATTATACGCCTCTCCACCACAAAGCGCAAGGTTTTTTCAAAATCTTCTGATTTTTCCTCCAAAACCGACAGATTTTTGCCCCTTCTCCTCCACTCGCCTTCCATCCGCCGTTCGGCGGGGCAGGGTTGCGCCGCCGGGGCAAACGCGGTATAATGGACGTAACACACCGACATTCTGCCAAAGGAGGCACCGGCATGAACGGAAAGCGGCTGCTCTGCCTGCTGCTGGCGCTGGCCGTGCTGACGGCGCTGCTGGCCGTCCCGGCCGGCGCCGCGGACATGGCCTTCGTGGCCATCAACGACACGATCCCCCTGACGCTCACGGGGAACGACCTGCCCTTCTACTCCGGCGGCACGCTGTACGTGCCGTACACGGTGTTCAGCCAGTCCTCCCTGGGCTTCTATCCGTCGTACATTCCCGGGGACAGCACGCTGACGCTGTTCAGCCGAAGCCAGCGGCTCGTCTACAATCTGAACACCGGCATGGTCACGGACGAGGACCACAGCTCCCAGTACCTGCCGACGGTCATCCGCGGCGGCACCGTGTTCCTGCCGGCGGTGTTCTCGGCCACTCACTTCGGCGTGGGCGTCAGCGTGCTGACGAGTCAGGCCGGATACACGGTCGTCCGCTTCACCACCGGTGCGCAGGTCTACGACGACTCGCTGTTCATCGAGAAGGCCGAGAATCTGATCGCCTACCTGGCCGACCAGCAGACGGCTGACGAGACGCCCGAGGAGACGACGCCCACCACCCCGCCCGAAACCGTGACGCCCACGCCGGACCCGCAGCCGGAGGAGCCGGAGCAGACACCGGCGGAGATCCTCCTGGCGGTGGTGGACGCCTCCACCATGGCCGGCGCCCTGGACACGCTGGCGCAGGAGTCGCTGCCGGCCGCCTTCTTCCTGACGGCCGACGAGCTGGCCGCCAACGGCGACCTGGTACGCCGGATCGCCGCCGCGGGCCACACCATCGGCATCACCGTCGCACCGGGCGAGGACGCGGCGGAGGGACTGGCACTGGCCAACGAGGCGCTGGACCGGGTGCTGGGCCGCAAGACACTGCTGGCCCTGGTGCCGGAATCGTCGTCGCCGGAGTCGGTGACGGCGCAGTACAGCGTCTTCGTCCGGCCCGACCGGCGGCTGACGGCCACGGAGGCGGCGGAGGCGTACGGCGAGACGCGCCTGCTGATCTCCGACGGCGAACAGCTCGCTGCCGGCCTGCCCATCCTGCAGGAGGCCGGCGTCACCTTCTCCCGGCTGCAGGAGACGACGGTGCTGCCGTAAGACACAGCGAACGGCGCCGCGGAACCTCCGTTCCGCGGCGCCGCCCTTGTTTTCAATTACAGCGGCCCGCCTCACCGCACCCGGTAGGCGTATTCCGTCCCGTCCATGGAGACCACCAGGCGGATCGGCGCTTCGGTGTTGTCCATCACCTCCTGCGGGATGTCCAGGCAGTCCCGGTACTCGGCCTGCGGGCTCAGCGGCTCCAGCTGCCAGAGGTTCTGCTCGCCCACCGGGGTAAAGGTGCCGTCCACCCGGACGAACGCCGTGTCGCCGGTGTACGGCGGGTCGGCGAAGAGGTACCCGTCGTCGTAGTCCACCCAGACGTCCGGCAGCTGGTCCATGGATTCCAGCGTCTCTTTCCCCAGGTACTGCAGTTCGTACCCCACCGCGGCGAAGGCCCGGCCGTCGGCGGCCACGTACGCCAGATCGTACGTCTCGTCGCCCCAAGTGAAGGTCGTCTCATAATCCCCGTCGACGATCAGATAGTCGTCCGACTCCGCGTCCTTGCAGAGGTTCGTCCCCAGGGTGAAGGCCGTCAGCGTGAAGCGCCACCGGTCCGTCTCCACCGTGTCGCCCAGGGCGTACTCCGCCGGGGCCGCTTCTTCCGCCGGCGCTTCCGCCTCCGCCTCCGGAGCTTCCGGCGTCTCCGGCGTCACCTCTGCCGGTGTCTCCGTCGTGCTGTCCGCCGGCTCCTCCGTCACTTCCGCCGGCGCCGCGGCGCACGCCGCCAGGGACAGCGCGAGCGCCGCCGCCAGAATGACTGCCCACAACTTTTTCATTTCTTCCGATCTCCTTCCGCCGCAGCCGATGGCTGGCTACCCGGCCGTCTCCTGTCCGGCCGGCGGACCGCGCGCTTCCCGGCCGACCGGCGCGGGAGAGTCCCGGTCCAAAGAAAAATGTACGAATACCGGCATGTTGCACAGTATTTCGTACAATCTATCATATATATATATATATCTTGTCAAGTCCTTCTGGAAGTTTTCTTTGAAAACCACGAAACGCCGGCGCCGCGGAACGGTTGTTCCGCGGCGCCGGACAGCTTGTCAAAAAAGTCTCTCACGAGAATTTTTTGACAAGCTGCTCACGAATCTGCAACTTCAAAAAGTTGCAGATTCGAGTTTGATTGAACGCGCAGGGGAACCCTGACGGTTCCCCTGCACACATCCCCTCCCTCCGAATCCTTCGGCCAAAGCGGCCTTTCGGCAGGCCGAAGCCGGCGCCGCGGAACGGTTGTTCCGCGGCGCCGGCTTCATGGTTTCCCTGTTTTCTTTTTCGTCAGATCTCCTGGCGGCCCTCCAGCGCGCGGAGGAGCGTCACCTCGTCGGCGTACTCCAGCTGGCTGCCCATGGGGATGCCGTAGGCCAGCCGCGTCACCCGGACGCCCAGGGGGCGCAGCAGCCGCGAGAGGTACATGGCCGTGGCCTCGCCCTCGGTGTCGGGGTTGGTGGCCATGATGATCTCCCGGACGCCGCCCTGGCCCACCCGGACCAGCAGCTCCCGGACGCGGATGTCGTCGGGCCCCACATGGTTCAGCGGCGAGATCACGCCGTGGAGCACGTGGTACACGCCCCGGTACTCCCGGGCCCGCTCCATAGCCACCACGTCCCGGGGCTCGGCCACGACACAGATGAGCCCGTGGTCCCGCTCCTCGTCGGCGCAGATGGGGCAGAGCTCCCGGTCGGTCAGGTTCTGGCAGACGGGGCAGGCGCGCACCGTCCGCCGCGCCTCCAGGACGGCTTCGGCGAAGGCCTCGGCCTCGGCCTCCGGCAGGCTCAGGATGTGGAACGCCAGGCGCTGGGCCGTCTTGCTGCCGATGCCCGGCAGGCGTGCGAACTGCTCGGTCAGCCGCTCCAGGGCGGCGGGAAAATACCGCATGCTCAGAGCAGGCCGCCCAGGTTCATGCCGCCGGTCAGCTTCGACATGGCCGCGGCCGACTCGCTCTCGGCCGTGCGCATGGCCTCATTGACGGCCGCGATCACCAGATCCTGGAGCATCTCCACGTCGTCGGGATCCACGGCCTCGGGGTCGATGGCCAGGGCCGTCAGCTGATGCTTGCCGTTGACGGTGGCCGTCACCGTGCCGCCGCCGGCGGCGGCGGTGTACGTCTTCGTCTCCATCTCCTGCTGCATCTTCAGCAGCTCCTGCTGCATCTTCTGGGCCTGCTTCATCATGTTCATGTTCATGCCGCCGCCCATGGGCATGCCGCGGAATCCACCCTTTGCCACTGTGATCGCTCCTTTATTTGATGTCAAAAATCTCCTCGTGGGCCCGGCCAAAGGCCAGCAGCTGGCCGAACCGGTCCTCCTGCTCCTGGCTGCCCACGGCCACCTGCACCGCCACGGGGCGCCCCAGCATCCTTCCGGCCTCGGCCCGGATGCGCTGCAGCGTCTCCGGCGTGTCCACCATCTTCCGGCCGAAGGACGAGGCCACCCGCAGGATCAGCGTATCGCCCCGCAGGTCCGGCTGCACCTGCGTGGGCAGGAAGCTCCGCAGCCCCGGCGTCAGCTCGCCGCCGACGGCGCGGACCAGATCCGTCCAGAAGCCCACCGGCAGCGCCGACGGCGCGGAAGTCGCTCCGGCCGGCGCCCGCTCCGGCGGCGGCGCAGACGGCGCGCCCGGCTCCGGCGGCGCGTCGCTGTCGTCGGGAAACGGCGGCCGCTCCTCCTGGTCGTCCGCCGCGGCGGCCGGCGCCGCCGGGAGGCGCCCGGAGGCCACCGCCTGCTCCAGCTTCGTCAGCCGGGCGTTGAGGGACTGGGCGTCCATCTCCAGCTCCGGCGCGCACAGCTCCAGCAGGCACAGCTCCATGTCCAGCCGCCGGTCGGCGCTCCGGGCGAAGCCGGAGGCCGTCTCCTGGAGCCGGCTCGTCATCCGCAGCAGCTCCCCGGCGGAGAAGCGCCCCAGAAGCCCGCGGACCTCCTCATCGGTGCAGACGCCCGAGAGCATGGACGCGCCGCTTCTGGGCGCCGTCTTGAGGATCAGCAGGTCCCGGGCCAGGTCCGTCAGCTCCCCGGCCATGGCGGCCATGTCCTTGCCGCCGGCGTACAGGGCCGCGAACAGCTCCAGCGCCCGGGCCGCGTCCCGGTCGGCCACGGCGGCCATCAGCTGGGCCGTCTTGCGGTCGCCGGCCAGGCCGAGGCTCTCGTAGACGGCGTCGGCCGTCAGCGTGCCCGTCAGGGCCGAGGCGCACTGGTCCAGCAGGCTCAGGCCGTCCCGCAATGCGCCGTCGGCCAGGCGGGCCAGCAGGGCGATGGCCTCGGGCTCCGCGGCGATCCCCTCCTGGTACGCCACGTAGTTGAGCCGGGCGGCGATGTCCTCCGGCAGCAGCCGGCGGAACGAGAACCGCTGGCAGCGGGAGAGGATCGTGGCCGGGACCTTGTGCAGCTCCGTGGTGGCCAGGATGAACAGCAGGTGCTCCGGCGGCTCCTCGAGAATCTTCAGCAGCGCGTTGAAGGCCGCCGTGGAGAGCATGTGGACCTCGTCGATGATGTAGACGCGCCGGCGGACCTCCGCCGGCGTGTAGACGGCGTCGTCCCGCAGGGCGCGGACGTTGTCGACGCCGTTGTTGGAGGCGGCGTCGATCTCCAGCACGTCCATGCAGGCGCCGGAGTCGATGCTCCGGCAGGCGCTGCAGCGGTTGCACGGGTTGCCGTCCTGAGGGTCCAGGCAGTTGACGGCCTTGGCCAGGATCTTGGCGCAGGACGTCTTGCCGGTGCCGCGGGTGCCGGTGAAGAGATAGGCGTGACTCAGGCGGCCGGTGCGCAGCTGGGTCTTGAGCGTCTCGGTGACGCTCTGCTGCCCCACCACGTCGTCGAAGGTCTGGGGCCGGTATTTTCGATACAGGGCCTGATACACCGCCCCCGCCTCCTTGCCGTTGCGATAGCATCGGCCCATGGCAAGATCGCACACCGGCCTCCGAATCATGCGCTATACCCGTTACCCATGCAGCCTGCTCAGAAACGGCTGCCTCGCGGCACACGGGAGGTTCCGCTGAATGCTGCTCGGTTCCCCGCCTGACATGGTTCACGGGTTCCCGTTGCGTAAGACCGGTTCCTCATCACCGCTTACATGGGTCAGACGGTACAGCGCACACCCTCGGGCCGGGATTCATCCCCGCTGCAGCGGATTGCGGGCGACAGGGCACCGCTAACTCCCCGACTAGTGCGACCTTGCCACAGGCCGATGGCTTGTGACGTACCTTTATTTTACACGATTTCGGCAGTCTGCGCAACTGCCGCGCCGGAAATCAGCCGGCCTGGTTCTCGGCAAAGTCGGCCAGCTCGCCGACGGTCGCCAGCTTCTTGTCCTCCAGATCCAGCTCGACGCCCAGCTCCTCCTCCAGGTCCATGACCATCTCGACCATGTCCAGCGAGTCGATGCCCAGGCTCTCAAAGGTGGTGTCGCGGGTGATGTCGTCGGCAGAAATGTCCATCTGCTTGGCCAGGTAGGCCGCGATTTTCTCAAACATCGTTCAGTCTCCTTCATTCAGATCTCCGTGGCCGCCGGGCGGCACGGTTGCAAACAGGATAGCCAAGCACTATGATACGGCTTTTTTCAGAAAAGTCAAGTGAAAACCTCTGAATCCGCCGGAGAATTCCCCTCAGTTCAGGAAATCCTTCAGCTTCTTGGAGCGGCTCGGATGGCGCAGCTTGCGCAGGGCCTTCGACTCGATCTGCCGGATGCGCTCGCGGGTGACGTTGAACTCCCGGCCCACCTCCTCCAGCGTCCGGGGGTGGCCGTCCTCCAGGCCGAAGCGCATCCGCAGCACCGTCTCCTCCCGGGGCGTCAGCGTCTTGAGCACGTCCACCAGCTGCTCCCGCAGCAGATTGTCCGACGCGGCGTCGGCCGGCTCCTTGGCGCCGTCGTCCTGGATGAAGTCGCCCAGGTGGCTGTCCTCCTCCTCGCCGATGGGCGTCTCCAGGGAGACGGGGTCCTGGGCGATCTTGAGGATCTCCTCCACCTTCTCCACCGGCAGGTCCATCTCCCGGGCGATCTCATCGGCCGACGGGTCGCGGCCCAGGGACTGGACCATGCTGTGAGCCGTGCGGATGACCTTGTTGATGGTCTCCACCATATGGACGGGGATGCGGATGGTCCGCGCCTGGTCGGCAATGGCCCGGGTGATGGCCTGGCGGATCCACCAGGTGGCGTACGTGGAGAACTTGTAGCCCTTCGTGTAGTCGAACTTCTCCACGGCCTTGATGAGGCCCAGGTTGCCCTCCTGGATCAGGTCCAGCAGCTGCATCCCGCGGCCCACGTACCGCTTGGCGATGGAGACCACCAGGCGCAGGTTGGCCTCGGCCATCTGCTGCTGGGCCTCCTTGTCGCCCTCGGCCATGCGTCTGGCCAGGGCCGTCTCCTCCTCGGGCGTCAGCAGCTTGATCTTGCCGATCTCCTTCAGGTAGAGGCGCACCGGATCGTCCAGCTTGTACGTATCGGCCAGAGCCTCCGGGTCCTCCACCAGCTCCTCCTCGGTGACGTTCTTCAGGTCCTCCTCGGTGGGGACGGCGTCGGGCGTCCTGCCCAGCACCTCCAGCACGTCGCTGACGTCGATCTCCACGCCGGCGGTCTCCAGCTCGTCGTAGAACTTCTCGGTGGTGGCCTCGTCGGCGTCGATGGCGTCCAGCGTGTCGATCAGCTGCTTGGAGGAGACCCTGCCGGCCTTCTTTCCCTGCTCCAGGAGGGCGTCGAGCTTTTTGCGGGCCTCGGCCTCCTGATCGAGATCGTCCAAAATTGTTTCCTTCGGCTCTGCCATGGGTCTATCCTCCATATCCTTTTTTCTCGAGGAGCCGCTGGCGGAACGCCTGCAGATCCCCGGTGCCGGCCACGTGGGCCTTCTGGTATTCCTCCTCGATCCGGGCGACGCAGTCGTCCAGCGCCTGGTCGCTGACGAGGCCCTCGTCCCGCTGGACCACCGCGGACAGGTGGCGCAGCTCCTCCGGCTGCAGCACGCCCTCCAGGGCCCCCGGCGAGACGGTCATGCCGGCCTCGTACCGGTCCCGCAGCAGCGTGAAGATCCGGGCCAGCAGCGGCGAGGAGAAGTGCTCCGGCAGCTCCCGGGCGCACCGCTCGAACAGCGCCGGCTCCCGAAGCACCTGCCGCAGCACGCCCTCCTCGGCCATGGCCGAGCGGACGTTGTCGTAGCGGATGCTGCGGTCCTGGGGCTGCGCGGCGTACGCCGGGGCCAGGTCGCGCTGCTCCCGGCGCTTCTTCTCCCGGGCCAGCTGCTGGCGGCGGGCCTTGTCGGCCTCCAGCTTCATGGCCTCGGCCGTGACGCCGGCCATCTCCGCGGCCCGGGCGCCGTAGATCTCCCGCTCCACCGGGCCGGGCAGGCTGCCCACCAGCTGGGCCGCCTGCTGCAGGAAGGCCACGCGCTGGTCGTCCCGCCCCAGGTCGAACTGCTGCCGCAGGCTCTCCAGCCGGTAGGCCACGTGGTCCTCCGACTGCTCCAGCAGCAGGCGGAACCGGTCGGCCCCGTACTTCTTCAGGAACTCGTCCGGGTCCTTGGCGCCGCGCATCCGCAGCACCCGCACCTGCACGCCGGTGCGCTCCAGCATCGAGATGGCCCGCTGGGTGGCGTTCTGGCCGGCGGCGTCGCCGTCGTACGTGATGACCACCTGCTTCGTGTACCGGGCCAGCATGGCCGCGTGCTCCTCGGTGAGGCTCGTGCCCAGGGAGGCCACGGCGCAGTCGAAGCCGTACTGGTGGAGGGCGATGGCGTCCATGTACCCCTCGGTCAGGATGATGCGCCCCTGCCGGCTCTTGCGGGCGATGTTCATGGCGAAGAGGTTCTTCCGCTTGTTGAAGATCACCGTCTCGGGCGAGTTCAGGTACTTGGGCGTGGAGTCGTCCATGACCCGGCCGCCGAAGCCGATGACGCTGCCGCGGATGTCGATGATCGGGAACATCAGCCGGTTGCGGAACCGGTCGTACAGCCCGCCTTTCTTGGAGCGGACGGCCAGGCCGGCTTCCAGCAGCTCCTGCTTCTCGTAGCCCCTGGCCGTCATGGCGTCCAGCAGCTGCGCCCAGGCGTCGGGCGAGTAGCCCAGGCCGAAGCGGGTGACGGTCCGCCGGGAGAGGCCGCGCTGCTCCAGATACGCCCGGGCCGCCTGCCCCTCCGGCGCCAGCAGCCGCTCATGGAAGAACCGGGCCGCGTCGCGGCAGAGGCTCAGCAGCCGCTCCTGCCGCCGGTAGCCGGCGGCGCGGGACGCGTCCTCCGGCACCTCCATGCCGGCGCGCTTTGCCAGGAAGCGGACGGCGTCGGGATAGTCCAGGCCCTCGCGCTCCATGATGAAGTTGATGACGCCGCCGCCCTTGTGGCAGCCGAAGCAGTAGTAGATCTGCTTCTCCGGCGCCACGGAGAACGAGGGCGTCTTTTCGCTGTGGAACGGGCACAGGCCGAACAGGTTGGCGCCCTTGCGCGTCAGCTGGACGTACTGGCCCACCACCTCCTCGATGGGGTTGCGGGCCGCCAGCTCCTCGAGGAAGGCCGGCGGGAATGGCATGGGGCGTTCACCTCCTGGTATGCGCCGAACGGCCCCGGACTATGCAGCCGTCACCGCAGCTGCCAGCCCTGGGGAATGTAGAGCTCAGAAAATTTGTATACGGCATAGTTATCCGTCATGCCGGCAATGTAGTCGCAGACCGTGCGGGAGATGCCGTCGAAGTCCAGCTGCGGGACGAAGTCGGCCGGCAGCCGGTCCGGGTGCGCCATGTAATAGCGGTACAGCTCCCGTAGGATCTGCTTGGCCTTCGACTCCTCGCCCTTGGCCACCGGGTTGCGGTAGACGCGCTCGAAGAGGAAGCTGCGCAGGTCGTCCATGGCCTTGCGGACCTGCGGCTCCAGGGCGATGTCCCCGGCCTCGCCGGACGTGCGGATGACGTTCTCCACCAGGGTGTTGATCCGCTCCCGGTGGCTCTCCCCCAGGACGGCGGAGATGGAGCGCGGAATGTCGCCGTTGGCCAGGATACCGGCGCGCACGGCGTCGTCGATGTCGTGGTTGATGTAGGCGATCCGGTCGGACAGGCGGACGACCCGCCCCTCCAGCGTCTCCGGGACGAACTCCCCGGTGTGGCCCAGGATGCCCATGCGGGTCTCGTACGTCAGGTTCAGGCCGTCGCCGTCCTTCTCCAGCCGGTCCACCACCCGCAGGGACTGCTCGTTGTGCCGGAACGGGACGCCCATCACGTCGCTGAGGGCCACCTCGCCGGCGTGGCCGAAGGGGGTGTGCCCCAGGTCGTGGCCCAGGGCCTGGGCCTCGGTCAGGTCCTCGTTGAGCCGCAGGGCCCGGGCGATGGT
The DNA here is from genome assembly GCA_904395865.1 of uncultured Oscillospiraceae bacterium. Lineage (GTDB taxonomy): Bacteria > Bacillota > Clostridia > Oscillospirales > Oscillospiraceae > Avoscillospira_A. The sequence goes on from CAJFNY010000036.1 coordinate 10,312, forward strand.
CCGGGCGATCCGCGCCACCTCCAGCGTGTGGGTCATGCGGGTGCGGTAGTGGTCGCCCTCAGGCTTCAGGAACACCTGCGTCTTGTGCATCAGCCGGCGGAAGGCCTTGCTGTGGACGATCCGGTCGGTGTCCCGCTGGTAGCAGGTGCGCACGTCCGACTCCGCCTCCCCCGGCCGCAGCCGGCCGCGGGTCCGGGCCGCCTTGGCAGCCTCAGGCGCCAGCAGCGTCAGCTCCCCGCGCTCCAGCCGCTCCCGGATGGTTTCCTCCCCCATGGGCTCCGCCCCCTCTCCAGAGAAGTATACGCAGAATCTCGGCGAACTCCTGCCGTTCCCTCAAATTTTTCCGCCGCGGCCCGGCACCGGGAAGGCGCGGAGCACCGTCCCCGCCGGCCGTGCCTCCACACCGCCGCCGCTGAGCTCCGTCAGCTCGGCCCGGAAGGCCGCCTCCGCCTCCTCAGGGAAGAGCGCCGTCACCGTCACGTCGGCCCCGTAGGCGCAGCCGGTCTCCGCGCCGCCGCAGCGGGGGATCAGCAGCCGCAGCCGCTCCAGCAGCCGGTACGGGCACGGGATCTCCAGCTGCACCCACGGCCGCACCACCGAGACGCCGGCGGCGTCCAGCCCGTCCTTGGCGCCCCTGGCGTACGCCCGGGTCAGGCCGCCGGCCCCCAGCAGGATCCCGCCGAAGTACCGCGTCACGACGCACAGGACGTTCGTCACGTCCTCCCGCTGAAACACGTTCAGCATGGGCTGGCCGGCGGTGCCCTGGGGCTCGCCGTCGTCGGAGTACCGCTCCACGCCGCCCTCCCGCAGACGGTAGCACCAGCAGTGGTGCCGGGCGTCGTGGTGCTTCTTCCGGACGGACTCCAGCAGGGCCCGGGCCTCGGCCTCCGTCTCCACCGGGAAGAGGTCGGTCAGGAAGCGGGAGCGCTTCTCGGTGAACTCACTGGCGGCCGCCGCCGTGGGCACGTAGTATTCGTCCATGCTCACCCCTCCTGCACGTACGGCCGCAGCCGGCCGTACAGCGCCTCGTCCAGCACCGCCTCCACGGCGATGCCGTCGGCCCGGTACTCCACCGACCGGACGGCCGCCTGGGTGTGGAGCACGTCCACCTGGCCGCCCATGGCGTACGGCAGCAGCAGGCGCACCGCGTGCTTCCCGCGGCTCAGGGCCTTTTCCACGGCCTCCAGCAGGGCCGGGACGCCCTCACCGGTCCTGGCCGACAGGGCCAGGCAGTTCTCCCCCCGGGGCAGCAGGTCCGGGTCGGCCAGGTCGGCCTTGTTGTAGCACGAGAGCACCGGCGTCCCCGGCGCGGCCAGCTGGCCGATGAGCCGCTCCACCACCTGGATGTGCTCCTCCCGGTTGGGGTCCGAGGCGTCGATGACGTGGAGCAGCAGGTCGGCGTACTCCAGCTCCTCCAGCGTGGCCCGGAAGGCCTCCACCAGGTGGTGGGGCAGCTTGGCGATGAAGCCGACGGTGTCGGAGACGAGCACCTCCAGCGTGTCCGACACGGCCAGGCGGCGGGTGGTGGTGTCCAGGGTGTCGAACAGGCGGTTGTTGGCCGGGATGCCGGCGCCGGTCAGGCAGTTGAGCAGCGTGGACTTGCCGGCGTTGGTGTACCCCACCAGGGCCACCACGGGCACGTCGTTCTTCCGCCGCCGCTCCCGCTGGACGGCCCGGACCTTCCGCACCTCCTGCAGCTCCGCCTCCAGGCGCTGGATGCGCCGGCGGATCAGGCGGCGGTCCGTCTCCAGCTGCGTCTCGCCGGGGCCGCGGGAGCCGATGGCGCCCTCCTGGCGCTCCAGGTGGGTCCACATGCCGGCCAGCCGCGGCAGCAGATACTTGTACTGGGCCAGCTCCACCTGGAGGCGGCCCTCCTTCGTCCTGGCCCGCTGGGCGAAGATGTCGAGGATCAGGGCGCTGCGGTCGATGACCCGCACACCGGTCAGCTGCTCCAGCGCCCGGTTCTGGGAGGGGGACAGGTCGTTGTCGGCCACCACCAGGTTGGCCTCGTTGGCCTGCAGCAGCTCCTTCAGCTCCGCCACCTTGCCCTCGCCCAGGAAGCTGTGCGGGTCCGGCGCGTGGCGATTCTGGAGCAGCTTCGCCACGCACTGGCCGCCGGCCGTCTCCAGCAGGGCCTCCAACTCGTCCAGCGTGGCCTCGGTGGCCGTCTCCTGAGGGGAGAACACGTCGGCGTTCAAGCCCACCAGCACGGCCCGCTCCATGACAATTTTCTCCGATTCGAGCATGTAAACTCCTTTCTTCTCACCCGGCCCGCCGCCGGGCGGCGGCCAGGACTGCAAGGCACACGGCGGCGCAGACGCCGGAGGCCAGCCCCGTGATCAGGAACCACAGCGGCACGCCGTACCGCTCGGCCACCGGGCCCGACAGCACCAGCCCCACCGGCATGGCCAGGGACATGAGGCTCCCCATCAGCGAAAAGGCGCGGCCCAGCTTCTCCGGCGGGATCGTCCGCTGCATGTAGGCCGTCACCGGGATGGCGTAAAGGTTGGCCCCGGCGCCCATGAGGCCGCAGGCCGCCGCGAAGCCCCAGAACGCCGCCCGGGTCGGCGGCAGCAGGCCGCTGACCAGCGCCGTCACGCCCACGACGGCCAGGCCCAACCCCGCCGCCTGCAGCGGCCGCCGCAGCTGCCCGCGGGCGCCCAGCGCCGCGGCGGCCAGCATCATGCCCAGGGCGTACAGCAGCTCCACGAGGCTGCCGTGCCACGAGGACACGGCGAAGTAGCCGCTGGACATCAGCGGATAGTACGACGACAGCGGCATATAAAAGACCATGGCCGCGCCGGAGCACAGCAGGACCGCCAGCAGCTGCCGGTCGGCCCGGAGGGTCTCCAGCCCCTCCCGCAGCTCCCGGCCGAAGGCCGGCCGCCGCCGGACGGCCGCCGGCTCCCGGACGGCCACGCAGGCCACGGTGCCGCAGGCGGCCGCGGCGCCCAGCAGGTCCGTCATCAGCACCCAGCCCATGGGCAGGGCGCTGTAAAGCGCCGCGCCCAGCACCGGCCCCAGCAGGAACGCGCCCGACTGGAGAAACTGGCTGACGCTGTTGGCCCGCAGCAGCTGCTCGCCGGGCACCAGCAGCGGCACCAGTGCCTGGATGGCCGGCGTATGGAACACACCGCCCACAGCCCGGACGCCCAGCACCACGCAGGCCGCCCAGTAGGGCGGCGTCCCCGCGAAGAACCAGACGGCGAAGGCCGCCGCCACGGCGCCCTGGAACAGGTCCGCCGCCAGCACCACGGTCTTGCGCCGCCACCGGTCGATCCACACGCCGGCGAAGGGCCCCAGCACCATCTGCGGCAGGAAGGCCAGCAGCCCGGCCAGGGCCAGCATCATCGGCGAATCCGTCTCCGCCGACAGCCACCAGATCAGCGCGAACTGCACCGCCGAGGAGCCGACCAGCGAGACGGTCTGCCCGGCGGTGATGGTGTAAAATGCCCGCTTCCAGTGGGCATGCGCCATAACATCGTTCCTTTCTTCCAAAGAAAAAAGTCCGCACCGAGTCGGTGCGGACTTCTGGCGGTGATCACTTCAGGCCGAACTTCTTGTTGAAGCGCTCCACGCGTCCACCAGTGTCGACCAGCTTCTGCTTGCCGGTGTAGAAAGGGTGGCACTTGGAGCAGATTTCAACCTTGATGTCCTGTTTCGTGGAACCTGTCTCGATCACGGCGCCGCAGGCGCAGCGAATCGTCGTCTGCTCGTACTTGGGATGGATACCTTCCTTCATGCTGTTCACCTCTTTCTACTTCGTAAAAGGGCGCAGAACCCTCACTATTTTTCATGCCCAGCTATCATACCACACCGAATCCGGTTTTGCAAGTATTTTTTCCGAATCTCTGCGGCAATAAAACACGCGCTCCGCCGCGGCGGCGCCGCCGGGCTCCGGGTCGCCCTCGGCGTACAGGCCGTACCAGTCGGCGGCCCGGCGCTCCATGGCCCAGTACGCCGCGTCCGGCGGCGTCTCGCCGGCGTTGACGAGGGCCGCGCCCCGGGCCCTGGCGGCCCGGAGGATCCGCCGCCCCGCGTCGTCGAAGGCCAGGATGCGCAGATACGGCGCCGGGGCCGCCAGGTCCTCCGCCGTCAGCCCCAGGCAGGCGCACTGGAGCATCCGCATCACCCGGGCGTAGGCGTACCGCTTCGTCTTGACGGCGCGGACGATGGCCTCCACCGACGTCTCCCGCCGGCAGGCGGCGGCCAGCCGGTGCCACAGCCCCTCGGAGCCGAAGGGCAGCGCCCGGAACGCCCCGTCGTCCATGGTCCGCAGCCGGGCCAGGACGGCCCGCTCGCCGCAGCGGAGCCAGTGGCGCCGGGCGCCGGCGTACGCGGCCTCCGCCGCCAGCGGGACGTATCCCGTCAGCGGTGCGCCGGACGCCAGCAGCCCCCGCAGGGCCGTAGCCGACGGCTGCCCCGCCGACGGCGCCGCCGCGTGGTAATCCCCGTCCCGCCGGAGCGTCACCGGCGCCATGGGGCTGCCCAGAGTCTGCAGGGCCTTGCAGTACTCCACGGCCAGGATGTCGTTGGGCCGGCGCAGCAGCGCTCCGTCGGCCCCCAGGGACGCCGCCGCCAGCTCCCGGGCCGCCGCGAAGGAGACGCCCGCCGCCAGCTCCCGCCGCAGGGCCGGCCCGAAGTCCGGACGCAGCAGCACCTGCGCCGCGGCCTGCAGGGCCGCCGCGTCGCCGCACTCGCTGCCGAAGCAGAGGGTGTCGCACCCCAGGGCGTCCAGGGCCGCCACGCCGCCGCGGGCGAAGCCCTCCGCCGACGACAGGGCCGCCGGCAGCGGCAGCTCCGCCACGAGGCTGGCCCCGCAGAGGACGGCCGCACGGGCCCGGACGGCCTTGGAAAACACCGCCGGCTCCCCCCGCTGGACGTAGTCGCCGCTCATGACGCAGACGATGGGCGTGTCCGCCCCCAGCTGCGCCCGGATCCACTGCAGCTGCCGCAGATGCCCGTCGTGGAAGGGGTTGTATTCACAAATCACGCCCGCCTGCGCCACGGAATCCCTCCATCCCGCAAAAAGTTCGAACTTCCCCTTGAGAAATTCATCGGCCTGTAGTAGAATATTCTTTGGTATGACTGATTTTAGCACAGACCCGTTCAAAAGGAAACTCGAATTGTTTTAGGAGATGTGACACATGAAGATTCTGGTCATCAATGCCGGCAGCTCGTCCCTGAAGTATCAGTTCATGGACTCCGACTCCGGCGAAGTCTTTGCCAAGGGCCTCTGCGAGCGCATCGGCATCGACGGCCGCCTGACCCACAAGGTCCCGGGGCGCGACGACGTGAAGCGGGACATCCCCATGCCGACCCACAGCGAGGCCATCCAGTCGGTGCTGGACATCCTGGTGGACGCCGCCAACGGCGTCATCAAGAGCGTGGATGAGATCGAGGCCGTCGGCCACCGCGTCCTCCACGGCGGCATGGCCTTCACCGAGAGCTGCATCATCGACGACGCCTGCATCGCGGCCATCGAGAAGTGCATCCCCCTGGGCCCGCTCCACAATCCGGCCAACCTGATGGGCATCCGCGCCTGCCAGAAGATCATGCCGGAGACGAAGCAGGTGGCCGTGTTCGACACCGCCTTCCACATGACCATGCCCCCCAAGGCCTACATCTACGCCATCCCCTACGAGTACTATGAGAAGGACGACGTCCGCCGCTACGGCTTCCACGGCACGTCCCACCGGTACGTCTCG
>CAJFNY010000037.1 GCA_904395865.1 uncultured Oscillospiraceae bacterium
AAAATCGATATTTTCAAGGGCAGACAAAACCGCCGCGCAGCGGCAGCCCCAAACCGGAGCCCAGCAGCAGCGGGTCCGGTTTGGAAGCGAGGAGCAGCAGAATGAGCGCGCGATGAGCTTTGCAATGAAATGAAAAAGCTCGTCGCAAGCGACATATCGCTTGCGACGAGCTTTTTCATTCCATTGCAAAGCTCATCGCGCGCTCATTCTGCTGCTCCTCGCTTCCAAACCACAACCGCTACGCTGGGTTGCGGTTTGGGTGCCGCCGCTGTGCGGCGGTTTTGTCTTTTGCTGAAAAAATATCGATTTTAACCGCCCCTTCCACGTCGGAGCAAAGTCCGCTTTGCTCCGACGTCTTTTTTATGCCTGCGGCCCGGCGGGGCAGGCCGGTTTTTGAGAATGCGGGGACGGCGCTCCGGGCCCGCTGGGCGGCGGTCACGACTCCCGGCGCAGCTGCAGAAAGGTCAGGGTGACGGTGCCTTCCCGGGCGTCCAGAGGTCCGGAGTACGTCAGGGAGAACTGCGTGGGCGCGGGCGCCTCCAGAATGAAGTGCGCGGAGCCGACGGCCGACGACCCGTTGGCGGCGGTGGCGAAGTATACGCCGGTCTCCAGATGCGCCCGTCCGTTGTAGAACGGCGTGACCTGCAGGTACGTGGGCGCGTTGAAAATGGCGGATACGCTGTAGGAGACGAGATAGTATCCGGCCGCCAGCTGAACGTGCATCAGGTCGGCTTCGGTGATGGCTCCGGTCGGGTCGGGAATGGCCGGAAAGAGATAAAGCTGGCTCCCGTTGGTGAATTGCTCCGAGGAGCCGAGGAACGACGCGAAAATGTTGTCGGGCAGGAGCGTTGCCGGCCCGGTGGGCCCAATGCGGCCGATGGGGCCGGTGGCGCCCGTGGGGCCGGTCGGGCCCGTGGGGCCCTGAATGCCGGCGGTGCCGGCGGCTCCGGCCGGTCCTGCGGGTCCGGCGGGTCCCGTGGCACCCGTGGGGCCGGCCGGCCCGGCCGGACCGGTGGGGCCGGTTACGCCCGCAGGGCCCGTCGGCCCGGTGGGACCCGGAATGCCGGCGGCGCCCGGGAAGCAGGGGCATGGGGCATTCTGGCCCGGACATACGCAGAAGCTGCAGTTCCGGCAGCCGCGGCGTTGACAGTTGTCCATGAGGCACCTCCATTTCCGGTTTTACATGCCCCAGCCTATGCCGCCGCAGGGCCCGGCGTGCCCGCGGTGAAAATTTTTTTAATTTCCCTCTTGCTATTTTCCGCGGCAGCGGCTACAATGTGGCTGTAAAACAATGCTGCAGGGAGTAGAGCCAGCGCGTTAAGTACCGGTTGGATGGGAGGTTGCCGCCGGGCGAAGGGGAGCGATCCCCGCGGTGCTGCGCTCGCAACCGCCTAAGCAAGAAGCCCAGCTGATCTTTGGGCTTAGCATTGCAGTCGAATATCCACCCCAACCTCCTCCAACGAAGTCTGGAGGCTTTTTTCATGTCAAAAACGAATGCCAACCCGGCCGTAGCGGCCAAATCCACCCGTACGCTCACCACCCGGACCCTCGTCTACTGCGCGCTGCTGGCGGCACTGCAGGTGGTCCTGGCCCGCCTGCTGGTGCCGATGCCGGCAGTGGACACCCGCTTTTCCATCGAGGCCGTGCCGGTCTTTCTGGCCGGCGCCCTGTTCGGGCCGCTGCCCGGCGCCCTGGTGGGCTTCTGCAGCGACCTGGTGGGCTGCCTCTTCTCCGGGTACGGCTATAACCCGATCTTCTGCCTGCCCCCGATTCTCTACGGCCTGACCGGCGGCTTCTTCCGCAGGTACCTGGCCGGAGGCACCGGCTTCCTGCGGGTCCTGCTGGCGTACCTGCCGGCGGTGGTGCTGGGCTCGTTCCTGTACCAGAGCTTCACGCTGGCGTACGTCTACGGCGCGGAGGGCGCGTTCTGGCAGTCCCTGGTGCTGCAGCTGACGAAGCGCGGCATTCAGTTTGCGATCACCATCTTCCTGGACGCGGCCGTGACGTCGCTGCTGTTCAAGTCCCGCATCTTCCATCGGGCCGGCATCTGGCCGCCCCGCGGAAAGGACGGCGCCCAGGCATGACCGTTGAGGAAGCGCTGACGTATATCCATTCGGTCTGCTGGAAGGGCAGCATCCCCGGCCTGTCCAGGACGCGGGAGCTGCTGTCCCGGATCGGAAATCCGGAAAAGAAGCTGAAGTTCGTCCACGTGGCCGGCACCAACGGCAAGGGCAGCACGGCCGCCATGCTGGCGTCGATTCTTCAGCACGCCGGCTACCGCACGGGGCTTTACACCTCGCCGTACATCCTCCGCTTCCACGAGCGGATGCAGGTGGACGGCGAGCAGATCACCGACGGGGAGCTGGCGGAGATCACCGAGTTCGTCAGGCCCCACGCCGAGGCCATGGCCGACCATCCGACGGAGTTCGAGCTGGTCAGCTGCATCGGCTTCGAGTATTTCAAGCGCCGGCAGTGCGACATCGTGGTGCTGGAGGTGGGCATGGGCGGCGAGCTGGACTCCACCAACGTCATTGAGACGCCGGAGGCCGCCGTCATCACCAACATCGGCCTGGACCACACCGAGTACCTGGGGGACACCCTGGAGAAGATCGCCGCCGCCAAGGCCGGCATCATCAAGCCCGGCGGGACGGCCGTGATCTACCGGGCGGCGCCGTCGGTGGAGGCCGTGTTCGCCGACCGCTGCCGCCAGGTGGGCGCGCAGCTGGTGAAGGCCGACTTCGACGCGCTGCGGCCGCGGATGCACAGCCTGGAGGGGCAGGTGTTCGACGCGGCCGGGTATCCGGCCCTGTACCTGCCGCTGCTGGGGGAGCACCAGATGCGGAACGCCGCCGTGGTGCTGGCGGCCGTGGACGTCCTCCGCCAGCGGGGCTGGCAGCTGAGCGACGTGCAGGTCCGCCGCGGCCTGGCCGACGTCCGCTGGCCCGGCCGGTTTGAGGTGCTGCGCCGTTCGCCGCTGTTCCTGGTGGACGGGGGGCACAATCCCCAGTGCATCGAGGCGCTGTCCCGGAACATCCGGGACTATCTGGCCGGCCGGCCGCTGACGGTGCTCACCGGCGTCCTGGCCGACAAGGACTACCACTGCATGTACGCCGGTGTGGCCCCCTTCGTCCGGGAGTACGTGACGGTGACGCCCGATTCGCCCCGGGCCCTGCCCGCCGCGGAGCTGGCGAAGTATCTGGCCGGCTTCGGCAAGCCGGTGACGGTCTGCGGGACGATCGAGGGCGGCGTGGCCGAGGCCATCCGCCGGGCCGGGCCGGACGGCGTCGTCCTGGCGTACGGCTCGCTCTACATGGTCGGCCCCATCCGGGAGGCCGCGAAGGCGTCGCAGGAATCGTGATCATACGATAATGTAATGAGCGGGATCGCTGGAAGCAGCGATCCCGCCTTTTTGCTGATTCTCAGAGGATGGTCTCCATCCCGATCTTCTGGGGCCTGAGCCCGCAGTGCTCGTAGAAGCGCAGGGCCGACGGGTTGCAGCTCCAGACGTTGAGGGTGACGTTGTAGCAGCCGGCGGCCCGGGCGAAGGCGAGCACGTGGTCGTACAGCCTGCGGCCCACGTGCCGGCCCCGGTGCGCCTCGTCGACGCAGAGGTCGTCGATGTAAAGGGTGCGGACGTCGGTGCGGATGTTGTCGTTGACGTACTGCTCAAAGATGCAGAAGGCGTAGCCCAGGACGGCGCCGCCGTCGTCGGCCACGAAGATGGGGCGGCCGTCGTCGTGAATCAGCGCCCGGAGCTCCGGGTCGGTGTACTTGGTGCTGCCGGCGGGCTTGAACAGGTCCGGGCGGCCCTGGTGGTGGACGGCGTTGACCTGCACCAGCAGCCGGTGGATGGCCGGCATGTCGGCCTCGACGGCTCTGCGGATTTCCATGGGGATCGACTCCTTTGCGCGGGATGGGACGCGGTGCGTCCGCGACCATTTTACCAGAAACCGCCGCGGATTGCCAGAGGGCAGTCCGCGGCGGGCCAACGAATCCTTAATCCGCTTTTTACAATCCTGCGGTGGTGCCGCCGCGGCGGGCGGCGTATACTGGAAGCAGAAACCGTTCCGGGCGAACCCGAAGGAGGAATTGCCATGCTTCCCTGTCAGAATACCTGCCCAGGCTTCCACAGCGGCTGCCACAAGGCGTGCGCCTGGTGGAAAACGTTCCAGGACGCGCAGCGCGCGGAGCGGGAGGCCAAGAAGCAGTATCTGCGGTACCATAACGAGCGCTGCGTGCAGGTGAGCTACCAGCTGCTGTCGCTGCAGGCGCGCCGCCACGCGTGGTGATGCCGGCGCGGAACAGAGATACCCGCCATCCACATCCGAACAGCCCGCAGGGGCGCCGGACGGCGCTCCTGCGGGCTGCTCGGTTTCAGGCATCCGGCGATTCCTGAAGGCGGCGAAGCTCGATGGCCTCCTTGCCGGTCATATGCTCCACGGTCATCTCCAGCATGCACAGCGGCGCCCACTCCCTGGCGATGAAGGCGCTGCGGTTCTCCTCCGTGTCGTCGGGCGCGTAGCGCCTGGCCAGAAGCTCAATGGCGGCGCGCTTCTCGCCGTCGTCCTCCAGGATCCGCACGGTCCCGAAGGCGATGACGCTGCGGAAGTACGTGGTGTACTCCGCCGGCATCACCCGGTCCTGGTCCACCACGCAGAAGGACGCCCTGGGGCAGCGGCGCAGGGCGTCCAGCTTGTGCCCCGAGCGGGCGCAGTGGAAGAACAGCTTCCCGCCGTCGTACACGTAGCTCAGGGGCACGGCGTAGGGGTAGCCGTCGTCGCCGGCCACGGCCAGCACGCCGGAGGTCCCGCGGGCCAGCACCGCGGCGCACACGTCCGCCGGCAGCTGCTGCCGATGCCTGCGCATTTCCCGAAACATGACCCTCATCTCCTGACGCAGAGCGGCATGCGCCGGGGGCACGCCGCGAATACGGCCATACGATACCAGCTGCCGGCGGAAAAGTCAAGAGGCGGCGCCGTTTTTTCGGTTGCGAAACGGTGCAGTTTCTGATATAATACCACAATGTGAATCCAGAATGCGGAGGACGCCAACCTTGCCCAGATTTTTTCTGCCGGCGCCGGCGGTGTGCGGCGGGACGCTGGAGCTCACCGGCGACGCAGCCGCCCATGCCCGGGTGCTGCGCCTGCGGCCCGGTGACGGCGTCACCGTCTGCGACGGAGCCGGCACCGATTACCGCTGCACCGTGACCGATGCCGACGGCCGCCGCCTGGTGCTGGCCGTGGCCGGCAGCGGCCCCGCCCTGGGGGAGCCCCGGGTGCAGGTGCGGGTCATGATGGCCTTCCCCAAGGCCGACAAGCTGGAGCACGTGATCCAGAAGGCCACGGAGCTGGGCGCGGCGGAGATCGTCGCGTTCCCGTCGTCCCGCTGCGTTTCGCGGCCCGACGGGGCCAGCCTCCCGCGGAAGCTGGAGCGCTGGCAGCGCATCGCCGCCTCTGCTGCCGAGCAGAGCGGCCGCGGCCGCATTCCGGCCGTCCGGGCGCTGGGCAGCTTTCAGGAGGCGCTGGCTGAGGCGGCGGCGCAGGACTTCGCGGCGCTGCTGTACGAGAATGCGCGGCGCCTGTCCTTCCGGGCCGCGGTGGGGGACGGCGGCTTCGCCTCCGCGGCGCTGCTCACCGGGCCGGAGGGCGGCTTTTCGCCGGAGGAGGCGGAAGCGGCCGCGGCGGCGGGCATCCCGCTGTGCTCCCTGGGCCCGCGGATCCTCCGGTGCGAGACGGCACCGCTTTGCGCCCTGTCGGCGCTGATGTTCGCCTGCGGAGAGCTGGACGGGGGCGACAGAATCAACTAGCAAAAGGACTGTGGAAAGTATGGCTATGAAGAAGCGGGCTGTCCCGCAGAAGAAGCAGAGCGGCGGCGACGACTCCGTCATTTACAAAATCATGATTGCCCTGGGCATGCTGTGCATCCTGCTGCTGGCCCTGCAGCTGGTCAGCCGGAGCTACCGGCTCGCCGGCCCGATGATGACGATCCGCACCGGCCTCGGCTGGGCCGCGGTGATCGCCGGCGTGCTGACCGTGGTGCTGGCGGCGGGCTGGCTGACCCAACGGCGCCGCGCGGCCTTCTGGCGCACGGCGGCGCTGCCGCTGATGATCCTGTGCCTGCTGGTGGCCCTCAGCAGCCTGGTGCTGTACGTCACGTGGGTCAGCTACGTGGGCGTGCTGTACTTCGTATACATTGCGGCGGCCGTGCTGTACATGGTCGCGCTGCTGTACCAGCCGGAGTTCCTGCTGCTGTCCCTGCTGAACACGTGCGCCGGCTGTGTGTTCTTTGCCCTCAGCCGCCTGACGTACGGCATGCTGTCCGCCCGCGGCATCGTGCTGTCCCTGGTGCTGGTGCTGGCGGCGGCCGCTGCGGCGGCTCTGACGTTCGCCGCCCGGAAGAAGCCGGACGGCATCCTGAAGCTCCTGGGCCGGCCGGTGCATCTGGCCTGCGCCGACACGTCGCCGCTGCTGCTGCACGTGACGGCGGTGGTCTGGGTCGTCTGCCTGGTGGCGGTCATGGTGCTGGGCGCGGTGTTCGCGTACTACTGCGTCTACGCGGCGGTGGCCCTGGAGCTGGTGGCCGCCGTGTACTACACGGTGAAGCTCTCCTGAACGGTGCAAGCTGGAAAAAGGCGCCTCCCGCTGCGCGGGAGGCGCCTCGTTCTGTCTTCAGCCGATGGGCTCCAGGGACGGGCCCCACTGATGGGCGTACCGGTCGGCGGCGCTGCGGATGGCGGCGGTCTCCCGGTCGGTGACGGCCCGGACCACCCGGCCGGGGACGCCCAGGACGACGCTGCCGGGCGGGATGACCGTCCCCTCCGTCACCAGCGCGCCGGCCCCCACGATGGAGCCGGCGCCGATGCGGCAGCCGGTCAGCAGCGTGGCGCCCATGCCGATGAGGCAGCCGTCCTCCACGACGCAGCCGTGGACCACGGCCCCGTGGCCCACCACCACGTTCCGGCCGATGACGGTGGGGAAGCCGTCGGCGCCGTGGAGGGTGCAGTTGTCCTGAACGTTGGAGCCGTCCCCGACGGCGATGGGCGCAATGTCGCCCCGGAGCACGCAGCCGTACCACAGCGAGACGTCCTCGCCGACGGTCACGTCGCCGATGAGGGCAATGTTGTCCGCGCCCCGGGCAGAGGGCGCGACCCGGGGGGCCTTTCCCCCGAAAGAGCGTACGATCATCGTTCAGCCTCCCGGTCTCCGCAGAGCAGTTCCCGTCCAGTATACCCGCTGCCGCCGGAAAACGCAAGGGCCGCCGGAGGCGCGAAAGAATTTCATACTAATCCGGCCCCCTGTCCAATATGTTGGGACAGGGGGTGATGGCTTGCGGCGGCATTCTCTTCTCCGCGGCACCCTGCTGCTGACGGCGGCCAGCCTCGGCCTGCGGGGCAGCAGCATGTGCTTTCAGGTGTTTCTCTCCGGGCGGATCGGGGCGGCCGGCGTGGGCCTGCTGCAGCTGATCGCCTCGGTGAGCTTCCTGGCCGCCACCATCGGCTCGGCCGGCGTCCGGGTGGCGGCCATGTACCTGACGGCCGAGGAGTACGGCGCCCGGCGGCCCGGCGGCATGCGCAAGGCGCTGCTCTGCTGCCTGCTGTACGGCCTGCTGGCCAGCAGCCTGGGCGGGCTGGTGCTGCACCGGGCCTCGGACTGGATCGCCGTGACGTGGATCGGCGACGGGCGGGCCGCGTCCAGCCTCCGGGTGATCGCCTGGAGCCTGCCGCTGACGTGCCTCTGGTCCGTCATGGCCGGGTACTTCACGGCCTGCTCGCGGCTGCGGCAGCTGGTGTGGGTGGAGTTCGTGGACCAGGGGATCTCCATCGCCGTGACCGTGGCGCTGCTGCTGCGCTGGGCCGGCAACGACACGGAGCGGGCCTGCCTGAGCATCCACCTGGGCAACGCCGCGGCCACGGCCGTGACGCTGGTGCTGCTGCTGGTGCAGGCCCTGGCCGGGCGGCGGGCGCCGATCCCGCAGGGGCTGGGCATGTGGCGCCGGCTGGGGAAGCTGTGCCTGCCCCTGGCCGCCAACGACACGCTGCGCTCCGGCCTGTCCACCACCGAGCAGATGCTGATCCCCCGGGGGCTGGCCCGGGCCGGCGGCAGCTCCCGGGCGGCTATGGCCGACTACGGCACGATCCACGGCATGGTGTTCCCGGTGATGATGTTCCCGGCGGTGCTGCTCCAGTCCCTTTCGGACCTGCTGGTGCCGGAGCTGGCCCGCTGCCGGGCCGCCCGGGACGTGCGGCGCATCCGCAGCCTGACGGAGCGGTGCCTCCGGGCGGGGCTGCTGTTCGGCGCATCGGTGGCCGGCCTCTGCTGGGCGCTGGCCGCGCCGCTGGGGCAGCTGCTGTTCGGCAGCGCGGCGGCGTCCCGGTATCTGCGGCTGTTCGCGCCGCTGGCGGTGGTGCTGTACCTGGACGCGCTGGTGGACGGCATGCACAAGGGCCTGGGCGAGCAGGTCTACTGCGTCCGGGTCAACACGCTGACGAATCTGATGGACGTGGTGCTCCTGTGGCTGCTGCTGCCCCGGTGGGGCATCGGCGGCTACTTCTGCACCTTCACGGTGACGCACTTCCTGAACTTCTATCTGAGCCTCTCCCGGCTGCTGACCGTCACCGGGGCGGCGCCGCCCCTGGGATACGTGGTGTGGGTGCTGGCCTGCACGGCGGCGGCGGCCTGGGCAGCCTCCCGGCTGGCGTCCCTGTGGGCCGCACCGCTGGCGGCGTGCCTGGGCGGGCTGCTGGGGTACGCGGCGCTGCTGGGCGCCGGCCTGCTGGCGGCCGGCGCGGGGCAAAGAGCGGCAAAAGAAGCCGATTGACGTCGCACAGACGACAGAGTATAATAGGGGTTACGATTGCTGCCACGTGCAGTTTCCGGCCGCGCCGCGCTGCGTACGCACGATTATGGCGCGAAATGCTGCAAAGGACGGATTCCCATGTATTACTTTCTCAACGACTATTCCGAGGGCGCGCTGCCCCAGGTGATGGAGGCCCTCGCCCGCACGAACACCTGCGCGACGCCCGGCTACGGCAACGACCCCTACTGCCGCGAAGCGGTGGAGAAGCTGCAGCAGCGCTTCGCCTGCCCCGACGCCGACGTCCACTTCCTCATGGGCGGCACCCAGGCCAACCTGACGTTCCTGAGCGCGGCGCTCCGGCCGTGGGAGGCGGTCATCGCCGCGGACACGGCCCACATCGCCACCCATGAAACGGGCGCCATCGAGGCCTGCGGCCACAAGGTGCTGACCGTCCCCAACCACGGCGGCAAGCTGCTGCCGGAGCAGATCCGCCAGGTGTGGGCGGCCCACGGCGGCGGAAAGGACGAGCACATGGTCCTGCCGCGGCTCGTCTACGTGTCCAACGCCACGGAGCTGGGCACCGTCTACACCCGGGCGGAGCTGCAGGCCATCTCCCGCGTCTGCCGGGAGCTGGAGCTGTACCTGTACGTGGACGGCGCGCGGCTGGCGCCGGCGCTGGACGCTGCCGGCAGCCGGCTGCGGCCGGAGGACCTGCCGAATCTGTGCGACGCCTTCTACCTGGGCGGCACGAAGAACGGGCTGCTGTTCGGCGAGGCGCTCGTCATCTGCCGGGACGGGCTGAAGCCCGGCTTCCGCCACGCCATCAAGCAGCGGGGCGGCATGCTGGCCAAGGGCCGGCTGCTGGGCCTGCAGTTCTCCACGCTCCTGGACGACGATCTGTGGCTGGCGGCGGCGGCCCACGCCAACGGCCTGGCGGCCCGCCTGGCCGCGGGGCTGGAGGCGGCCGGACTGGAGCTGCTGGCGCCCCAGGAGACGAACCAGGTGTTCGTCATCGTGCCCGACGCCCTGGCCGTGCGGCTGGAGCAGGACTTCCGCTTTGAGCGGTGGCAGACCCTGGACGGCGGCCGGACGGCCATCCGTCTCGTGACCTCGTGGGCCACGGCGCCGGAGGCCGTGGACGCGCTGCTGGAGGCGGTCCGGCCGTGATGGCGGTCCATCCGATCCCGCCCCTGTACGGCCCGGCGTCCCGGACGCTGGTGCTGGGCAGCTTCCCGTCGGTGAAGTCCCGGGAGGCGATGTTCTTCTACCACCACCCCCAGAACCGCTTCTGGCGGGTGCTGGCCGCCGTGTGGGGCGTGCCGGTGCCGGAGACCGTGGCGGAGAAGCGGGCGCTGGTGCTGGACCACGGCCTGGCCCTGTGGGACGTGGTGGCGTCCTGCGACATCGACGGCTCCAGCGACGCCTCCATCCGCGCCGCCGAGCCCACGGAGCTGGGGCCGATCCTGGCGGAGGCGCCCATCACGCGGATCTTCTGCAACGGCGGCACGGCCTGGCGCCTGTACGGCCGGCTGCAGCAGCCGCGGACGGGGATGCCGGCGGTGCAGCTGCCGTCCACCAGCCCGGCCAACGCGTCGTGGCGGCTGGAGGATCTGATTCGCGCCTGGTCGGTGCTCCGGGAGGGATGAGCGTGGAGGAGGAACGGATCGTCAGCGGCTACTGCCGCCAGCTGGACGCGCCGCGGCGCGTCTGCTTCGAGTACGGCCCGGCCGCGGACGGCTGGCGGATCGCGGCGGCCGACTGCGCCTATGCCGCCTGCCCGTACGCCGCCGGCTGCCCTGTGGCCGAACAGGCCCGGGCAGGGGAGTCGCCGGAACGATAGCCCTTGCGGCAGCGGGGAATCTGTGGTATAAAAGAAAACACGTGTGCACTGACCGGCAGCCGGGCGGACGGACTGCCGGCTTTTGCCTGCCCGGAGTTTCAGGAAGGGAGCCGTTTCCATGGTGTCCATGTACTGGCCGATCGCGCTGATCGTCCTCTCCAACCTCTTTTACAACATCTGTTCCAAGTCCACGCCGGCGCAGCTGAACCCGCTGGCCTCGCTGACCGTCACGTATCTCGTGGGAGCGGCCGTGTCGGCGGCGGCGTTCTTCCTGCTCAATCCCGGCGCCCGGCTGGGGGAGCAGCTGCGGCAGGTGAACTGGACGACGTTCGTGCTGGGCATCGCCATCGTCGGCCTGGAGGCCGGCTCCATCTACATGTATAAGGCCGGCTGGCCCATCAGCACCGGCCAGCTGGTTCACAGCTCGCTGCTGGCCATCGTGCTGATCGCGGTGGGCGCGGCCGTCTACCACGAGGCCATCACCGTCACGAAGGTCGTCGGCGCCGCCGTCTGCCTGGCCGGGCTGTACCTGATGAACCGATGAAAACGCCGGGGGGCGCGCCATGCGGCGCGCCCCCCGGATTTTCCGTGTTCGACGCTGCTGCCTCACGCCTCCGCGGCCTGGCCGGTGAAGGTGGGGCACCAGGGGGCCAGGGTGCACTGGGCGCACCGCGGCGCCCGGGCGGTGCAGACGGCCCGGCCGTGGAGCACGATCCGGTGGCAGAAGTCCGACGACTCCTCCGGCGGCAGCACCTTCCACAGCTGCTGCTCCACCCTGTCCGGGTCCTTGCCCTGGGCCAGGCCCAGCCGGTTGGTGATGCGGATGCAGTGGGTGTCGCAGACGACGGCCGGCTTGTGGTAGATGTCGCCCAGCAGCAGGTTGGCCGTCTTGCGGCCGACGCCCGGGAGCTTCAGCAGGTCGTCCATGTTGTCGGGCACCTTCCCGCCGAAGTCCCGCAGGAGCATCTGGCAGGCCAGGACGATGTCCCGGGCCTTGTGGTGGTAGAAGCCGCAGGTGCGGACGTAATCCTCCACCTCCGCCACATCGGCCTCCGCGAAGGACTCCAGGGTCGGATACCGGGCGAACAGCGCCGGCGTCACCTGATTGACCCGCGCGTCGGTGCACTGGGCCGACAGACGCACCGAGATCATCAGCTCGTAGTCTTTCCCGTACTCCAGGGCGCAGACGGCGTCCGGGTACGCTTCCTTCAGCGCGGCGATGATGTGCGCCACGCGCTCCTGCAGTTCCATACGTCTCCCTCCGACGAGTTTCGAGGATTTTCTATAGAATACCACATTTCTGCCGCCGTGGGAAGGGGAGACGTTGCGTTTTTCGGCGGCGGCGGCTATAATGAAGCCATGGGAAGGGAGGGATCCCCATGTTCCATCCGCTGGCCGACCAGCTGCGCCCGACGCGGCTGGAGGATGTGGTCGGCCAGGCGCACATCCTCGGGCCGGGGGCCGTCCTGCGCCGGATCATCGAGTCGGGGCACATCCCCAATCTGATCTTCTACGGCCCCTCCGGCGTCGGCAAGACGACCGTGGCCAACCTGATCGCCCGGCGCACCCGCCGGAAGCTCTGCCGCCTCAACGCCACCACCGCCTCCGCCCAGGACATCCGCGACGTGGTGGCCCAGCTGGGGACGATGATGGCCCCGGAGGGCATCCTGCTGTACCTGGACGAGATCCAGTATTTCAACAAGAAGCAGCAGCAGTCGCTGCTGGAGCACATCGAGAACGGCGGCATCACGCTCATCGCCGCCACCACCGAAAACCCGTACTTCTACATCTACAACGCGCTGCTGAGCCGCGCCACGGTGTTTGAGTTCCGGGCCGTCACGCCGGAGGCCGTCCGGGCGGCGGTGGACCGGGCCGCGGCCTTCCTGACGGAGCGCGACGGCGTGACGCTGGAGGCGGAGGACGGCGCGTGGGACCACGTGGCGGCCGCCTGCGGCGGCGACGTGCGCAAGGCCATCAACGCCGTGGAGCTGCTGTTCGCCGCCGGCGCCGACGGGACGGGCCGCGTGCGCATCACCCTGGACGACGCCAAAGCCGTCACCCAGCGGTCGGCCATGCGGTACGACCGGGACGGCGACGGGCATTACGACCTGCTCTCCGCCTTCCAGAAGTCCATCCGCGGCTCCGACCCCGACGCCGCCGTCCACTACCTGGCGCGGATCCTGGCCGGCGGCGACCTGCCCTCGGCCTGCCGGCGGCTGCTGGTGATCGCCGCCGAGGACGTGGGGCTGGCCCACCCCCAGGCCATGGCCGTCGTCAAGGCGTGCGTGGACGCGGCGCTGCAGCTGGGGCTGCCGGAGGCGCAGCTGCCGCTGGCGGAGGCGGCGCTGCTGCTGGCCACGGCGCCCAAGTCCAACTCCGCGGCCATGGCCATTGCCGCGGCCTCCGCCGACGTGCAGGCCGGCCGCACCGGCGAGGTGCCGGACCACCTGAAGGACGCCCACTACGCCGGCGCCGCCGCCCTGGGCCGCGGGCTGACGTACCGGTATCCCCACGACTATCCCGACCACTACGTGGCCCAGCAGTATCTGCCGGACGCGCTGCAGGGCCGGCAGTACTACACGTACGGCCCCAACAGGACGGAGCAGGCCGCCCGGCGCTACTGGGAGGCCGTCCGCGGCCCGTCAGAATAGGACGCGCCGCTTCGGCTCGTCGGCCCGGTACTGCCAGGCGTCCAGATGGCCCTCGGTCCGGGTGTACGGCAGCGGCGGCCGCGGCAGGTCCGCGGCGTCCAGCCGGCTGAGGATGGCCAGCTTGATCCGCCGCCGCGCCGGGTCGATGGACTTGAGGTAGACCGTCACCGCGTCGCCGGGCTGGAGCGACGGGTCGGCCTCGGCCAGCCCCGAGAGGTTCGGCGCCAGCTCCACGAACACGCCGTAGCCCGTGACGCCGCGGACGACGCCCGGCACCGTCTGCCCCGCCCGGAAGCGGGCGGCGTTCTCCTCCCAGGTGCCCAGCAGCTCCCGGAGCGTCAGCGTCACGCGCCGGCGGCCCTCGTCCAGCCGGAGCACCGCCGCGTAAATGGGCTGGTCCCGGGCCAGCCGCTCGCGGCTGTGCCGCACGCGGGCCACCGCCAGCCGCTCCAGCGGCAGCAGGGCCGGGAAGCCGCAGCCCACGTCGCAGAAGGCGCCGAAGGGCGCCAGGCTGGTGACGACGGCCGGGAGAATGTCCCCGGGCCGCCGCCGGGCGAACAGAGCGTCCCGGGCCTCCCGCTGGGCCGCCGCCCGGCTCAGCTGCGCCGGTTCCCCGGCCGGCAGGGCCGTCACCCGGAAGGTGACGGGCCGGCCCACCCGGGAGAGGATGGCGATGTCCCGGGCCGTCCCCTCGGCCACGCCCAGGTCCGCCTCGGCCCGCGGAATGACGCCCTCGCAGCAGCCCAGGTCCACGTGGAGGCCGTGGGCCTCGTCGCACCAGAGCGCCGGCGCCGTCAGCAGCGTGCCGCGCTCCAGGGCCTGCCGCAGCTGCGCGGCGGACAGCGGGGCCGTGCGCGGCTGCAGGCCCTCCGGAAGATACCAGTTCATAAAGGTCCCCCTTCGTTTTTTCCCCATCCTATGCAGCCGCCCGGCCGCTGGCCCGTGGGCGGCAGGAATTTGGAAAGGAGCGTTCCCCCATGGACATTCGCCTCGGCGACATCCTCCTGATGAAGAAGCCGCATCCCTGCGGCGAGAAGCGCTGGCTGGTGCTGCGCACCGGAATGGACTTCCGCCTGCGCTGCCTGGGCTGCGGCCGCGAGGTGATGCTCCCGCGGAGCCGCGCCGAGAAAAACATCCGCAGCGTTGTGCGGGAAAGCGACGGAAAAAGCTGATGCAATGGCGCGGATTTCCGGCGCTTTTCCTTCGGACGGGCAAGTATCTGGAATATTCTGACGAGAAAGAGGCCGCATTCCCAAGGGGAATGCGACCTCTTTTTCGTCCCGGGCGGCGGTATACTTTGTCCGTGGCGGACAGGGGGTGCGGCGGTGACGATCTACGTGGATGGGCTCTTCGCCCTCAACGCCTGCCTCAACGCCCTGCTGCTGCTGGGCAGCGCCCGGCTGGCCGGCGCGCCGGTGCGCCGGTGGCGTCTGGCCGCCGCCGCGGCCCTGGGCGGGCTCTACGCCGTGGCGTGCGTGGTGCCGGGCCTGGCGTTCCTGGGGCGGCTGCCGGGGAAGCTGCTGGCCATGGCGGCCATGGTATCGAGCGCCTTCGGCCTGCGGCGGGGGAGCGGAAAGCTGGCCCTGCTGTTCGCGGCCCTGAGCGCGGCGCTGGCCGGCGTCATCACCGCCATGGTGCAGGTGTTCGGCACGGGGCTGATGGTCATCGGCGGCGCGGCGTACTACCCGGTCAGCGGGCGGACGCTGCTGCTGACGGCGGCCGTGCTGTACGTCCTGAGCCGGACGGTGCTGGCCCGGCTGGCCCGCCACACCGGCGGGGAGCTGGTGCCCGTGGAGCTCCAGAGCGGCGGCCGCACCGTGAAGCTGACGGCCCTGCGGGACACGGGCAACACGCTCCAGGACCCGGCCACCGGCCGCGGCGTGCTGGTGGCCGAGTGGCCGGCAGTCCGGGCGCTGCTGCCGCCGGAGGCCGCGGCAGCCCTGGGCGCCCGGCCGCCCGACGACGCGGCGGCGCTGCTGCCGGCCCTGGCCCGGGCCGTGCCGGCGGGAAAGTGGCGCCTGATCCCGTACCGGGCCGTGGGCACGGCCGGCGGACTGCTGCTGGCCATGGCCTGTGACTGCATCCGGGTGGACGGCCGGCCCGATCCCGGGGGCATCGTGGCCTTTTCACCGACGCCGCTGTCGGACGGCGGCGGCTACACTGCGCTGATCGGAGGGAGCGTATGAAGGGAAAGTGGATGGAATTCCTGATGCGGCTGGGCGTCCTGCCGCCGGGCAAGATCATGTATATCGGCGGCAGCGACGTGCTGCCCACGCCGCTCAAGGGCCCGGAGGAGCAGGCGCTGATCGCCCGCCTGACCCAGGGGGACGCGGCGGCCAAGTCCGTGCTCATCGAGCGGAACCTGCGGCTGGTGGTCTACATCGCCCGGCGGTTCGAAAACACCGGCGTCAACATCGAGGATCTGATCTCCATCGGCACCATCGGCCTCATCAAGGCCGTCAGCACCTTCAAGGCCGACCGGAACATCAAGCTGGCCACGTACGCCTCCCGCTGCATCGAAAATGAGATTCTCATGCACATCCGGAAGATCAGCGGCCAGAAGAGCGAGGTCTCCCTGGATGAGCCCATCAACACCGACTGGGACGGCAACGAGCTGCTGCTCTCCGACGTCCTGGGCACCGACGGCGACACCGTCGTCCGCCCGATGGAGGACCGGGTGGACCTGCAGCTGCTGCGGCAGGCGCTGGAGCGTCTGCCGGAGCGGGACAAACGGATCGTCGTCATGCGTTACGGCCTGGGCGGCCGCCGCGAACGGACCCAGAAGGAGGTGGCCGACATGATGGGCATCTCCCAGTCGTACATCTCCCGGCTGGAGAAGCGGATCATGGTGCGGCTGCGCCGGGAGATCTCCCGGCAGATCTGTACGTAGAATCGCTGCGAAGATATCGATATCTTTTTCCTGAAAAGCTCGAATTAAGGATTGTAAAATCTCCGCGCCAATGGTATAATAAAAATACTGCCGATCAGCCGGTCGGCAAGCCTGCGGCGAAGGAGTGGTGTCAATGGCCAGGAAGGAGATCTCCAGGGCGGTGCTCAAGCGTCTGCCGACGTATCTGAATTATCTCAAGGCCATGCCGGAGAACGGGCAGACCCACATCTCTGCCACGGCACTGGCCTCGGCGCTGAACATGGGGGAGGTGCAGGTGCGGAAGGACCTGGCGCTCGTCTCCAGCGGCGGCCGGCCGAAGGTGGGCTATCCGCGGGATACGCTCATCACGGACATTGAGACGTTCCTGGGCTACGGGAATCCCAACGACGCCGTCCTCATCGGCGCCGGCAAGCTGGGCCTGGCGCTGCTGGGCTACGGCGGCTTCGCCGAGTACGGCCTGAACATCGTCGCCGCCTTCGACAACAGCCCCGAGATGGTGGGGCAGGTCCGCAGCGGCAAGGAGATCCTCCCGGTGGACACGCTGAAGGACTTCTGCCGCCGGCAGAACATCCGCATCGGCATCATCACGGTCCCGGCGGAGCACGCCCAGGAGGTGTGCAACCTGCTGATCGAGGCCGGCATTGCGGCCATCTGGAACTTCGCCCCGGCGCACCTGGACGTGCCGGAGGAGATCCTGGTGCAGAACGAGAACATGGCCGCGTCGCTGGCGCTGCTGTCGAAGCACCTGATGGAGCACATGGAGCAGCAGGGCAAATAGGGCTTGCGCAATCGCCGCAGATCCGCTATAATGGCCATGCATGCCGGTGTGATGGAATTGGTAGACGTAGTGGACTCAAAATCTACTTCGTAGAATGTTGAGTGCCTTGGCAAAACCCTTGATAAATCGGCGTTTTCACAACTTCATAATTTCATTTGA
>CAJFNY010000038.1 GCA_904395865.1 uncultured Oscillospiraceae bacterium
ACCGAGTATTTTCAAATGGTGCCGCTGACCGGGATCGAACCGGTACGGTGTTGCCACCGAGGGATTTTAAGTCCCTTGCGTCTGCCAGTTCCGCCACAGCGGCCTGTGGTGTATATCTTATCATCGAATTCCGGAGGCGTCAAGGAGAATCCGGCGTCGGAATGGCGGCTTTCTCCGGATTTTACACGGAGTATGCCGCGTCGAAGATTGACAAAACGGGTGATATTTCCTATAATGTGGAGGAGAGAATTGGCCGCCTGCCGCCAGGGTGGGCGGCCCCGGAGAAAGGCAGAAAGGTGGATTTATATGGCAGAATTTAACCCTTTTGACGTTCCTGGCGGGAGCGCTCCGGGGGGAGCGGGTCAGCCGGCCGCCGGCGGCCAGAAGCCGCCTCAGGCGCCGAAATCGCCGAAACCGCGGAAATCACCCGGCTTCCTGGAGAAGCTGCCGAAGAACGGCTTCGGCCGTTTCGTCCGGCGGTTTTACGGGCTGATCGCCGCCGTGCTGGTGGTGGCGCTGGTACTGGTGATTTTCGGCAGCGCCATTCTCACGAAGCTTTCGCCCACCTGGGCCATTGGCCGCAGCGTGGGCAGGACCACGTCGGCCATCGCCGACCGCGTCGCTGCGTCGCCGTATCAGGGAATCTTTCTGCTGTATCGCTCCCTGCTGGACGGCTCGGTGACGGTAGGGGCCTCCGATGTGGCGCTCGACGACTACGGCAATGTGACCTACGACGCCTCGGACGCGGCGACGACCGGCTCGGGCCAGGTGACGCTCAGCAGCGACTGGGCCGGTCAGGAGTGGGCGCTGGGCGTGTCGGGATCGGCGCAGAATGCGGAGACCGGTGAGACGCTCTCGGGCGATGCCGAGGCATTCCTCAATACCGAACGGATCGCTGTGCGTTCCTCCCTGCTGCCGGACTGCTACGGAATCACTTTTGAGACGCTGGAGGACGACCTGCGGGCCTCGGCGCTGCCGCAGCTGCTGGACCTGACCGAGGAGGACATCCGGATGGCCGGCCAGGCGGGTGAGATGGTCCAGAGCCTGATGGCCTTCAACCCGGCGGAGCTGATGGAGCAGTACACCCAGCTGTACGAGGACTTCCTGGACGGCCTGAACTTTGAGAGCTCCAGCGAGGAGACCGAGGTGGGCGGCGACGATCTGAAGTGCACCGCCATTACCGCGTCCCTGGACGAGCGGGACCTGCGGGACTTCACGCTGGACGTCTTTGACCTGATGGCTGAGGACGAGGGCTTCCGGGAGCTGATGGCCAGCTCGCTGGTGTCGAGCGGATACACGCCCGAGGAGGCGGAGCGCCAGCTGGATCAGCAGCTGACCCTGCAGCGCCAGCAGGTCGATACCCAGCTGCGCACCATTGCGTGCGACGTGGATCTGACGTACTACGTCCACGACAACCAGCTGGTCAAGGTGGCCGTCGTCGGTGAGATCACCGCCGAGGGCCAGATGGTGAACATGGATATGACCATGGACTTCGGCAAGAACCCCGAGCGGGATGACTGGCTCCTGGACTGCCAGTTCAGCGACGGCTACACCAGCCTCATGCGCCTGACGGCCGAGTACACCAGCGAGGCGGACGGCGACCGGTACAGCGACTCCCTGCTCATCACAGTGGACGAGGGCTACGGTCCGGAGACGATTGGCCTCTACACCGACTGGAACCGTCGGACAGGCGACCTGGCCATCTCCACCAGCGATTCCTCGGAGATCTTCTACTGCAACCTGCTGGTGGATGGCGACACCGCAACGCTGACGCTGCAGGATGTCATCGGCAGCGGGGACCTGACCATCACGGCCGACTCTGCCGCAGAGTTTGAGGACCCGGATTACGTGAATCTGGACCAGTGGACCGAGAGCCTGATCCAGGAGATTGAGACGTACGTGACCGATGCCATCGCCGCGCAGACGCCCAGCCTGGTGGGATCCTCCACCAGTGCCGCAAGCTCCGGCTCTGCCGGCTGACCGTGGAAAGGAAGGGAATTGCAGATGGCTAGATTTTGCCCCGAGTGTGGTGCGCAGCTGGAAGACAATGCCCGGTTCTGCGCAGAGTGCGGTGCCCAGCTGACCGGTGAACCGGCGCCGGCGGAAGCGGCCAGCCAGCAGCCGCCGGCCCAGGAAGCCCCGGTATCGCAGGAGAACCCGGCTCCGGAGGCTCCCGCGTGGGAGGCGCCGGCCGGCACCGGCGGCGCAGCCGTGCCGCCGCAGCCGCCGAAAGTGAAGAAGCCGCTGCCCAAGTGGGCACTGCCCACGGGAATCGCGGTGGTGGCCGTGGTGGTGATCCTGGTGGCGGTCTCCCTGATTCTCGGCAGCGTCAACTCTCCGGAGAATGTCTCGGAGAAGTTCCTGAACGCTCTGCAGGCCGGCGACTTCGATGCCGTGTCCGGCGTGGCTGTCCTGGCCGATGAGGAGCAGACGCTGACGGCCGAGATGATGGAGCCCATGTTCGCCCTGTACCAGGAGAGCGTCCCGTTCCGCATGGAGCTGGAGGAGCTGCTGGACGACGATGAGGAGCTGATCGACGAGGGCCGCGACCCCAACGAGGGCTATCTGGTGGATCTGCGGGCCAAGTCCGGATTCCTGCATACGGCGTACGAGGTTGTGCTGGAGACGTGCAGCACGGTGGAGATCTCCAGCAACCTGACGTGCCAGGTGACCCTGTCCGGCGGTCAGTCTCTGCAGCTGGCGGCCGACGACATGGATGCCGCCTACGATGAGAGCTATTCCGCCTCTGCCGACGCGTACCTGGCCCAGTGGAGCAGCGGCACGATGTACGACGTGCTGCCCGGCCTCTACACGGTGTCCGGCACCGTCACCACCTCCGCCGGCGAGACGTTCACGGCGGAGACGCAGCTGACCGTCGACAACGAGTTTGACGCGTACTGCGAGCTGTACTTCGACTACGCGAGCGTCGAGGTGGAGAACGACAGCGACGTGCCGGTGGACCTGTACGTCAACGGCGGCACCACGCCCTTCATGACCATGGAGCCCGACACGTACGGCACACTGGCCCCCCTGACGGTGGACGCCACCGTGGAGGCCCGGGCCGACCTGGGCGGCGACGAGCCCATGACCGAGACGTTCGCCGCGGCGGACGAGTACATCTACCTCTCCTTCCAGCTGTGTGACCTGGAGGTTTACAACGATTACTATGCCCCGCTGCTCATTCTGGACGAGAACGGCGGCCTGCTGGGCGAGGTCTCTGCGGAGGACGACTACAGCACCTTTGAGGGCTTCTACCCGGGCACCCATGTGACGATCCAGATGTACGATGAGCAGGGCCTGGTGGATCCCTACACGGTGATGATCCCCTACGACGACGACTACATCTACGTGGAGCCGGAGTTCGACGGTCTCAGCGACAGCGCCATGGCCGACGCCCTGACCGCGATCACCACGTACGTGGACGAGGTGCTGGGGTACTACAATGCCGGCGACGTGGACAGCCTGGGGGCTGCGATGTCGACGGATTTCGGCGGCGACCTGCTGTATGAGCTGGAGAGCGACCAGGAGGACAACGGCACCGGCACTGCGCCGGAGGTCATCTTCGTCCGGGATGGCGACGTGACGTATTACGAGGACTACCGCACGGACCTGGGGAATTATCACGGCGACGACTACGACATCCCCACGGCGGAGTTCTACTGCGTCATCCCGCTCCACGGCTCCATGACCGCCGACGACGGCAGCGTCATGGAGGAGACGGATACCGTGGAGTACAGCTTCCAGGTCCAGTACATCGACGGCGCGTGGACCGTGACCGGCTGATTTTTGGATTCCAAAGAGAAATGAAGAAACTGTAGGAGGAGATTCATCATGGCAAAATTCTGTACGTATTGCGGAAAGCCGCTTCCGGAGAACGGGCAGTGCGACTGCCCGGAGTCGGCAGCGGCCAGAGCGCAGCAGGCCCAGCAGGCTGCACCGCAGCCCGGGGCCGCACCCCAGGCCCAGGCTCAGCCTCTGTCTGAAAACGAGTACGTCCAAAAGACGAAGGCTGCGGCCAACGCGCTGGTGCCGTTCCTGAAGGCGTACTGGAAGGATCCCATGGGGTCCACTGTGGCGGCCATGCGGGAGAAGAACCTGGGCGTCCCGGTGCTGCTGATGGTCATCAATGCGCTGCTGGCGGGCCTGGTGCTGTTCGTCAGCTTTGCCCGGCTGCTGAGCCCGCTGAGCAGCCTCATGGATCTGTCCGTGCCCTTCTTCCCGCCGTTCCTGCTGGGCATTGTGATGGCGGCCATCGGCCTGGCGCTGGCGGCGGTGCTGCTGTTCCTGCTGCTGAAGGTGCTGAAGATCAATGCCAGCTTTACGTACGTCGTCATTGCGGTGGGCGCCAACTCCCTGCCGTACACCGCCTGCCTGGTGCTGGCGCTGCTGCTGGCCCTGTTCGCCTGGGCGACGGGGATCGTCATTGCCCTGGTGCTGGCCGGCGTGGTCAGCTGCGTCCTGGCGGTGGCCCTGCTGACGAAGGTGTTCGGCGTTCAGATCACCGGCGCTGCGGCCACGCTGATCGCGGTGTTCTGCGCGGCGGCCCTGCTGCTCAACTGCTGGCTGGGCTCGAAGCTGGCCCTTTCGGCTGCCGGCAGCATCGAGGTGAGCGGCGATTCCATCTCCGACCTGATCGATGAGATGGAGGACTTCGACATTTCGGATATCCTCGGCGGCATGATGGGCTCCTCTTACTACTGGTAAAACCGACAACGCACAACGAACCCCCTCCGCGCGGCTGCGCGGAGGGGGTTCGTGCTTGCCCGGAATCAGTGGGCGTAGTAGTTGATCAGGCAGCCGGAGAGGAGGATGTCCCGGTCCTCTGCCGTGAGCTTCTCCAGCTTCAGCGGCACGTCGCGGGCCTGGCCGTTCTGGACCAGCTGCGCAGTGACGGCCTCGTCGCCGCGCTCCAGGGCGGCGCGGATGCCGGGGATATACAGCTTGTCGCCGGGCTGGATGCGGTACTGCGCGATGTCGGCCACGGTGAAAGGCAGCATGCCCCAGTTGATGACGTTGGAGCGGTACCGCTTCGTGGCGTAGTCCTCGCAGAGGTTGGCGCAGCCGCCCAGCACCCGCTGGCACGAGGCTGCCTGCTCCCGGGCGGAGCCGTCGCCGGGGCGGATGGACATGACGGCGCTGCCCAGCCCGGTGGTGCGCGGATCGTGGCCGTCCATGGCGGCGGCCACCTGCGGATCGTCGGGGTGCTCCCGCCGCAGCTGCTCCACGGCCAGCACCGCCTTGGCGCGGCCCACGTACTGGGGATCCTTCCGGCTCAGGGCGAACTCCGAGAGCTTCAGGGGATTGGAGCGGTAGGAGGAGGTCTCGCCGGAGGGGATCAGCTCGTCGGTGGTTGTGACCGGGTCGTAGATGGCCGAGGCGACCGTCAGGTACAGGTTCTCCGGCATGGGGATCTGGGTGGGCCAGTCGGCGATGTTGGGGCCGAACACCAGCTCCTCCTCCGGGTGGGGCTGGCCGACGCCGTGGTACACGCGGCGGTAGGCCGAGTCGTCAAAGCGGTAGTCCACGTACGGCTCGTCCGGCTCCACGCCCAGCTCCAGCGCCGAGGCGACGGCGCCGCCGCAGAGGGAGGTGGCGGCGATGGAGCGGGCGTCCATCAGCGCCACGTACGAGACCTGGCCCTCGCCGGGCTTGGAGCCCTCGCGGTTGGGGAAGTTCCGGGTGGAGTGGCGGATGGAGAAAGCGCCGTTGGCCGGCACATCGCCGGCGCCGAAGCACGGGCCGCAGAAGGCCGACCGGACCGAGACGCCGGAGGCCAGCAGCGTGGCCAGGGAACCGGTCCGGGCCAGCTCCATGAGCACCGGCTGGCTGGCCGGGTAGCAGCTGAGCCAGTAGGCATCCGAGCCGATGGGCGCGCCGTTCAGGATCTGGGCCGCCTTGCGCAGGTTCTGGTACGTGCCGCCGGAACATCCGGCGATGACGCCCTGATCGGCGTAGAATTTCCCGTTGCGGATCTTCTTCCGCAGGCTCTCAGGGGCGGCCTTCAGCTCCAGCATGCGGACGGTGTCCTCGTCCACCTTGTGGAGAATGTCGTCCAGGTTGGCGTTGAACTCCCGGATGGTGTACGCATTGGAGGGGTGGAAGGGCAGGGCGATCATGGGCTCCACGGTGCTCAGGTCCACGGTCAGCAGCGCGTCGTAGTACGCGCCGTCGGCCGGGGCCAGCGCCCGGTAGTCACCGCCGCGGCCGTGGGCCTCCAGGGACAGCCGGACGGTTTCATCGGTGCACCAGACGGAGGAGAGGCAGCTGGTCTCGGTCGTCATGACGTCGATGCCGTTGCGGTAGTCCATGGCCAGATTGGCCACGCCGGGACCGAAGAACTCCATGACGCTGTTCTTGACGATGCCGTCGGCGAAGGTGGCGCCGATCAGCGCCAGAGCCACATCCTGGGGGCCGACGCCGGGCCGCGGCGCACCCGTCAGGTAGACGGCCACCACGCGGGGGTAGGCGATGTCGTACGTCCGGCTCAGCAGCTGCTTGACCAGCTCCGGGCCGCCCTCGCCGATGGCCATGGTGCCGTAGGCGCCGTAGCGGGTGTGGGAGTCGGAGCCGAGGATCATCTTCCCGCCGCCGGCGTACATCTCGCGCATGTAGCTGTGGATGACGGACTGGTGGGCCGGGACGAACTCGCCGCCGTACTTCTTGGCGGCCGAGAGGCCGAACACGTGGTCGTCCTCGTTGATGGTGCCGCCCACGGCGCAGAGGCTGTTGTGGCAGTTGGTCAGCACGTAGGGGAGCGGGAAGGCCGTGAGGCCGGAGGCCCGGGCCGTCTGGATGATGCCCACGTACGTGATGTCGTGGGAGGCCATGGCGTCGAACTTCAGCTTCAGGAAGTCCATGGAGCCGGAGGTGTTGTGGGCCTCGAGGATGCCGTAGGCCATGGTGCCGGCGCGGCCGGACTCGGGCGTCAGCCCCGCCGCGATGCCCTCCTCGCGGCAGAGGAAGCGGCCGCCGCGGTAAAAGCAGCCGCTGTTTTGAACGTTGACCATAGAGGTTGCTCCTTTTCTGCAGAAAAATCCGATGAAACCATCATACCAAGATTCCGCGGTCAATGCAAGGAGATTCATAAATTCCTGCGGGAACGGGCATGATATCCGTGCCAAACTTTTGAAAAGGAGCGATTCCATGGAATTTATGCAGTCGCAGACGTGCCGGAACCTGGCCCGCAGCTTCGCCGGCGAGTCCCAGGCGCGCACCCGGTATTCGGTCTACGCCGAGCAGGCCCGCAAGGAGCAGCAGGAGTACCTGGCCCGGATCTTCGAGCAGACGGCCTGCAACGAGCGCGTCCACGCCAAGGAGTTTCTGGAGATGCTGGTGAAGCTGGCCGGCAGGTCCCTGCCCAACCTGGAACCGGACGCCGGCTATCCGTATGAGCTGGGCTCCACCGCGGAAAACCTGGAGTTTGCGGCCAACGGCGAGCGGCAGGAGCACACGGAGATCTATCCGGAGTTCGCCCGGGTGGCCCGGGAGGAGGGCTACGCCGACGCGGCCGCTCTGTGGGAGAACATCGCCGCCATCGAGGGCCTGCACCACGACGTGTTCACCGAGGCCCTGCGGCAGCATCGGGACGGCAGCCTGTACCGCCGGAAGGAGCCCACGGTCTGGCGCTGCCTCAACTGCGGCTACGTGGTGGAGGCAGCGGAGCCGTGGAAGGTCTGCCCCGTCTGCCACAAGGACACCGGCTGGGTCCAGGGCTGGGTGGACGAGCGCCCCAAGCCCCGCCCCGTCCGCTGAACTTCAGCGTGTCGAGTTCCTCGACACGCTGTCGCCAAAATGCAGGCATTTTGGCGAGGGGATGCAGTCTCCCACGCGCACGGCCCGTTGGGCCGCACACATCTCCGCGCCAAGTGCCGCCGCCCATTGGGCGGCGGTTGCGCTCCGAAATGCGCCTGCGGGCGCGATCGGAGCCTGAGAAGTGTTTTTTCCGAGGCACACCCTCCAGAGGGCCTTCTCTTGCCCCTCCGGGGCAATTCACCTTGTGTCCCCGGAAAAAACAGCTTTCGATTTTATTTCGCCGCCATCTCCGCGCTAAGTGCCGCCCTGCGGGCGGTTGCGCTCCGAAACGCGCCTGCGGGCGCAGTGTGGGCGGCGAAACTCTGCTGAGAGCTTTTTTCGTGCTTCTTGCGCGGCATCGCGGTTTTTTGACAGTCTGGGAAAAGGGACCGGCAGAACGCTGCCGGTCCCTTTCCGCCGTTCGGCACCTCTCCCGCCAGGCCGCGCGCCTAGCCCGCTTTTTTGGGAATGCGGATCGTC
Organism: uncultured Oscillospiraceae bacterium; assembly: GCA_904395865.1. Taxonomy (GTDB): domain Bacteria; phylum Bacillota; class Clostridia; order Oscillospirales; family Oscillospiraceae; genus Avoscillospira_A. Next base: position 8,272 of record CAJFNY010000038.1, read on the forward strand.
AGGACGATCTCCTCGTCGGTCTCTTCCTGCGTCTTGGCTGCCGGGATGCCGGCGTGCTTGATCAGGTCCAGATTGTGCTCCACCGTGTTGAGGAACAACCGGACGTCCCGCAGGATGAAGCGGCCCAGACCGCGGCGGGGCTCCGGCGGCTGCTTTTGGGCCAGCAGCCGGTCGATGTACTGCTCCGCCGTCGCCACGTTCATCTGCCGGCGGACGATCTCGGCGATGGCATCCAGCCGCGCCTGCTCCCCCTCCAGCTTCAGCAGGGCCCGGGCGTGGCGCTCCGACAGCCCGTTCTGCCGGATGGCCGCCAGCACCGACGGCGGGTGGCGCAGCAGCCGCAGCTTGTTGGCCACGGCCGACTGGCTCTTGCCCACCCGCATGGCCGCCTGCTCCTGGCTCATGCCGTACAGGCGCATGAGCCGGGCCAGTCCCTCGGCTTCCTCGATGAAGTCCAGATCCCGACGCTGCAGATTCTCCACCAGCGCCAGCATTCCCGACTGCTCCTCGTCCACCGTCAGCAGAATGCAGGGCACCTCCGTCAGCCCCGCCATCCGTGCGGCCCGCAGGCGGCGCTCTCCCGCCACCAGCTCATAGCCGTTCTGACGCCGCCGGACCGAAAGCGGCTGCAGGATCCCGTACTGCACGATGCTGGTGGCCAGCTCCTGCAGCCCCTGCTGATCGAAGATCTTGCGGGGCTGCGAGGGGTTGGGCCGCACCGCATTGATGGGAAGGTACACCACCCGGCCGGTCTCCATGAACGAGCGTGTTCTCGGTTTCTGCATATCCTCTCCTCCTTTTGCAGAAGGCGGGAAATCCCTCTCCGATTTCTCGCCATTTCCGATGGTTTCAGTTTACCAAATTGTGCTGAAAATGCACGCGAAAACCGTCGTCAGCCCACAATAAATTGTGTGAATGTTTTGCTTTCCACACAACATGTTGGGAAATATCGGGGAATGGCGAAGGCCGCCGGAAGCGTGCTGTGGAAAAAAATTGCCCGCACCGCTGCTGGCGGTGCGGGCGGGAATGGAAAGCGCCTCGGGTTGGATAAGCTGTACCGTCAGTATACCAGGCGGAGAGCGCGAAGTCCGGCGAAGGCCGTCGGCCGTGGATTTTCTTGATGATGCGGCCGGAATGTGGTATCATGACGGCAGACGCTGCAATCCGGCAAGGAGGATTTTGGATGCGCTATCTGTGGATTACGCTGGCAGCCGCCGCCATGGTGGGGCTGGACCAGCTGACGAAATACTGGACCGTCCGCAGCATTCCGCTGGGCGGCGAGCTGCCCGTGTGGGACGGGGTGTTCCACCTGACGTACGTACAGAATACCGGCATGGCCTTCTCCATGCTGGAGGGGGCGCGCTGGCTGTTCCTGATCCTGACGGTGGCGGTGCTGGCGGCGCTGGTGGTGGCCGTGGCGCGCCGGTGGCTGACGCACCCGGTGGCCCTGGCGGCCGTGGCGTGCGTCATCGGCGGCGGCGTGGGTAACCTGATTGACCGGGCGGTCCACGGCTACGTGGTGGACATGATCGAGCTGGAGTTCATGCGCTTCGCCGTGTTCAACGTGGCCGACTGCTTCGTCTGCATCGGCGCGGCGCTGCTGCTGGTGTGGGCCGTGTTCTTCGACCGGAGAGACCGGAAGGAGACGGAGCCGTGACCGTCGTCTGCCCCGAGGCGGGGGCGCGGATGGACGTGGCCCTGGCGCAGCTGCTGCCGGAGGTCAGCCGGTCGGCGGCGCAGCGGCTGCTGGAGGAGGGGCGCGTCACGTGCGGCGGCCGGACCGTGAAGAAGAACGAGCGGACCGAGGCCGGCCAGACGCTGGAGGTGGCGCTGCCGGAGCCGGAGCCGCTGGACGTGCGGCCCCAGGCCATCCCGCTGGACGTGGCGTACGAGGACGACGACGTGATCGTCGTCAACAAGCCCAAGGGGCTGGTGGTGCACCCGGCGGCGGGCCACCCGGACGGGACGCTCGTCAACGCGCTGCTGTACCACTGTGCCGGCAGCCTGTCGGGCATCAACGGCGTGCTGCGGCCGGGCATCGTCCACCGGATCGACAAGGACACGTCGGGTCTGGTGATCGCGGCCAAGAACGACTTCGCCCACCAGGCCCTGGCGGCCCAGCTGGAGGACCACACCCTGGCCCGGACGTACGAGGCCGTCGTCGTCGGCGGCATCCGGGAGGACGGCGGCACCGTGGACGCGCCCATCGGCCGCAGCCCGGCGGACCGGAAGAAGATGGCCGTGGTGGCCGGCGGCCGCCGGGCCGTGACGCACTTCCGGGTGCTGGAGCGGTACCGGGGGTACACCCGCGTGGAGTGCCGCCTGGAGACGGGGCGGACCCATCAGATCCGCGTCCACATGGCGTACCGGGGCCATCCGATCCTCGGCGACACGGTGTACGGCCGGAAGAAGCCGGAGCTGGGGCAGGACAGCCAGTGCCTCCACGCCCGGGAGCTGACCTTTCTCCACCCGCGGACGGGCCGGCCGGTGACGGTGACGTGCGGCCTGCCCGACTACTTCCGGGCCGTGCTGGAGAAGCTGGTGCCGCTGGAATGACCGCGGCCTCCCGCCTGGAACGACAGCCGTGCTGGGGAAGGGAAAAAACGTATGGGGCGGCAGCAAGAATTGCTGCCGCCCCTGGACTGCCTGCCGGCAGACGGACGGAAACGGTCTATCTCCCGGTTTTCCGCAGGATTCGGCGGTAGACCGGCCCATCCGGCTCCGGTTCCGTGACGGGGGTCAGCCGTCCGTCGCGGATGAACTGCTCGATGCGCAGCGCGATCCACCCATCCCCGAGCCCAAATTGATACGTTCCCAACACCTGTCCGATGAGCTGTGCCTCCACGAATTCGTCCGCCTGGGCGTCGAGCTCCCGAAGAATCCATGCATCGTACAGGGAGTCCGGGGCACTGACCAATTTGCCGTTCACCACGGCGCGGAGCGTTGCGTTCTCCTGCTGCAGTGTTTTCCAGCGGTTTGCCAGGCTACGGACGTAATTTGTGGGCAGCTTCGTGCCCCGCAAGGCCATTTCTTGGAAGCGGCGCGGCTCCACTCCGCCCCAGCCGGCATACTGGACGACGGTGCTGTCCGGCCGCAGCTCCCATTCCGGGAGCTCCACGAGCGTAATCTCCAGCCTTTCCAGCCCCAGGGGCCGCAGTTGCTCCGCCAGCCAGTGCAGGCCGCACGCGGCATCCGGCTCGCGGCCTCCCCATACGCGGATGGGCTCGCCCCTCATTTCGGGCGGGAATTCCACCCGTTTCGGTTCGCAGACGGCAGGCGCGGCCCGCCTGCGTGCTTCTTGGCGGTGCTATCCCTTCTTCCGCGTCAGGATGAGCCCGACGATGGCGCCGAGCAGGAGGACCGGCGCGACCCGGACGTACAGCCATTCCGCCGCGTGGAGGCCCACGCCGAGGACGGCGGTCTCGGGATCGGTGAAATCCCACGCCTGGTAGGGGCTTCCCACGAAGAACAGGATCAGAAAGCCGGCGGTGAGGGCGATGCACAGGGCGATCAGCGCTCCGCGCACGATGCGCCTGCGGGCCTCCTTCTGCCGGGCCAGCTGCAGGTTGACGACCTCCAGCTTTTCGGCGATGGCCTTCAGGCCGTCTGCCTCCGTCTCGGCGACGGACTCCCCCAGCAGTGTGCTGACCGGGGCTTCGAGCACCTCCGACAGGGAGACCAGCAGATCCGAATCGGGCACGGACCGCCCCTGCTCCCACTTGGATACGGTCTGCCGCACGACGTTGAGCCGGACGGCAAGCTCCTGCTGGGAAAGCCCCTTCGCCTTCCGGAGTGCCCGGATGTTTTCGTTGAGCAATGTGACTGCCTCCTTTCGTTCCTGGCATCCCCATTGTAGGCGGAAGTGCCCGTTGCTGCAAGCAACGCGGCGTAACACGGCGCCCGGGCGGCAGACTTTTTCACTCGCTGATGAAACTTTTTCCCGCGCTGCCGCCGCTGAGAGGGTGAAGGGAGGGAGAGGCCGTGCACCGTGCGGAGATTGCCGCCGCGTTCCGGAAGCTGTACGATGAGACGCGGCGCGAGACGCTGATCTACCTGACGGCCCGCTGCGCCGACCCGGGCGACGCGGCGGACCTGTTCCAGGAGACGTACGTGGAGGCGTACGCGGCCCTGTGCCGCCGGGGACCGGCCTACGTGCGCAGCGGCGAGGCCTTCGTGAAGAAACTGGCGGCCCAGCAGCTCCACCGGCACTACCGCCGGCGGGAACTGCGCCGGGAGGTGCCGCTGGAGGCGGTGGAGGCCGCCGTGCCGGCCCCGCCGGAGGAGATCGACGACCGGCTCGTCACCGAGGCGCTGCTGGAGCGGGTGCATGCGGCCCTGGGCCGCCAGCCGGCGCTGACCCGGAAGATCTTCGCCCTGCACTTCTCCCTGGGGCTGACCCTGGCCGAGACGGCCGCGGAGCTGGGCGTCAGCGAATCCTTCGTGAAGAACCGCCTGTACCGCACCGTGGCGCAGCTGCGCCGGGAGTGCGGCTTCTGAAAGGAGCGAACGATGGAACTGTATCCGTTTTTCAAAGCCGTCTGCGACCGGGATCTGCCGGACTTCGGGGCCGTGGCCCGGGAGATCACCGCGGCGCGGCCCCGGCGGCCGCGGATGCGGCTGCTGCCCGCAGTCGCCATGGTGGCCGTCGCCGTGGCGGCCGGCGCGGCGCTGCTGCCGCGCCTGACGGCGCCGACCCCTGCCCCCGTTCCGCCCGCCGCCGGGGCAGCTCCCGTGGCCGAGACGGCGGCCGACCCGGCCCGTCCGCCGCAAACCGTGTCGGAGACCGTGGTGTTCCACGACCTGCCGGCAGAGGACATCGTCCCGGCCCTGGATGTGGGGATGTCCCAAATCCTGATGGAGCACGGCCAGCCGTGGACCCTGGCGCAGATCCTTGACTACTGGGGCTTCGACCCGCTGCCCGACGCGCTGCCGGAGGGACTGTCGCCCACCTTCGACGGCGCGTCCACCTGGCGGTACGCCGACTACGACGGCCTGCTGTGGGACCAGTTCGCCTTCACCTGGCGGGAGCACACGGCTGACTGGGAGGGGTACGACCCGCTGGAGCGGAGCCTGACCGTCACGGCAGCCACCGGGGAGATCTTCACCTGCGCCATCTGGATGTTCGACGAGGAGATGGCCCCGTCGGAGATCGGCGGCGTGACCATGATGCTGGGCCGGCGGGAGGTGTCCTACGGGCCGTACACCGACGGCCCCGACGGGGAGAAGCTCCCCGCCGGGTACTACCTGATGCTGGAGGCCCAGTTCGAGTACGGCGGCCTGCGCTTCCAGGTCCGGGCCGAGAACGTGACGGAGGCGGAGTTCCTGGCGGCCCTGCGGTCCATGGTGGACTGAGGCTGCGGGGGCGCGGAAAAATTTTCCCGCGCCCCCTTTCCTTTTTCCGCAAAATCGTGTACCATAGGCCCGTCAATCCGAGGAGAGAGGGACGGTACGTTGAAACTGGAAAATGATCTCGGCCGCGACCCGGTGGGGCGGCTGGTGCGGCGGACGGCGATTCCCAGCATGCTGGGGCAGTTCGTCAGCGTGCTCTACAGCATCGTCGACCGGATGTACGTGGGCCATCTGCCGGGCATCGGCGACATCGCCCTGGCCGGCGTGGGCGTCTGCGGGCCGGTGGTGACGCTGGTGGGCTCGGCCGCGTCGCTGATCGGCGTGGGCGGCGCGCCGCTGATGAGCATCCGCATGGGCGAGGGGCGGCTGGACCGGGCGCGGGAGATCCTCAGCAACTGCTTTCTGCTGCTGCTGATCTGCGCGGCAGTGCTGATTGCGGGGCTCATGCCCCTGCGGGAGCCCATGCTGCGGCTGTTCGGCGCCAGCGACGCCACGCTGCCGTACGCCATGGAGTATTTCACCGTGTACCTGTGCGGCACGTTCTTCGCCCTGCTGGCCACGGGCATGAACCAGCTGGTCATCTGCCAGGGGTACGCCCGGGTGGGGATGTGCTCGGTGGTGCTGGGGGCGGTGCTGAACATCGTGCTGGACCCCATCTGCATGTTCGTCCTGGACATGGGCGTCACCGGCGCGGCCCTGGCCACGGTCATCAGCCAGGCGGGCAGCGCCGCGTTCGTGCTGGCCTTCCTGCTGTCCCGCCGGGCGCCGGTGCGGCTGACCTTCGGCCGGCTGCAGGGGTGGATCGTCCGGCGGGTGCTGACCATGGGGCTGACGCCGTTCCTGATCATCGCCGTGGACAACGTGATGATCATCGTGATGAACGCCGTGCTCCAGCGGTACGGCGGGCCGGAGCGGGGCGACCTGCTGGTCACGTGCAACACCATCGTCCAGAGCTTCATGCTCGTGGTGACGATGCCCCTGGGCGGCATCAGCACCGGCACCCAGAGCGTCCTGGGCTACAACTACGGCGCCGGCCGCGCCGACCGGGTCCTGGGAGCCCAGCGGCACATCGCGGCCCTGTGCGCGGGCTTCACGGCGGTGATGTTCGTGCTGGCCCGGCTGGCCGGGCCGCTGTTCGTCCGGCTGTTCACGGACGACGGCGCCCTGGCCGCCGAGGCCGTCCGGGCCATCGGCATCTGCACGCTGGCCATCATTCCTCTGGGCGTCCAGTACGCCATCGTCGACGGCTTCACCGGCATGGGTCAGGTGCAGCTGTCCCTGCCCCTGTCGGCCTGGCGGAAGCTGGTGTACTTCGCGGCCATCTTCCTGCTGCCGGCGGCTTTCGGCGCCGAGGCGGCGTTCTACGCCGAGCCGGTCTCCGACGTGCTGGGGCCGGCGGCCAGCATCGCCGTGTACCTCCTGTGCACGAAGCGGCTGCTGGCCCGGCGGGAGGAGGAGCTCCGCCGCAGCCGGGCGGCGGAAGCCGCTTCCCTTTCCGCTGCGGATGGGGTACAATAGAGAAAAAACGAGAGGAGACGATCCCATGTCCTATCCCACTCCGCACATCGCCGCCGCGCCGGCCGACTTCGGCCGCACCGTCCTGATGCCCGGCGACCCGCTGCGCTCGCAGTTCATCGCCGAGCACTTCCTGGAGGACGCGAAGCTCGTCAACAACGTCCGCGGCATCCAGGGCTACACGGGCACGTACCGGGGTGTCCGCGTGTCCGTCATGGCCAGCGGCATGGGCATGCCGTCCATGGGCATCTACTCCCGGGAGCTGTTCGAGGACTTCGGCGTGGAGAACATCCTGCGCATCGGCTCCGCCGGCGCGCTGCACGCGTCGGTGGCCCTGCGGGACATCGTCCTGGGCCAGGGCGCCTGCACCGACTCCAACTATGCCCACCAGTTCGGCCTGCCGGGCACCTTCGCGCCCATCGCCGACTTCACGCTGCTGCGGACGTGCGCCGAGACGGCCGAGCGGCTGGGCCTGGCGTACCGGGCCGGCAACCTGGTCAGCACCGACTGCTTCTATGGGGACGACGGTGATCTGCCGGAGTCCCGCCGCGTCAACGCCCTGTGGGCCAAGATGGGGGCGCTGGCCGTGGAGATGGAGGCGGCGGCCCTGTACTGCAACGCGGCCCGGGCCGGCCGCCGCGCCCTGGCCATCTGCACCATCTCCGACCACCTCGTCACCGGCGAGGGCCTGCCGGCCGAGGCCCGGCAGACGTCCTTCACGGACATGATGCGCCTGGCACTGGAGACGGCCGTCGCCGTGGAGCCCTGAGACGCTGTGCCGCCGCCCCGGCTGCGGAGCGGCGGCACAAAAGAAAATTTCCAGAAACACTTGACAAGATATATATGATAGATTGTACGAAATGCCGGGCGGCCGCCGGGGTTTCGTACATTTTTTCGATTTCCACGGCGGCGGCAGGCAGAATCTCATGTGAAAGGAAGTCAACGATCATGAAGAAAGCGATTTCCCTCCTCCTGGCGCTGACGCTTCTGCTGGCGCTGGCCGCCTGCAGCGGAGACGCCTCCGAAGGCACCGCCGCCCCGGAGACCACAGAGACGGAGGCGCCCGCTGCCCCCGCGGATACCGCCGAAGTACCCGAGGAGGCGCCCGCGGACGAAGCACCCGCCGCCGACGAGCCTGCGGCAGAAGCGCCGGCAGCCACCCAGCTGGCCCTGGGCGGGACGGCGTCCCTGGAGGGCGTGACCGCCGACCTGGCCATTACGGAGTTCCAGCACGGCGAGACACTGGGCAGCGGCATCTCCGTGTCCTCCCACAACGAGAACAACGAGCATTTCTGGCTGGCCGGCACCCTGACGAACACCGGCACCGAGACCCTCTCTGGCTTCTCCATCGACGCCATGGTCACCATTGTCTTTGACGACACGTATACGTACGAGGGCGAATTCCTGATGATGGACGACATCGGGCCCTTCGCCGCGGCCGACGTGTACTTCTGGGCCGACGTGCCGCCGGCCATGCTGGAGAACTACGGGACCGTCAAGGTCCAGTTCGCCTACAACGACGGCTTTGCCGAGTACGACTGGGCAGCCAACGACTACGAAAAGACACTGGACGGCTACGACCACATCTGCGAGATGCAGTAACGCCAATGCCCGGACGCCCCGTCGGCGTCCGGGCATTTTGCGCGTCACGCCGCCGGCTGGCCCAGGCGGACGACGGCGTCCCACGTCAGGGGGCCGGTGATGCCGTTGACGTCCAGACCCGCGTCCGCCTGGACGGCCCGGACGGCGGCCTCAGTGGCGTCGTCGTAGACGCCGGTGACGGTCACGGCCGGGACGAAGGTGTTCAGCTCTGCGGCGCGGATCAGGTTGCGCTGCAGGGCGGACACCTCCGGACCCTGCTGCCCCGGCGTCAGGAAAATGCCGGGGTACAGCTCATCGGAGAGCTCCAGCGCCTGGGCCGGCAGGGAGGTCCAGAGATCCCGGTACGACTCCGTCAGCGCGTTCCACGTCCGCTCACCGACGATGCCGTCCACAGCCAGCCCCTGCTCCTGCTGGAAGGCACGGACTGCGGCGTCGGTGGCCTCGTCAAAGACGCCGTTGATGGAGACCAGCGGCAGAGAGCTGTTGAAGTACGCGAGCAGGGACAGGTAGTATTGGATGATCTGCACCGGCTCGCCGGTGTCCCCCAGGCGCAGAGGGCTGACGAAGATGCGGTCCACCTCCTCCAGCCGCAGCCCCTCGCCGGCCAGCTCGCTGAGGCCCTTGACGGCGCCGAAGATGGACTTGATCCGGTACCAGGTGGCCTTGCCGACGATGCCGTCCACTGCCAGGTTGAAGATCTGCTGGAAGCGGCGGACCATGGCCTCGGTCTCGGTGCCGTAGATGCCGTCCACCTCCAGCGGGCCGCCCATGGCCGGGTAATTCCGGGCGATGCGGTTCAGCTGCCGCTGGATCAGGGCCACGTCCTCGCCGGCGACGCCCAGCCGCAGCAGCCGGCCGTGGAAGGACGGCAGGTTCGGCCCCGTGGGCGCGTCAAAGACGATGTTGATGTCCTCCCCGTAGTAGTACTGGAGGATTTCGTAGGGAATCAGCCCCTGCTGCGCCAGATCCACGGTGCCCCACTGGGAGAGGCCGTCGCAGGTGGTGGTGGTGCCGTTGCAGTACTGGGTGAACAGCGGCTCAATGCTGCCCTGACGCACCACGTAGTCGTTGAAGATGCCGTCGACGATCTGGGCCACGTTTTCGAAGATCTCGCGGCCGGGGGTGTACTTCTGGTCGTACTGGGTGACGGCGGTGATGTCAAAGTTGTAGCCGCGGCTGCGGTACCACTCGGTGTAGACCCGGTTCAGGGCGTACGTGACCTGGGCGAGGATGTTGGCCCGCAGGGAGGACTCGGGCCAGGTGGGGTAGATCTCGCTGGAGGCCACGTTCTTGATGTAGTCGATGAAGGGGACGCGGACGTTGTCGGCGGCTTCGTCGGGCGCACCCAGGTGGACCGTGATGGTCTCGGGAATCACAGGCAGAATCAGCATGGCTCACTCCAATCTCAGCTGTACCGGCTGAACGGTCTGGATGTCCTGGAAGATGTCCACCAGCGCCTCCATGGGCACGAAGCCGTCGGCCTGAGCGCGGACGATGTAGACGGCGTCCGGGTTGGGCTGGTCCGGCGACATGGAGTTGGCGCGGGCCGGCGCCGGCAGGGAGATGGCGTCGATGATGCCGCTCTCGTCGGTGGTGCCGGTGAAGAACACGTACTCGCTGCCGTCGGAAAAGGCGTGGCTGACGGTCACGGCCACGCCCTGCACCGGGAACGTCTGCGGCCCGCGGAAGGCCTGGATCCGCAGAAGGCCGCGGTACGGGTTTTCCTGCAGAAACACCTCCAGCGGCGACGACACGGCGCACTGCTGCCGCCGCGGGCAGTTGGCGCAGCCGGCGGAGCAGGGGTAGTAGGATTCGGTTGGCATGGGCACACTCCTCTCAATGGTTTCCTGCCATCAGGATATGTACCCGCCGCCCGTCCCGTTACGCCGCCGTCTCCCGCCTCAGCCGCCGGAGACCCCGCCCGGTCCACCACGCGCCGGCCAGGCCGGCTGCCGCCGCCGCGGTGTACAGCCACGTCCAGTCCAGGAAGAGCCGGAGCCCGTAGAGCGGGACGGAGGCGAACACGGCGCAGAACGCCAGCAGGTATCCGCCGCCCGCCAACCGCCCCACCAGCCCCAGCAGGCCCGAGACGGCCGTCAGCAGGCAGAGGACGAAGGCCACCCGCAGCAGCGGCCGGAAGGGCCGCGCCAGGGACGCGAACACGAACCAGAACACCGTGTACAGCCCGGTGACGGCCAGGTGGCCCGGCGAGGCCCGGTCGCCCATCCAGGCGCCGCCGAAGTTGACCAGAAAGCTGGCAAGGAGCACGGCTGCCGCCAGGATGATGCCCAGCAGCAGCCGCCGGGCGCCGCGGAACGGGCGGAGCGCGGGGGCCGGCTGCGGCTCCAGCCGGGCCGTCATCTCCCGATGCAGCCGCCGGCAGGCGGGGCAGCCGGCCAGATGGGCTTCCACCAGGGCGGCCGAGGCGGGGCTGCAGGCCCCGTCGGCGTACAGGGGCAGCAGGTCGCGGACGACGTCGCAGTCCAAGTTCATATCGATTCCTCCTCCAGCTGTGCGATGATCCGGGCCTTGGCTCGGTAGTAGGTGACGCGGGCCCAGCTGTCGCTCTTTCCGAAGCGGTGACTGATGGCCTGCAGCGGCACGTCTCCCAGAACGTGGAGCAGAAAGACCTCCCGGTACGGCTCCGGCAGGGCCTGGGCCAGGCGGAGGATCCGACCGGCGGTGTCCCGGTCGGCCAGCGCCTCCTCCGGGCCCGGCACGCCGTGGGCCGGCTCCGGGCCGGGCGGCGCGGCCCGGCGGCTGCGGCGCAGATGGTCCGTGTAGCAGTTCCGGGCGATCCGGCAGAGCCACGTGGCCAGACCGCTGTCGCCGCGGAAGGCGCCGATGTTCAGAATGGCCCGGAACATGGTCTCCTGGGCCAGCTCCTCCGCCAGCGCCGGGTCCCGGCAGAGGCGCAGCAGGAATGCGTACACCAGCCCGCCGTACTGCCGATAGACGGCCTCAAACTCCACCGGGATCCCCCCCTCCTGCTGCTTCTGCCCATTAGACGCACCGGAGCTCCCGGCGTTACAGCGCCGCCGCCAAAAAAACGCCCGGAGCAGGGCTCCGGGCGGGGTGCGGTCATGCGGCCGGGTTGATTTCGTAGACGAAGCTGGCGGTGGTGCCGTCGGAGGCGGGCAGCTCGACGGTCAGGGTGAACGGGTCGGACAGGCTGGCGGCCTCGGCCGGCAGGTCGATGGAAGAGCGGAAGGAGCGGGTCTCGCCCACCTCCAGCACGAAGTTCCAGGTAAAGACGGTGGTGTTCGGGTCGTTGCCGGTGGGCTCCCACGTCCCGCCGTCGGCGCGGTACTCCACGCTGTCCACCTGCCGGTCGGAGACGGCGTCGCCGTACGCCGCCGTCACGAAGGGCAGCTCACCGCTGTAGCTGGTGCGGCCCAGGTTCGTCAGGGTGTACGTAAAGGCGGCATACGTGTGGCCGGTGGGGGCTACGAAGGGATTCTGGGCGTCGGCTTCGGCGTCGTACGCCTTGGGCAGGCAGTAGTTCTCGCCCAGGGTGTTGTCCAGAGCGATGGCCAGCTGGGCGTCGTCCAGGGTGAATTCGGCCAGGTCGGTGGAGACGGTGTCGCCCACGGCGTACGTCTCGGGGGCCTCCTCCGGCGGCGCTTCCGGTGTCTCCTCTGCCGGTGCGTCCGGCGTGACGGCGGTGTCGGACGGTTCGGCGACCCCGGCAGAATCGTCCGGGGCGGAGGGGGAGGCGGTCCCGGACGTGTCGCCGCTGCAGGCGGACAGGGCCAGCAGCAGCGCCAATGTCAGAGGGATCCATGCGGTCTTTTTCATGGCTGGTGACTCCTTTTCGATGAAGTGTCTACCCGGCAGCCGCCGCGTCAAAAACACAAAAAATGTACGAAATCCGGCCGGCTGCCTGGTATTTCGTACAATCTATCATATATATATATTCTGTCAAGTGCTTCCGGAAATTTTTCCGGCGACGGCCCGCAGATCGTCCACCAGCTGCCGCCTGGGCACGCTGGGGATCGACCGCTTCATGCTGGGGGAGACCGGCATTGGCATCCTGAAGCTGCTGACACTGGGCGTCTGCGGCGTGCTGACCATTGTGGACTGGTTCACGGTTCAGAAGCGGACGAAGGAGCGCAACTATAACAGCCTGATGCTGGTGCTGTGACGGCCGTATGGTACGCACCGCCCCCGCCTGCCCTGGCAGGCGGGGGCGGTGCCCGTTATACGGCGAACATCGCGTTCAGCATGCGGATGCCGGCGTCGCTGCGGAAGATCTGCTCCCGGGCGGCCAGGACGGCCTCGCGGGAGGCGCCGTTCTCGTGGAGGTTCACGAGGAAGTCGGCCTCGATCAGCAGCTGACAGTCGGGGCCGTCGATGCCGGTGTACGTGTGGTGCCGGCCCACCAGGGTGCAGACCCGGTCCGTCAGCGCCGCGTCGAAGCCCAGCCGCTCCAGCATGCGCCGGGCCTCCGGCGGCCCCTCCCGCTCCTGCAGCGGGCCGGCGTCGGAGCCGTACCTGGCCAGCGCCGGCCGGATGCCGATGTCGTGCACCAGGGCCGCGGCCTCCAGAATGCGCTGGGTGTCCGGCGCCAGCTGCGCCTGCCGGCCCAGGAAGGCCGCGAAGGCGTGCACCTTCAGAAAGTGCTGAATGCGGTGTGGGTCACCGCCGTCGTATTCGGCCATGGCCCAGAGTAGCTCGTCCAGTTGGGTGTCCATCTTCATCCGCTCCCTTCTGGAACAGTATACCGGAAAGCCGGCGGGATTTCCAGCCCCTACAGCCAGATGGCCGCCGCCGGCAGCGCCAGGCAGCAGACGACCAGGAAGGCCCAGTCCCGCGCCTGCACGCGGATGGGGGCAAAGTCGCTGCGCACCGCCTTCCCGGAGAAGCCCTTGGACTCCATGGCCACCGACAGCTCCTCCGACCAGCGGACCGACTTGACGAGCAGGGGAGCCAGCAGCGCCGGCGAGAACGGCAGGACGCGGATGCCCCGGGCCCGGAAGGCCGCGCGGGTGCGCCGGAACTCCTGGGCCATGTGGGGGAACACGCCCCAGGCGGCCAGCAGGCCGTAGGCAAAGACCTGGGGCACGTGGAACTGCCGCTGGAACGAGCGGACCATGCGGATCCGGTCGGTGGTCAGGGCGAAGGCGTAGCCCAGCCCGGCGTAGGCCAGGACGCGGCTGGCCTGGAGCATGCCGTTCCACAGCCGGCTGCCGCCCACCAGGAAGATGTCGGCCCGGACGGGCATGCTGCCGTCGGCGGCGAACCGGTAGCCGGTGAAGAACATGCCCAGGGCCGCCAGGGCCACCGGCAGCAGCAGGAGCAGCAGCGTCCGCACCCGCACCCGGGCCAGGAGGATGGCGGCCATGCTCAGCACGAAGGCGGCCAGGTTCCACACCGGGTCCCGCCGGGAGGCCAGGACGAAGGTGGCGGCCAGCAGGCCGATGAATTTACACGCGGGGTTCAGCGACCGCACGGAGCGTCCCCTCCTTCAGTTCCAGAATCTCGTCGGCGTAGTCCCGGGCCAGCTGCCGGTCGTGGGTGGAGAAGATCAGCGCCACGCCCCGCTCCCGGGCCAGGCGGCACAGGGCGTCCATGATGGCCATGGTGCTGCGCCGGTCCTGGGCGTACGTGGGCTCGTCACACACCAGGCAGCGGCAGTCGTACGCCATCAGCGCGGCCACGCCCAGCCGCCGCTGCTGGCCCTGGCTCAGCATGTACGGCGAGATGTCCCGATACCGCCAGAGGCGGATGCCCCGGAGGATCTCCTCGCTCCTGGCCATGGCGTCCGGGTCCTTCCGGAGGCTGGTGAGGATCTCCTTCCGGACGGTGCCGCCCACGAACTGGTCCTGGGGGTTCTGGGTCACGAAGCCGATCTTCCCCAGGTCGGCCCGGCGGAGCTTCCGCAGGCTCCGGCCCTCCAGCAGCGCCTCCCCCTCGTAGGGGAAGAGGCCCGACAGCGCGCCGAACAGGCTGCTCTTGCCGCAGCCGCTGGGGCCCACCACCGCGTAGATGCAGCCGCGGCGGAAAGACGCGTTCACGTCCCGCAGCACGGCGTTCTCCCGGTGGCGGAGGGAGAGGTGCCGCAGCTCCAGCACCACGTCGCCCGGCGCCGCCGGCGGCAGCGACGGCGCGTAGGAGGCGCCGGGGACGATGATGCCCAGCGCCTCCAGCCGGGCCGCGTCCAGGTTCCGGGCGTCCAGCACGTCCGGCAGAAGCTGCCCGCCGTCCAGGACGCGGACCGTGTCGGCCACGTCCAGCCAGCTGTCCAGCCGGTGGTCCACCGCCAGGATGCCCACGCCCCGCTCCCGGTGGAGCCGGCCCAGGCCGGCGGCGATGGCGCGGGCGGAGTCCTCGTCGATGTTGGCGAAGGGCTCGTCCAGCAGCAGCCACCGGGGGCCGATGGCCGTCAGACAGGCCAGCATCACCTTCTGCCGCTCGCCGCCCGACAGGCTCAGCAGCGTCCGGTGCTCCAGGTGGGCGATGCCGCAGAAGTCCAGGGCCGCGCGGAGCTTCGCCTCAATCTCCGCCGGGTCGGTGCGCAGGTTCTCCAGGCAGAAGATCAGCTCGTTGCGCACCGTGTCCATGCAGAACTGCAGCTCCGGGTTCTGGAACATCATGCCCACCAGCCGCGCCCGCTCCGGTGGGGCCAGGTCGCCGGGGACCTGCCCCTCCACGGTGACGCGGCCGGCCTGGACCAGGCCGGCCGCGTGGGGGTACAGGCCGGCTGCCAGGTACAGCAGCGTGGACTTCCCGCAGCCGGAGGCCCCGGTGAGCACCGTGACCTCCGACGCGTCGAACTCCGCGCTGACCTGGGTCAGCACCGGCTTGCGGTCTTCAAAGTACGTGAACTGCAGGTTTTCAAAGCGGATGCTCATGCCTCGAAGTAGTCGTTGGTGTACTCGGTGGGGCGGCGGCGGGAGATGACGCCGACGCTGAGCATGTAGTCGGCCATCCGGTCCCACCGCTCGGGGCGGATGCGGCCCCAGCGGCCCTGATCGTCCAGCAGGATCGGCGTCAGGTGACGCTGGCTGCGGATCAGCAGCGAGTCGGAAGAGCCCTCGGGCATCCGGTCCCGCACCTCCAGCACCGTCTCCTCCGGATGGGCAACCACCTCGCGGTACGCCCGGTCCAGCACGGCCAGGAGCTTCCGCACGGCCTCGGGCTTCTCCTCCAGCGTGGCCTTGGCGGCGGCCATGGCCGGGGCGCAGAAGTCGAAGATCGGGTCCACGTCGCCCAGGTTGAAGTAGTTGATCTCCTTGCCGGCCTCCAGCAGCACCTGGTTCTCCCAGTTCTCGTAGACCCAGGTGGCGTCGGCCACGGTGCCCAGGGTGGCGACGATGTCGCCCACGTCCATGTTCAGCAGCTTGACCTTGGAGTAGTCGCCGCCGTCCACCTCCACCACGCGGCCGATGGCCTTGTGGAACCAGGCGGGGGACCAGTGAGTCAGGCGCTTGCCCTCCAGCTCCCGGGGCCGCGTGATGCCGGCCTCCTTCAGGGAGACGATGCCCGAGTCGCACTTCTGCGTCAGGGTGGCCACGCACGTCATGTCCTCGCCACGCTCCATGCAGTCGAGCATGGAGATCTCCGGGCCGCAGATCAGATCGGCCCCGTGCAGGTGCATGCTGCCGTGTACCTCGCCGTCAATTTCCACGTCCAGTCCCGCGTCGCGGAACCAGCCGCGCTTCTCCGCCAGCAGAAAGCCGGTGTGGTTCGTGTTGGGGAACCAGTCCAGAACGATTTTCAGCTTTTCCATGGTTTATTCCTCCTCGTCGTATACCTTGCCGATGTCCGCCTTGGCGCCGATGGCGTAGCTCTTGACCACGCCGGTCTTGGCCAGGCCGTCGCCGGCCAGCTTGCAGATCAGGCCCGAGAACACGAACGCGCTGACGAAGCGGACGGCCAGCTGCCCGATCAGCAGGCCCGGAGCCAGCGCAATGTAGTTGAGATAGTACAGCTCATAGCAGAAGATGAACACGGCCGAGACGATGCCGGCCAGGCTCATGGTGCCCAGGTTCCACTTGCGGTACCGGAACAGGGCGAACACCACCTCGGCGCCGGCGCCCTGGATGAAGCCGGTCAGCACGACGGTCAGGCCGCCGGAGTTGCCCATGAGCAGCTCGATGGCCGAGGCCAGCACCTCGGTGATCAGGGCCACGCCGGGCTTCCGGATGATGTAGGCCGCCAGAGTGGCCGCCATGAACCAGACGCCGTAGATGATTTCGAAGCCGAAGCTCGACAGGCCCAGCGGCGTCAGCGCGGTGGAGATGGCCAGGCCTCCCTGGAACACCGCCATATACACCGCCGAAAAGACGACGCCGAGGATCGCCATCATGATGACGTCCTTCAGCTCCCACGTTTTTTTCTGCATACTGGATTCCTCCCCTACAAATTCCGCGAAAAAGCCGCACAGCCTTCGCTGAGCGGCTTGAAACGCGGAATCGCGCGCCGAAATCCTCCCTACGATGGCATTACCCAACAGGTTCAACGGGTCACCGGCGGTATCAGCCGGTATCTCAGCCGGGTTCCCCCGACCCCCCTATGGAATTGTGCGGTTTTCGCTGGAAACCACTATAGCACACCACCCCGGATTTTGCAAGGGCAGATCACGGCGCATAGTCGCCGCTTTTACTATAGTAAAGAAACAAGGGATAGAATCTCATCGGGTTGCAGACAACAACCTGACGAGAGAGGGGTACATCCGTCATAGGAAAGAAACGTATATTGCAGACCTTGATGAGGCTTGCGGAGAAGTATGGCATGAACCAGGCCAGCCGGAAGCACCACAGGAGCCGGCCCGATACCTGCTTCCGGAAAAATCCCGGAAAGTACAGCGAAGCCGCTGGCCCTCCAGTCCCGGCGGCTTCCACAGCCACCTGAACCGGCATCCAGAGCGTAAGAGACTGGTCAACCCAAATGAGCTCACTGTTCAACACGTTTGGCCAGTCTATACGTTTCGCAGTCAGGCAGTCAGATTGTTTTTATTGGCAGCAGAGCGGGCAGGGCTGGAAGCCGTTGCTTTCGGCCAGCTTGCGGCTGTAGGCCCAGAAGCTCTGGCGGATGAACTGGGAACAGTCGTACGTATGGTACAGATCAGAGCCGTCGTTGTTGACGAACACCACGTACGTATCCATGAAATTGACCTTGGTGGCATAGGCGGAGTTGGAGGCGGACAGCGTGTTTACCTGGCCGTTGAGCTGCTCCACCTGGCTCTCCAGGTCTGTCACCTCGGCCAGCAGCGTGGCGTTTTCCTCCGACAGCAGGTCCATCTCCTGCTGCTGGGAGGTCATGTCGTACTGGGACTGCGAAACGGTGCTTTGCGAGACGTTCAGCTGCCGCTCCAGCTCCTCAATCTGCGTCTCCAGCTCCTCGATCGACGTCTGTGCAGCCGTCAGCTCCGTCTGCAGATCCTCCAGCGCCTGCTCCTGCTCGGCCAGCTGGGCCTCCCGCAGCAGCAGATCGGCCTCCTTGGCGCGAATCCGGCGCTGCTCTGCCAGAATGCTGCCATGGCTCAGGACGATGTAGGCAACTGCACCGGCCAGCAGCAGGCAGACGACGACCAGTGCCGCGATGAGCTTCCCGTTCCGGCGGGGGGCCTCCGCCCTGGCTGCGGACGCCCGGGGGGCAGGATGTGCCTGCCGGGGTGCCGGCCGCGGCTCGGACGCCGGCTTCTGGGGTTTACCATGGCTGCGGGGCGGCTCCGCCGCCTCCGGAGTCATGCTGCAGGCAGCACAGAAGAGCTCACCGTCGGGAATTTCCCGACCGCATTTGATACAATTCATCGCGCATCCCTCCGCATGCCATGGGAATCGAAGATAGTCCTATTATAACGGATCCTGCAGAAAAAGTAAACTGAGTGCGTCCGCCGCCGTGAATACCTTATTGTTCCGCAGAGCGCGGGAAGTATACGCCTCCTCTGTGAAATATGAATAATTTGTAAAAGAAGTATGAATATTCATGGGAAATCGGAACCTCAGAGGCGTGAATGCGTCGAATGGGGTATAGTCGCCGGGAGGCGGCTGCAACCACTGAAAAAGGAGTAAATGAAAAATGAAGAGCAAACGTTTCTGGATTCTGGCGGCCGTTGCCGTGCTGTCCCTGTCTCTGCTGGTGGGCTGCACCAGCCAGGATGAGGAGGACACCAGCGCCAACGACACCGTTGAGACCACCGACACCACTGACACCACCGATACGACCGATACGACTGACACCACCGACACCACAGCGCCCGCTGAGCCTGCGGATTCCGCGGACGCCACCGACGCCACGGACACCACGGGCAGCACGGATACTACGGACAGCACCGACGCCACGGGTTCTGCCGACGCCACAGATGGAGCCGACGGCGCTGAGGCGACGGATACCGCCGGCACCGACGCTGCTGCCGACACTGCAGATGACGCCGCCGCTGCCGACGAGGCTTCCGGGGAGACCACCGGAGCCACGGACGACACTGCCGACGCGGCATAGCCGTGATCGAATAAGGACAGCGCCCGGTGCGGAGGGGCTCTTCCGCGCCGGGCGCTTCGCGTTCAGTGGTGGAACAGGCGCATGCCGGTGAAGCACAGGACCATGCCGTACCGGTTGCAGCAGTCGATGACGGCGTCGTCCCGAATGGAGCCGCCGGGCTCGGCGATGTACGTGACGCCACTGCGGCGGGCCCGCTCGATGTTGTCGGGGAACGGGAAGAACGCGTCGGAGCCCAGCGCGCCGCCGGAGATGGTCCGCAGGTACGCCAGCTGCGCGTCCCGGGAGAAGGGCTCCGGCCGGCGGGTGAAGAACTGCTGCCACTTCCCGTCGTCCAGCACGTCGCCGGACTCGTCGGCGGACAGGTAGACGTCGATGCAGTTGTCCCGCTCGGCGCGGCCCAGCTCCGGCCGGAAGGGCAGGTCCAGGACGCGCTCGTGCTGGCGCAGGTGCCACAGGTCGGCCTTGTTCCCGGCCAGGCGGGTGCAGTGGATCCGCGACTGCTGGCCGGCGCCGACGCCGATGATCTGGCCGTCGTAGGCGTAGCAGACGGAGTTGGACTGGGTGTACTTGAGGGTGATCAGCGAGAGCATCAGCTCCAGCGCGGCCTCCTCGGGCAGCGCCTTGTTCTCCGTGACGACGTTGGACAGCAGGGCCCGGTCGATGCGGAAGTCGTTGCGCCCCTGCTCGAAGGTGACGCCGTAGACCATCTTCCGCTCCCGGCGGGCCGGGACGTAGCCGGGGTCGATCTCGATGATGTTGTATCCGCCCTTCCGCTTCTCCCGGAGGATGGCCAGGGCCTCGGGCGTGTAGCCGGGGGCGATGACGCCGTCGGAGACCTCCCGACGGAGGATCCGGGCGGTGGTCTCGTCGCAGACGGCGCTCAGGGCGACCCAGTCGCCGAAGGAACTCATGCGGTCGGTGCCGCGGGCCCGGGCGTAGGCGCAGGCCAGGGGCGAGTCGTCCAGGCCCTCGATGTCGTCCACGAAGCAGGCCCGCTTCAGGGCCGGCGGCAGGACGCGGCCCAGGGCGGCGGACGTGGGGCTCACGTGCTTGAACGACGCGGCGCAGACCTGGCCGGTGGCCTCGGCGGCTTCCTGCACCAGCTGCCAGGAGTTGAGGGCGTCCAGGAAGTTGATGTACCCGGGCCGCCCGTTGCGGACGGTGAAGGGCAGGTCGCCGCCGCCGTCCATGAACAGCCGCGCGGGCTTCTGGTTGGGATTCATGCCGTACTTCAGTTCCAGTTCCTTCATGGTGCCATACCTCACTTCCAGATGGGGGTCTCCGGGGCCTCGGACCAGCCGTCGCCGTACCGGTTGACGACGCACGTCCGGGCAAGGCCGCTGCCCAGGTCGATGCAGCGGACGAACAGGGAGATGCGGTTGTCGCCGTTCAGCGCGTCCCACAGCCGCCCGGCGAAGGCTTCGGCGTCGGGGGCGTCCAGCGCCACGGGCACCGGTTCCCCGGCGAAGGAGGGCAGCGGATCGCCGTCGCCCCGGTACGTGGTCAGCAGGTGGCCCACGCCGTCCTCGCCCGGGTACTCGAAGAACTGCCGCAGGCAGCGCCGGCCGGCGGACGCCTTGAGGATGGCCAGCCGGTAGCTGCCGTCCCGCTCCAGCAGGCCGGAGATCCGCGGCGTGAAATTGGGGGCGTCCGGCTCGAACGTCCGGGTCCGCAGCGCGGCCTCGAACGTCTCACCCCGCAGCAGGAAGTCCCGGACGGTCTCCGTCTGGTCGCCGTTGGTGACGATGGTCCGGCTTCCGGCCATGGCCACGGGACGGTAGAGGATCAGGGACGGGTCCGCCACCCGGGACGGGTCCTTCGGCTCCGTGCGGATGCCGTCGTCGGTCCTGGTGAAGATCCGGTTCCGGGAGTTGGCGCTGCGGCCCATGATCCAGTAGGCGATGACGGCCGCGCTGCCCTCCGGCAGGGACGTGCGGCCCAGGACGATGCCGCGGCCGGGATACGGGTTGTTCCGCAGCAGCTCCGTGAGATTTTCCGGCATGGTCGTTTCTCCTTTCCCCGGATGGCCTGCCGCAGAAACGAAAAGGGCAGCCCTGCCCTGCGGCAGGACTGCCCAGACGGTCGGCAAATGTCCGGCAGCCGCCCGCTCCCCGGTGGTGCTCCACCTGAATCCGTCAGTCGCGGGGGCTGTTGTACGTATCATACCAGCACGGGGCCGGCCGTGTCAAGCCCGGAGGCGCTTTTCCTGCACCGGCCGGTAGACGAGCCGGCCGCCCTCCCGGGCGGACTCGAACAGGACGATCCGGTCGGCAGAGAACGTCACCGGCGGCAGGGGCGGCAGCTGCGGCGGCAGCGCGGCCCGGCGGAGCAGCGTGATGTGCGGCCGGAAGGGCCGGTCCTCCAGGGCGAAGCCGGCATCCCGCAGCCGCTGCTGCAGAGCTCCGGCCAGGGCCTCCAGGGCCGGGCAGGGCGTTACGCCCACCCAGAACACGTCGCCGAAGCGGCCGCTGCCCGCCAGGGTCAGCGGGAAGGCCCGGTCCGCCGCGGCGGCGAGCGCTTTGGCCGCCGGGCGGACGGCGCCCGTCTCCCCCAGGAAGGCCAGGGTCAGGTGGAGGTTCTCCGGCCGGGTGAAGTTCCCGGCCGCGCCGGCCTCCCGCAGCTGCCGCTGGTACGCCGCCAG
This sequence comes from uncultured Oscillospiraceae bacterium, assembly GCA_904395865.1. GTDB lineage: Bacteria > Bacillota > Clostridia > Oscillospirales > Oscillospiraceae > Avoscillospira_A. Next base: position 29,825 of record CAJFNY010000038.1, read on the forward strand.
GGCAGCCCGGACGTCCGGCGGGAACGGTATGGCACAGAACAGCCGCATAAAATCCCCTCCTCAGCCGCGCGGTACGGGCGGCTGCGCCATCGTTTCTTCCGCCTGCGGCGCCAGCTCCCGCCGGCGGTACCTGGGCAGCTTCGAAAAGACGATCCGGTGGGCCGCGGCGCACAGATCCCGCAGCACGTCCTCCGGGACGCCGCCGTCCAGGTCCACGGAGATCCACGTGCGCTTGTCGGTGTAGAAGCCCGGCAGGATGGCCGGGAACTCCGCCCGCAGCAGCTCGGCCAGCTGCGGATCGCAGCGGAGGGTCAGCAGCCGGCGGCCGCCGTACGTGCGGTATTTGGCGTCCGGGCAGCAGCCGGCGGCGAACAGGTGGTTGTCGATCCGGTACCGGTCCCACTGCCACTGGGGCTGGTAGTCCCAGGCGGCGCCGGGGAAAGACAGCAGGTACGCGTCCAGCTGCGCGGGCAGGTGGTTGGCCACGGCGCGCCCCCCCTCTCAGGCCGGGCGGACCGGGTGGCGGAGCACGGTCTTCCACCGCTCCGGCGGCACCCGGCGGGCGTCGGACAGGTAGATCTCGTGGTGGAGCCGCGTCTCGGTGAAGTCGGGGACGTACCCGGCCTCCCGGGCGAAACCGTCCATCTGCGCCACCGACGCCGGCTCGTCGTCGAAGGGCCCCAGGTGGAGCATCTGGACGCAGAGCCCCTCCTCCACGGTCCAGTACTCGGCGGCGGAGCAGTCGAATCCCTTCTTTTCCGACGCCGTCCCGACGGCCCAGGCCAGCTCCGCCGGCGTGACGAAGTCCGGCAGGCGGATGGCGGAGATCCAGCGGAAGTCGTCCTTGCGGCCGTAGTCGATGGCGCCGGGGCGCTCCTGCTGCCAGAAGCCCTCCAGCGGCGGCACCACGTAGTCGAAGAAGCCGGCGATCTCGTGGCCGGCCTTCCGGCTCATGCGCAGGGTGTACGCCACCGAGTACAGCACGGCGATGGCCTGCTGGTACGCCCCGCCGGGCTCGTTGGGGTCGCCCCGGCCGCGGACGGCCACGAAGGCCGCCGGCGGCACCGTGACCAGCTCCGGCCGGTTCTTCGGCAGGTAGAATTCCCGGTATTCCTTCTTGAAGTCGAATGCCATGGGCGGCGCCTCCTCTCGGCATCAGCATACCAGATGGGCGGGGATTTGTCCAGAACCGCGGCGGCGGCTTTACTGTTTCGGAGAAATGTGGTATAATTTCGTGAACTGTCAAGTGTTTTCGGGAGGCAACGCCCATGCAGAGAAACGTTTTGGAATACCTGGAGCGCTCCGCCGCGGCCTGCGGCGACAAGGCGGCCTTCATCGACGAGCGGGAGACCATCACTTTCGCCCAGCTGCGGCAGCGGGCCATGGCACTGGGCACGTATCTGGCCGCGCGGACGGACGGCGTCAACGCGCCGGTGGCCGTGCTGGTGGACCGGACGGCCGAGAGCATCGCGGCCATGCAGGGCGTGCTGTACGCCGGGTGCTGCTACGTGCCGGTGGACAACCGGATGCCCCAGCCGCGGATCCGGCGGATCCTGGAGCAGCTCCACGCCCGGGCACTGCTGTTCCCGGAGGGCGACCGGCCGCTGGCCGAGGCCCTGGCCGACTGCTGCCCGGTCCTGCCGCTGGCCGAGGGCTTCGCCGCAGCGGCCGATGAGGCGCTGCTCTCCGCCCGCCGGCGGCGGGTGCTGGACGTGGATCCCGTCTACATCCTCTTCACCTCCGGCTCCACCGGCGTGCCCAAGGGCATCGTCATTGCCCACCGCAGCGTCATCGACTTCACCGACTGGATGACCGGCTTCTGCGGCTACACCGGCGACGACGTGTTCGGCAACCAGGCGCCGTTCTACTTCGACCTGTCGGTGAAGGACGTGTACCAGACGCTGAAGCTGGGGGCCACCTGCCGGATCTACCCGAAGAAGTTCTTCACCTTCCCGCTGCTGGCCCTCCAGGCCATGGACCGGGACGGCGTCACGGCCATCAACTGGGCCACGTCCGCCTTCCACCTGACGGCGGCCTCCGGCGCGCTGACGAAGGCGGCGCCCCGGGCCCTGCGGACGGCCGCCCTGGGCGGCGAGGCCCTCCAGGCGCGGCACGTGAACGCCTGGCGGCGGGCCGTGCCGGGTCTGCAGGTCATCAACCTCTACGGCCCCACGGAGGTCACGGTGGACTGCACCGGCTACCGGCTGGAGCGGGAATTCGCCGACGACGAGGCCATCCCCCTGGGCACGGCCTGCGAAAACAAGGAGATCCTGCTGCTGGACGAGCGGCTGCGGCCCGTGCCCCCCGGGGAGCCGGGGGAGATCTGCGTCCGGGGCACCGGCCTGGCCCGGGGCTACTTCGCCGACTGGGACAAGACCCGCGCCGCCTTCGTGCAGAATCCCCTGCAGCCCGACTATCCGGACCTGCTCTACCGCACCGGCGACGTGGCCGTGGAGCGGGACGGGCTGCTGTACTTCCTGTCCCGGCGGGACGGGCAGATCAAGCACATGGGCTACCGAATCGAGCTGGGCGAGATCGAGGTGGCGCTCCACGCGGTGGAGGGCATCGAGGCGGCCGCCTGCCTCTACGACGGCGCGCGGGACCGGATCGTCTGCGTCTACGCCGGCACGCCGGACAGCAACGCCCTGGCGAAAGCCATGCGGGCGGCCGTGCCCAAGTACATGCTGCCAAACGTCTACGTGCAGCTGGAGCGGCTGCCGTACAACGCCAACGGCAAGGTGGACCGGGTGCTGCTGAAGGAGCGGTATCTCCATGGAGCGGATTGAGCGGCCGGAGGCGCTGGCGGCCCTGGTCCGGGCCCAGCTGCAGCGCGGCGTGTTCACGAACCAGCCCCTGACGGCCGACTGGGCGGCCTGGGTGGCCGAGGGCGCGGCCGCGGAGCCGTTCGACGGCGGCCTGTGGATTGCCCGGCGGAGGGGGGACCACGACCTGCTGACGTTCTGCCTCCAGGCCGGGGCCGCGGCCGCAAAGCCGCGGCTGGAGCGGCCGGCGGTGACGGAGATCGCCTTCCGGGAGAAGGACGCGGCGGCCGCACGCTCCGCCGCCGGGCGGCTGGAGGCGGCCGGCTTCCGGGAGGTCCTGCGCCGGGCCCGGCGCAGCCGGCCGGCGGAGCCGCCGGCCGGAGCCGGGGAGGCCTGCCGCTTCCCCGGCCCGGCGGAGGCCGCGGCGGTGGAGGCGTTTCTGGCGGCCCACTTCGACGGGCTCACCGGCTGCCTGCCGCCGCCGGAGGCCCTGGCGGCGGCCCTGGCCGGGCGGCAGGTGGTGACGCTGGAGGACGGCCGCGGCATCGCGGGCCTCCTCCACTACGCCCCCGGCCGCGGCAGCTGGGAGATCCGCCACCTGGCCGTCCGGGCCGATCTGCGCGGTCACGGTCTGGCCGGGCGGCTGCTGGACGCCTGCCTCCGGGAGAACGGCGGCCAGCGGAGCACCGTCTGGGCCCGGCAGGGCAACGCTCCTGCGGAGCGATTCTACGAAAAACACGGATACCGGCCGGACGGATGGCAGTCCATCGTCCTGGCGGCCGGGGAAAGGACGAACCATGCGAGCGAAAATCATTGAAATTCTGACGGAAATCTGCCCCGGCATCGACTTTGAGCACGAGACGGCCCTGATTGACGACGGCCTGGTGGACTCCCTGGACATCGTCTCCATCGTCACGGAGCTGATGGACACCTTCGACGTGGAGATCAACGTGGAGGACCTGCAGCCGGAGAACTTCAACTCCGTGGACGCCATGGTCGAGCTCATCGAGCGGGCCCAGGCGTAAGACCATGGCCTTTACCTCCTGGGCCTTCGTGGCCCTGGCGGCGGCCGCGGTGGTGCTGTACTACCTGGTGCCCCGGAGGGGGCAGTGGGTGCTGCTGCTGGCGGCCAGCCTGGTGTTCTATGCGGCCGGCGGCGCCGGCGGCTTCGTCTGGCTGGCGGGCGTCGCCGCCGTCACCTGGGCGGCGGGGCTGGCCCTGGGCCGGCTGAACCGGGCCCGCGCGGCCCTGGCCAAGGGCGACAGGGCCGGCGCCGCCGCGCTGAAGCGGAAGAAGAAGGCCGTGGCGGCTGCCGCGGCCGTCCTCTGCTTCGGCCTGCTGTACGCCATGAAATACTGGGACTTCACCGTGGACCTGCTGCCGGCGTCCGTCGGCGGCCGGCTGCCCCGGTGGGACTTCGTCATGCCCCTGGGCCTGTCGTTCTTCACGTTCCAGGCCATGGGGTACGTGATCGACGTCTACCGGGACAAGTACGCGCCCCAGCGCAACCCGGCCAAATACGCCCTGTTCGTCTCGTTCTTCCCCCAGATGGTCCAGGGCCCCATCGGCCGGTACGACGCGCTGGCGCCCCAGCTGCTGGCGGAGCGGCAAATCGACTGGCGGGACATCCAGTTCGGCCTGCAGCTGGCCCTGTGGGGCTACTTCAAGAAGATGGTCATCGCCGACCGGGCCGCCGTGCTGGTGGACACGGTGATCGTGGAGAACTGCCCCTACGGCGGCGCGGTCATCGCCTTCGGCGTGCTGCTGTACTGCGTGCAGCTGTACTGCGACTTCTCCGGCGGCATCGACATCACCCGCGGCGTGGCCCGGATGCTGGGCATCGAGCTGGCCGTCAACTTCCGGCGGCCGCTGTTCGCCACGTCCCTGGCCGACTACTGGCGCCGGTGGCACATCACCCTGGGCCAGTGGATGCGGGACTATCTGTTCTATCCTCTGTCCCTGTCGAAGCCCTTCGGGCGGCTGGGCAAGTGGGCCCGGCGGCACATCGGCGGCCTGCCGGGGAAGATCTTCGCCACCTCCCTGGCCACGTTCGTGGTCTATCTCGTCATCGGCATCTGGCACGGGGCCAACTTCCGGTACATCGCCTTCGGCCTGTGGAACGGCGCGGTGATCACCGCCTCGCTGCTGATGGAGCGGCGGTTCCAGAGCTGGAAGGCCGCGCTGCGGATCGACGACAAATCCCGGCCCTGGCGCCTGTTCCAGATGGCGCGCACGGCGCTGCTGGTGTTCCTGGGGCGGTACCTGACCCGCGCGCCGCGGCTGCTGACGGCGCTGACGCTGCTGTGGACCACCGTGACGGCGCCCCATCTCTCCCAGCTGTGGGACGGGACGCTGCTGACCCTGGGCCTCAGCGCCGCCGACCTGCTGGTGGTGGCCGCAGGCGTGGCGGTGGTGGAGACGGTGGAGCTGCTGCAGGAGCGGGGCGTGCATATCCGGGAGCGTCTGGCCGGCTGCCGCGGCTTCGTCCAGTGGCTGGCGCTGGCCGCGCTGCTGACGGCGCTGCTGGTGTTCGGCATCTTCCGGGCGGGGTACATCTCGTCGGAGTTCATCTACGGGCAGTTCTGAAGGAGGCGCACCCATGTCCCCCAAAAAGTGGCTTTGCATGTTCTTCGGGACGGTGCTGCTGCTGGCCGTGCTGCTGGCGGCGTTCAACTTCGTCACCGACCCGTTCGGCGCCTTCGGCGACCGGTTCCTCCAGTGGTTCTCGTACGACGAGACGAACAACCCCCGGGTGGCCAAAACCACCTGGCTGGAGCAGCACCACGACGAATACGACTCCTACATCCTCGGCTGCTCCTCCACCAGCTCGCTGCCGGTGGAGGCGTTCAACGAGTATCTGGACGCCAGCTTCTACAACCTCTTCATGTACGGCGCCGACATGCGCGACTGCGAAAAGATCGCCCGCTACCTGGTGGAGCACTACGAGGTGAAGAACCTGGTCCTCAACGTCTACATCGACAACGGCGTCACGTACGACGACGAGTCCAACGGCCTGACCCACGGCCTGCACTACGCCGTGGACCCCGACACGTCGGCCCTGGAGTACTTTACCCGCTACCTGTTCGCCGACCCGCGGTACGGCCTGGCCAAGCTGCAGGCCCGGGGGGAGGATACGATCCTGCCCCAGACGTTCGACGTGTTCGATGAGGCCACGGGCGTCTACGACAAGCGGGCCAGGGACGCCGAGCCCATCGGCAGCCTGGCGTCGTACCTGCAGGCGTACCCGGTGTTCGCTGACTACCCGCAGAGCGGGCCGTACGGCCTGTACCAGACGGCCAGCTGCATGGAGAGCGTGGCGGCCATCCGGGACCTCTGCGCCGGGGCCGGCGTCAACCTGATCGTCGTGGCCGGGCCGGTGTATATCGACTACTTCGACAACTTCGCCCGGGAGGACGTGGCCGCCTTCTACGAGGCCCTGGCGGAGGTGACGCCCTTCTGGGACTTCTCGTGCTCGTCGGTCAGCTGCGAGCCGCGGTACTTCTACGACGCGACCCACTTCCGCAACAACGTGGGCGAGATGATCGCCGCGCGGATCTTCGGCGGCGACGCCGTGTGGATGCCCGACGACTTCGGCACGTACGTGACGGCCGACAACGCGGCGGAGCACTTCGCCGCGTCCCTGGAGCCCACGCCCCTGGCGGAGGATGCGATCTCGGCGCAGGTGCCGATCCTCATGTACCACAATCTTGCGGAGGAGGGCGACGGCGGCGACACCATGTCCGCGGCCAACTTCGAGGCCCAGATCCGCGCCCTGGCCGAGAACGGCTACACGGCCGTCACCTTCGACGACCTGATGGCGTACGTGTACGAGGGGGCGGACCTGCCGGAAAAGCCGGTGGTCATCACCTTCGACGACGGGTATCTCAGCAACTACGAGCTGGCCTGGCCGATTCTGGAGCAGTACGGCATGAAGGCCACGATCTTCGCCATCGGCGTCTCCGTGGGGAAGGACACGTACAAGGACACCGGCAACGCCATGACGCCCCACTTCTCCTATGAGCAGGCGGCCGAGATGGCGGCGTCCGGGACCATTTCGGTCCAGAGCCACACGTACGACATGCACCAGTGGGCGCCGTTCGAGGACGGCGACGGGCCGTTCCGCGAGACGATCCTGCCCCTGCCCGGCGAGTCGGAGGAGGACTACGTGGCGGCGCTGACGGCCGACTTCACCCGCAGCCGCAGCGAGCTGGAGGCCGCCACCGGCCAGCCCGTCAATGTGCTGGCGTATCCCTCGGGCGCGTACAGCACCCTGACCCAGGCGACGCTGACGGAGCTGGGCGTCCGGGTGACGCTGTCCACCAACCCGGGCATCAACACCGTCGTCCGCGGCCTGCCCCAGACGCTCTGCGGCATGCTGCGGTTCGGCATGAACGACACGGTGACACCGGAGGCCCTGCTGGCGCTGCTGGCCGGCTGAGGCTCCGTACCACGGAGGTGATCCGTTTGCACGAAAATACGGCGCTGCTGCTGGAGGGCGGCAGCCTCCGCTGCCTGTTCACGGCGGGGGTGCTGGACGTGTTCCAGGAGGCGGGACTGGCGTTCCCGGCGGTGGCCGGCGTGTCGGCCGGCTCCCTGTGCGCCATCAACTACGTGTCCGGCCAGCCGGGGCGGACGGCCCGGGTGAATCTGCGGTTCGTCAACGATCCGCGGTACCTGGGGCTGGGAAATCTGCTGCGCCGCCACTCGGTGTTCAACTTCGACTTCCTGTTCGGCGAGGTCAGCCACCGGCTGGAGCCGCTGGACTACGAGGCGTTCTGCCGCTCTCCCCAGCGGCTGTTCGCCTTCACCACCGACCTGCACACCGGCGAGAGCGTGGCCCACGAGAAGGGCGTCAGCAGCGACATCCTGCTGGCCTGCCGCGCCTCGTGCAGCATGCCGCTGCTTTCGACGCCGGTGCAGGTGGACGGCCACCTGGCCATGGACGGCGCGGTGGCCCAGTCCATCCCGCTGCCCTGGGCCCTGCAGCAGGGGTACACGCGGATCGTCCTGGTGCTGACCCGCCAGGAGGGGTATCGGAAGCGGCCGGTCTCGCCGGCCATGGCCGCAGCGTATGAGATGGCCTACCGTCCGTATCCGGCCTTCGTCCAGCGCTGCAGGACGATCCCGGAGCGGTACAACGTCCTGCAGCAGCAGATCGCCCGGCTGGAGCGCAGCGGAAGGATCTTCGTCATCCGCCCGCAGGAGCCGGTGGACGTGTCGCGCACGGAGCAGGATACGGAGAAGCTCCGCCGCCTGTACCGCCGCGGGCAGGAGGAGGCCCGCCGCCGGCTGCCTGCGCTGCAGGCGTATCTGAACGCCGGTCGAAAAGAAAACCCGCCGGAGCCCGGTCCGGGCGCTTGACGGGGGCCGGGAACCATGGTATACTCAGAAAAAGTCCACAGAATCATGGGGGAGTAATTCGCGCGGCCCGGCCGCGTGGCAAGCCAACACGCATGGCCCTCCGGCCTGGTTTGCCTTAAAGAATGAGACTCATGTGTAGTTCCGGTGCAGCTACACATGGGTCTTTTTTGGTGCATGATTCCGGAGGACGGACGTGGGATCCCGCCGCCGCCCGGCGGCTGCATCCAAGCACGGCCCATGGCCGAAAGAAGGAGTTGGGAAGAACTTGGACAAGCGCTATTATCTCGAGTCCGGCGACGCCGTACTGCAGGAGATGCAGAGCACCCCCGGCGGCATCGCCGCCGACGAGGCCGCGAAGCGCCTGGAGCGGGACGGCCCGAACAAGCTGGCGGGCAAGCCGCCGGTGCCCCTCTGGAAGCGGTTCCTGGAGGAGCTGAAGGATCCGATGATCATCATCCTGCTGGCCGCGGCTGCCATCTCCGGCGTCACGGCCATCTACTCCCATGAGTCGTTCGCGGATGTGATCATCATCCTGCTGGTCGTCGTGCTCAACGCGGTCCTGGGCGTGTTCCAGGAGAGCAAGGCGGAAAAGGCCATCGAGGCCCTGCAGAAGATGACGGCAGCCACCAGCAAAGTCCTCCGGGACGGTAAGCACGTGTCCGTCAAGAGCGAAGAGCTGGTGGTGGGCGACATCGTCCTGCTGGAGGCCGGCGACGCCGTGCCTGCCGACGGCCGGATTCTGGAGTCGGCCAGCATGAAGATCGAGGAGGCCGCGCTGACCGGTGAATCGGTGCCCGTCAACAAGCATGCGGACACGCTGAGTCTGGAGGGCCAGGCCAAGGACGTCCCCCTGGGCGACCGGAAGAACATGGTCTACATGGGCTCCACCGTGGTCTACGGCCGCGGCACGGCCGTGATCACCGCCACCGGCATGAACACTGAGATGGGCAAGATCGCCACCGCCCTGGACGAGACCGCCTCCGGCGAGACGCCGCTGCAGCGGAAGCTGAACCAGCTGGGCAAGATCCTCAGCTGGATGGTGCTGGGCATCTGCGCGTTCATCTTCGTGTTCAGCGTCCTGCGGGAGGGCGACTTCTCCGGCGAGACGCTGCTGTCCACGTTCATGGTGGCCGTCAGCCTGGCGGTGGCCGCCATCCCCGAGGGCCTGGCCACGGTCGTGACCCTGGTGCTATCCATGGGCGTCACGAAGATGTCCCGGCGCAACGCCGTCATCCGCCGGCTGACGGCCGTGGAGACCCTGGGATGTACCCAGATCATCTGCTCGGACAAGACCGGTACCCTGACGCAGAACAAGATGACCGTCGTGGAGCACTACGGCGAGGACGAGGCCCTGCTGGCCACGGCCATGGCCCTCTGCTGCGACGCCACCGTCGGTGAGGACGGCAACGCCCAGGGCGAGCCCACCGAGGCGGCCCTCGTCAACTACGCCACCTCCCTGCAGCTGGACAAGACGACGCTGGAGGACAAGACGCCCCGCGTGGGCGAGGCACCCTTCGACTCCGGCCGGAAGATGATGTCCACGGTGCACCGGGTGGAGGGCGGCTTCGTGCAGTACACCAAGGGCGCGCCCGACGTGGTGCTGGACCGCTGCGACTTCGTGCTGGAGGGCGGAAAGGCCATTCCCATGACCGGGGAGAAGCGCCGGGAGATCCTGGCCGCCAACAAGGCCATGGCCGACCAGGCCCTGCGCGTCCTGTCGGCCGCGTACCGCACCCATGAGACCATGCCCGAGTGCACGCCCGAGGCGCTGGAGGAGCACCTGGTTTTCGTGGGCCTGGTGGGCATGATCGACCCCATCCGTCCCGAGGTCCGCGACGCCATCGCCGAGTGCAAGGGCGCCGGCATCCGCGCCGTCATGATCACCGGCGACCACCGGGATACGGCCGTTGCCATCGCGAAGCAGCTGGGCATTCTGGACCGCCCGGAGCAGGCCATCACCGGCGCGCAGCTGGATGAGATCTCCGACGAACAGCTGGCTAAAGACATCGGCAAGTACTGTGTCTACGCCCGCGTCCAGCCGGAGCACAAGGTCCGCATCGTCAAGGCCTGGAAGGCCCAGAACAAGATCGTCGCCATGACCGGCGACGGCGTCAACGACGCGCCGTCCATCAAGGCCGCCGACATCGGCGTCGGCATGGGCATCACCGGCACCGACGTGACGAAGAACGTGGCCGATATGGTCCTGGCCGACGACAACTTCGCCACCATCGTCGTGGCCGTGGAGGAGGGCCGCCGGATCTACGACAACATCCGCAAGGCCATCCAGTTCCTGCTCTCGTCCAACCTCAGCGAGGTCGTCTCCATCTTCATGGCCACGGTGCTGGGCTTCACGATCCTCCGCCCGGTCCACCTGCTGTGGATCAACCTGATTACCGACTGCTTCCCGGCCCTGGCCCTGGGTATGGAGCCCGGTGAAAAGGACAACATGCAGCGCCCGCCCCGGGACGCCCGCGACGGCGTGTTCGCCGGCGGCCTGGCCTTCGACGTGGTGTACCAGGGCCTGATGGTCACGGCCATCACCCTGGCGGCCTATTTCATCGGCCACTACATGGAGGCCGGCGTCTGGGAGATCGCCGAGAGTCCCGACGGCATGACCATGGCCTTCCTGACCATGGCCATGGCGGAGATCTTCCACTCGTTCAACCTGCGGTCCCGCAGGGGCTCCATCTTCACCATGAGCCATCAGAACAAGTATCTGTGGGGCGCCGGAATCCTGTCCCTGGTGCTGACCACGGCCGTCATCTATATCCCGTTCCTGGCGGAGGCGTTCGGCTTTGAGCACATCAGCCTGGCTGAGTACTTCGTGGCCCTGGGCCTGGCGTTCCTGGTGATCCCGCTGGTGGAGATCATCAAGCTCATTACCCGCCTGGCGACCCGGAAGAAGTCCTGACAGAAGTGTAAAATCCCCCGGAATGCGCAGCATTCCGGGGGATTTCTCTGCGTGTTACTGCGGCTGGCGGCCGGTCATGGCGGCGTGCTCCTTCCGGAGCTCGGCGCAGAGGGACTGGGCGTCCCAGGCGGCGTTCGTCGGCGTCAGTACGGCCTTCAGTGCCACCGGCGGAATGCCGGCCTTCCGGAAGCCGTGGAGAAAGGCCTGAAGCGTCTGCTCGCTCAGCTGGCAGAGGACGAGCATCTCCTCGGTGAACGGCGCTTCCGGCGGCGACGCCTCGGCGGCGGGCAGGATGCCGGCCACGGAGCCGACGGCTTCGCCGAACCGCTCCTGCGGCACGGTAACAAGCCGCAGCTTGTGGATGGCGCAGAGGGTGCGGATGCGGCCGGCCCGCTCCGGGGTGAGATTGTAGGCCAGGACGGTGGACATGGGCGGGAACCTCCTTGCAGCAGTTTCCCTGAGTGTAAGGGATTTTGCCGGATTTTGCAAGGGGAAATCCGGCGCAGAAGCGCCCCCGGGAAGCGGTGCCGCTTCCCGGGGGCGCTCTGCGCCGATCAGCTGTTTTCCCGGATGTGGCTGCTGAGCCAGTGCCCCCGGAAATAGTAGAGGATGAACAGCAGCGACGTGACGACCCACGTCATCGGATAGCTGAAGGCGATGCCCTCGTTGCTGGGGTGCCGGTTGACGAAGAGGAACAGGTAGCCCAGCCGCAGCACGCACGTGCCGAACAGCGTCAGCAGCGTCGGCTTCAGACTCTCACCGACGCCGCGCATGGCGCCGGAGAAGATTTCCGTGAACAGATAGGAAATGTAGTAGGGAGCGAGCAGCACCATCAGCTGCGCGCCGATGGTCAGCACCTCCGGGTCGTCGTTGAACAGCGCGATCAGCTGCCTGCGCAGGAGCACCGCCACCGCGCTGAAGGTCAGCGTGATGACCGCGTGCAGCAGCATGCCCCAGTGGACGGCCTGCTTCACCCGGCCGTACTGCCGGGCCCCGAAGTTCTGGCCCACGAACGTCATTACCGTGATGCCCAGGGCGCTGGAGATGGGCCAGAAAATGTTGTCGATGCGCCGGTAGGCGGCCCAGGCGGCCACGGAGTCGGTGCCGAGGCGGTTGATGGACGCCTGGATGAACACGTTGGAGATCGAGTACATGGACGACTGCAGGCCGGCCGGCAGGCCGATGCGCAGCATGTGCTTCAGCTGCACGCGGCTGAAGTTGGCGCGCCTGAGCTCCAGACGGTAGAGGTCCTTCGTGCGCAGCAGCGACCGCAGCACCAGGGCCGCACAGATCAGCTGGGAGATGCTTGTGGCGATGGCGGCGCCGGCCGTGTCCAGAGGGATGACCACCACCAGGAACAGATCCAGAAAGATGTTGACGATGCAGCAGACGATCAGATAGTACAGCGGCCGGCGGGCGTCCCCCACGGCCCGGAGGATGCCGGAGCCCATGTTGTAGATCATCGAGGGGATCATCCCCAGGAAGTAGTAGCGCATATAGTTCACGGCGTAGTCGAAGATGTCCGCCGGCGTGTCGATGAGCTCCAAGAGCAGCGGAGAGCCGAACACGCCCAGCACCGTCATCAGCGCGCCGCTGACCACGGCCAGCACCATGGACGTGTAGACCGCCGTGCGCAGGCTGTCCGCCCGATGGGCGCCGTAGTGCTGCGAGACGACGACCGACGCGCCGGACGCCAGGCCCACAAAGAAGTTGACCAGCAGGTTGATGACCTCGATGTCCGTCCCGCCCACGGCCGCCAGGGCCTGCTTGCCCACGAAGCGCCCGAGAATGACGGCGTCGATCATGGAGTAAAACTGCTGGAAGATGGTTCCCAGAAAGATGGGGAAGAAGAAAATCAGCATTTCCTTCCAGACCGTGCCGGTGACGATCCGGTTCTGCCCCGGCTGCGAAATTTCCATGCAATGCATCCCCTGTGCGCGGCCCCGCGGTGCGGGGCGATTTTTGGCATAGAGACAATACCAGATTCAGCAGGAAAACGCAACACCTATTTTGAGCTTTTTCGGGGATTTTTCACGGTGAAGCCGTGAAAATCGGCAGCGCCGGCGCAGCCAGGGAGAACACCATCAGGCAGACGCCGTAAATCGCCGCCAGGACGATCAGCAGCCCCAGCCCCGGCTCGGCCCGGCCGCCGGCGGCAATGGCCCGCGCAGCCCGAAAGCCGGCTGCCAGCACGGCGTAATACAGCCCGATCTCCACCCAGAGGGCGTCGACGCCGAAGCCGGCATGGAGCAGGTAGTAGACCGCCGTCAGCACCAGCGGCTGCAGCAGCAGCGAAGCCAGGAAGCCGCTCCACGCCCGCAGCCGGTGCCGCTCCTGCCGGGCCAGGGCCGCGGCAGCGACAAGGAACGGCCAGTACAGCAGCTTCAGATGCTCCCAGACGCTCTCGCTGACCGGGGCAAACAGGGCCACCAGCGGGATGGGCAGCAGCGGATAGAGAAAGTGCAGCCCCGTGCCGGCGGCGGCAGCCAGGGCGAAGGCGGCGGCGTACCGTGATCTCATAAAAAATCCCCCCTCCCCAAAATCTATGGGGAGGGGGGCCGTCGTATGTCTGGCGGGATCAGTTGGGGGTCACGGCGTTGTACGTGTTGAGCATGGTGATGAAGGCCTGCTCACGGGTGTAGGTGCCCTTGGGATCGAAGCGGCCCTCGCCCTTGCCGTTCATAATGCCGCAGGAGGTGACGAAGTCCACAGACTCCCGGGCGTAGCTGCTGATGGTGCCGGCATCGTTGAAGGTCATGCTCTCACCGCGGCTGACGGTGCCCAGCAGGTTGGCGGTGCGCTGGAGCATGGCTGCCGCCTGCTCGCGGGTGATGGAGGCGGTGGGGCGGAAGGTGCCGTCCTCGTAGCCGGTGACGATGCCCAGGGAAGCGGCCAGGCGGACGCTGTACTTGGAGCAGTCGCTGAAGTTGTAGGCATCAAAGGCGCTGCCCACGATGCCCAGCTCACCGCGGAGTGCGTCGGCCGTCTTGCCGGTGCGGGCCGGGATCAGCTGGATGATCAGGTCGCAGAACTCCTCGCGGGTGATGGGGTTGCGGTAGTTGTAGAGCAGCCAGTCGGGGATCAGGCCCAGGCTCTGCGCCTGCTGAATGTCGGCCTCCGCCCAGCTGGAGGGCTTGTTGGGGTTGTTGTCGATGACCGGGATGTCGGGGTTGACCGGCTTCGTCTCGTTGGGGTTCTGCGGGACGATCACCAGCACCGAGGCCAGCTCGCGGCCGGCCGGCGTGAGCATGCCGCTGTTGCCGGTGTAGAGCATGCTGGAGGCGCCGCCGTCCAGGCTGACGGCATTGACGGCGCCCAGAGAGATCAGGTCGTTGGCGATGCCGGGGAAGGTGCCGCTGGCGGTGCCCAGCAGCAGACGCCCGTCGGACATGACCGCGGCGAAGGAGCGCAGGGACGAGCCGCTGTTGGACTGCTTCGGATCGTCGTCAAATTCGGCGTTGTAAGAGGTGTTGGCCGTGACGTTGGCGCCGTTCTGCACCAGCATCCGGCCGCCGGAGACGAGGGTCTTGACGTTGTTCCAGTCGGCCTGGTCGGCGGTGCGGGTGGGTACGTAGTTGTAGGCGAACTGGACCGTGTCGCCCACGGCAGGCAGAATGTCCCACGTCTGCGCGTTGGCCACGGCGCCGGAGTTGTAGATCAGGATCTTGCAGCCGGCGGGCACCGTGTACGTGCCGGCGCCGTTGGCGGCAATGACCTTGTCGTTCTGGATGGTGAACACCTGGGAGCCGGCGGCGGTGGTGAAGGGCAGGGTCAGGTCGTCGGTCATGACCGTCACCGAGGAGGCGTCGCTGTTGTAGAGCTTGTTGACGCCGTAGATGCCCACGTTGGCCTTGCCGGAGACGACGGCCGTCACCTGGACGTTGACCCGGTCGATGAGGACCTTGCCGTCGTACGTGAAGGCGATGGCGTTGTTCATGCCGCCGGCGTTGATGACCTCGCCGTTCTTCGTGATGGCGCCGTAGATGATGGGGCAGTTGTCCGGGAAGGACGTGCCGGCGCCGGAGTAGTACGAGTTGAAGAAGCCGCCGTTGATGGCCGCGATGCTGCCCGTGACCATGGAGCTGGCCGGACTGTCGGACACGACGCCGGCGCTGCCCAGCACCACGTCGCCGGTACGACCGGCCATGTCTACGTACACCAGCTGACCGCCGCTGCCTACGCCTGTGGCGGTGGTGACGCCGCTGTCAGCTGCCAGCGCCATGGGCGCCATGGAAAAGAGCATTGCCAGGATCAGGAAACAAATGCCGATGCGTTTCATAAAATCCCTCTTTTTTCTGAAATTTTGCAGAGAAATTATACCACAGACGCAGAAAAAGTGCAAGACGGTTTCTGACGGGTTTCGTCGGTTTGAACAAATTCCATTTTGACCGTATATAAATGAATATAGAGAGCTTTTTGCGAATAAATATTCGGATATCCCGCGGGAAATGAATAATATTTTGAAGTCCTAAAAAATATTTAGCATATTTTCGGAGGATGTTCAAGGTACACAATGCAAAATGCCAAAAGTGTGGCGGATTTATGCCGTTCGTCTATTGCACCCCGCCGGAAAACGTGATATCCTTAGTAAAAACCACGAAGCCCGCCGGGCGTACCAGGCGGGTCGGCAGATGTTGGGATGGCTTGCGGGTACGCGCCTGCAAGCCGTTTTTTTGCGGCCGCAGGCCGGCATGGGAAAGGAAGGCAGCATGGCGAAGGGATTCAACCGGAAAATCGTTCTGGAGGACGGCAGCGAATACTACGGCTACGGCTTCGGCGGCGGCGTGCCCCGGGTGTGCGAGCTGGTGTTCAACACCTCCATGGTGGGGTACCAGGAGATCGTCTCCGACCCCTCGTACACCGATCAGATCGTCGTGATGACGTATCCGCTCATCGGCAACTACGGCACGGCCGACGACGACTTTGAGACGAAGATCCCCACCATCGGCGGACTGGTGGTGCGGGAGTACAACGACAACCCCTCCAACTTCCGCTACACCAAGACGCTCTCGGAGATCCTGGAGGAGAACCACATCCCGGGGCTGGCCGGCGTGGACACCCGGAAGCTGACCCGCTCCATCCGGGATCACGGCAGCCGCAAGGTGCTCATCTGCGACGCATTCCTGCCCCTGGGCGAGGCGCTGGACCTTCTGGAGCGGACGGAGCTCCGGCGGGACCAGGTGCAGCGCGTCAGCTGCCGGAAGCGCTGGTACGCCCGGACCTCCAACCACCGCTTCGACGTGGTGGCCGTGGACTGCGGCATCAAGCTGAACATCATCCGCTCCCTGAACCGCCGCGGCTGCAATGTGACCGTCGTGCCGTACGACACGCCGGCGGAGGTCATCGAGGGCATGAAGCCCGACGGCATCTTCCTCTCCAACGGCCCCGGCGACCCGGAGGACGTGGCGCCGGTCATCTCCCTGGTGCGGCAGCTGCGGGGCCGGTACCCCATCTGCGGCATCTGCCTGGGGCATCAGATGATCGCCCTGGCGTACGGCGCCCGGACGTACAAGCTGAAGTTCGGCCACCGCGGCGGCAACCACCCGGTCAAGAACCTGCGCACCGGGAAGCTGGAGATCACCAGCCAGAACCACTCCTTCGCCGTGGACGCCGGCTCCGTGGCCGGCACCGGGCTGGAAGTCACCCACGTAAACCTGCTGGACGACACCGTCGAGGGTCTGGCCTGTCCGCGGGACCACGTCTTTTCCGTCCAGTACCACCCGGAGAGCGCTCCGGGGCCCCAGGACAGCGGCTACCTGTTCGACGAATTTCTCAAGATGATGGAGGAGGTGCGCGGCCATGCCTAAGAGACTCGACATCCACAAGGTGATGGTGATCGGCTCCGGCCCCATCGTCATCGGCCAGGCGGCCGAGTTCGACTACGCCGGCACCCAGGCGTGCCTGGCGCTGAAGGAGGAGGGGTACGAGGTCCTGCTGGCCAACTCCAACCCGGCCACCATCATGACCGACACCTCCATCGCAGACAAGGTGTATATGGAGCCGCTGACGGCCGAGTACGCCGCCCGGATCATCCGGGTGGAGCGGCCCGACGCGCTGATCCCCGGCATCGGCGGCCAGACGGGCCTGAACCTGGCCATGGAGCTGGAGCGCATGGGCGTGCTGCGGGAGTGCGGCGTGGAGATGCTGGGCACCTCCAGCGCCTCCATCGAGCAGGCTGAGGACCGGGAGCTGTTCAAGGAGCTGTGCCAGCAGCTGGGCGAGCCGGTACTGCCGTCGCAGATCGCCAACTCCATGGAGGAGGGGCTGGCGGCCGCGGCGGAGATCGGCTATCCGGTGGTGCTGCGGCCGGCCTTCACCCTGGGCGGCACCGGCGGCGGCTTTGCCGACGACGAGGCGGCCTGCCGCGCCCTGCTGAAGAACGCCCTGTCCCTCTCCCCGGTGCACCAGGTGCTGGTGGAGAAGAGCATCAAGGGCTACAAGGAGATCGAGTACGAGGTCATCCGCGACGCCAACGACACGGCCATCACCATCTGCAACATGGAGAACATCGACCCGGTGGGCATCCACACCGGCGACTCCATCGTCGTGGCC
>CAJFNY010000039.1 GCA_904395865.1 uncultured Oscillospiraceae bacterium
GAAGGATTCGGAGGGAGGGAAAGTGTGAAAGGCTGCTCCGCAGAGCGTGCCGGAGCGCAACCGCCCGCCGCGCGGGCGGCGCTTGGCGCGAAGGCTGGACCGTCAGGGTCCCCTTTCGCGTTCAGTCAAAGCCGAATTTGCAACTTTTTGAAGTTGCAAATTCGTAGCAGCTTGTCAAAAAATTCTCGTGAGAGACTTTTTTGACAAGCTGCCGGGCCCTGCCGCAGCGCGGCAGGGCCCGGCGTGTTTTGCCTGTTCCCGGTTCTGCCGGCAGGCACTCCGGCGGCTGTCCCCGGAAAAACGAACCGGCGCGCCGCGGAATGCGGCACGCCGAAGGACTGCGGGAAGCCGCGAGGCGGCAGCGCAGAAAACGCCCGGCCGTGGGGCCGTGGGGCGGTATCACATAAAAAAAATCACCAGGGCCTTTCCTGCCCCGGCACTTCTCGCAGTCACTTGCTGCTGACGTAGACGCAGTCTTCATCGCTTCCGAAGATCAGATCATCCACATCCGGAATCGTCTTTTGTGTCATGGCAATCTCCTTTCTGTATCAAGTTTCAAGTATATTTTAATCGTTCCCCCGGAAAAGTCAATGGAGAATCTGTAACATTTTTGTGAATTCTATGCAAAATCAGCGGTTGACTTTTGGAGAGGATGTGGTATACTGTTGGAGCCAGATGCAAATGAATTGCATTTGCAAATCCATCGGAGAGAGGGCCGCCCATGCTGCACATTCTCGAACACTCGCTGCTGGACACGGCGCGGCTCCTGCCGTTCCTGTACCTGACGTACCTTTTCATGGAGCTGCTGGAGCACCGGTTCAGCGGCCGCGCGGCCGCGCTGATGCGGCGGGCCGGCCGGTTCGGCCCGCTGGTGGGCGGGCTGCTGGGGGCCGTGCCCCAGTGCGGCTTCTCGGCCGCGGCGGCGGGGCTGTACGCCGGCGGCGTCGTCTCCGTGGGGACGCTGCTGGCCGTGTTCCTGTCCACGTCCGACGAGATGCTGCCCATCCTGATCTCGTACCGGGCGCCGGTGCTGCTGGTGGTGGAGCTGCTGGCCCTCAAGGCGGCCATCGGCGCCGCGGTGGGCTTCGCCGCCGACGCCCTCGTCCGCCGCCGCCGGCCGGCGGGGACGGAGACGGTGCACGACCTCTGTGAGCACGACCACTGCCACTGCGGCGGCGGGAACCTCTTCCTGGCGGCCCTGCGGCACACGGTCAGCATCGGCGTGTTCCTGCTGCTGTTCACGGTGGCGCTGAACGCCGTGCTCCACCTGGCGGGGGAGGACGTGCTGGCGCGGGTGCTCCAGGGCAACCGCGCGGTCAGCGTCGTCGCGGCGGCGATCGTGGGGCTGGTGCCCAACTGCGCTGCCTCCGTGGCCATCACGACGCTGTACCTGGACGGGCTGCTGGGCTTCGGCGCCATGCTGGCCGGCCTGCTGGTCAGCACCGGCGTGGGGCTGCTGATGCTCGTGCGGATCCACCGGGACTGGAAGGACAACCTGCGGATTACCGGGGCGCTGCTGGCCGTGGGCATCGTCTGCGGCGGGGTGTGCGAGCTGCTGGGATGGTCGCTTTGAGGGAGGCGTCACCATGGAGATGAAGAACTGGCCCGCGGGCTTCCGCATGACGCGGCCGCGGCTGCTGGTGTACCGGGCGCTGGAGGCGGCCGACACGGCCCTGGACGCCCGGGAGCTGTACCGCCGCATCAGCGGCGAGGGCCTGGCGCTGTCCACGGTGTACCGGGTGCTGGCCGCCTTCGAGGAGCAGGGGCTCGTCACCCGGACGACGATCATGGGCGGCGAGACGGCGCTGTACGCCCTCTGCCGCGGCGGCCACGCCCACTACGCCATCTGCCTGGGCTGCCGCCGGCAGATTCCGCTGCGCCACTGCCCGCTGGAGAATCTGCCGCTGGACGAGGAGGCCGACGGCTTCCTCGTCACCGGCCACCGGCTGGAGCTGTACGGCTACTGCCGGGCCTGCCGGCAGGCCGGCGGCGCTGAGAAATAGGAGGTGCCCATGGACAGACAGACGGCCATCGCCCGCCTGGCCGAGACGGAGGAGGACCGCGTCCTGCTGGCGCGGATCCACGACCGGCTGACCGCGGCGGAGCAGCGGAACATCCCCGCGGCCACCTGCTTCCTGACGCCCCGGGAGCAGGCCCTGGCGGCACAGCTGCTGCCGGGCATGGCCCTGCACCCCTTCGGCGGCTGCCAGGGCGCGGAGCGCGTGGTGCTCTGCTGGATTCCGGATTACCTGGAGCCGGAGGCGTGGCTCCAGGGGGAGGACGGCCCCGTCCGCGCCGTCCGCGCGACGTTTTACGCCGGCGACCGGCTGACCCACCGGGACTTCCTGGGCGCGCTCATGGGCAGCGGCATCAAGCGGGAGACGGTGGGGGACGTGTACGTGGGCGAGGGCGTCTGCGACTTCGCCGTGACCCGGGAGATCGCGCCGTACGTCCTGCAGAACCTGCCGTCGGCCGGGAGGACGAAGCTGCATCTCGCGCCCCTGCCGCTGGCGGAGCTGGCGGCGCCGGCGCCCCGGGTGAAGGAGCTGCGGGACACCGTGGCCGCCCTGCGGCTGGACGCGGTGGTGGCGGCGGGTTTCGGCCTCAGCCGCGGCCGGGCGGCCCAGTGCGTCGAAAGCGGCCGCACGGCCGTCAACAGCCTGCCGTGCCAGAAGCCCGACCGCCCCGTGGCGGCCGGAGACAAGATCGCCGTCCGCGGCCTGGGGAAGCTGGAGCTGGCTCAGGTCACCGGGACGACGAAGAAAGGGAGGATCGGCGTCACCATCCGCCGATATATTTGACCATGGAACAGAGCCGCATCGACCGCCTCAACGAACTGGCCCGCAAGGCCAGGGCCCAGGGCCTGACGCCCGAGGAGCACGCCGAGCGCAGCCAGCTGCGCAACGAGTACCTGGCCGCCATCCGCCTGAACCTGCAGGCCCAGCTGGACAACACGTACATCGTCGACGAGCACGGCAACAAGCGCAGGCTGAAGCGGAAGCCGTAAACGCCTGCCGCTGTCCGTTCCGCAGGAAGAGACGCCCCGGCGCTGACGAAGCGCGGGGCGTCTCTGCATCCGGGCGCCGGCGGCCTGACACTGCGGCGGAAGTGTCAGGACAGCCTGGCCGGATGCACCATGGATGGCCGGCGGCCTGTGTGGTAAAATAGAAAAAAAGCCTGCGGTGCCGCGGAGCGCCGCGGAGGAGGCGGTTTCCCATGAAATCCATTCGGCTGCTCGGCCTGCTGGAGCTGCTGCTGGGCGTCCTGCTGGCGGCGGCCGGCGTCTGGACGCTGCGCCACCCGCTGGAGACGCTGCTGAGCCTGTCGGTGCTGTACGGCGTGCTGGCGCTGATCTCCGGCATCCTCGACATCGTATTTTACGCCCGGCTGGAGCGCCGCACCGGCTTCGGACCGGTGACGGCCCTGGTGGGCGGCATCCTCAGCGCTTTGACGGGCCTGCTGCTGCTGTTCTGGCCCGGCACCGGCGCCGCGGCCGTGACGATCCTGCTGCCGGTCTGGCTCCTGGCCCACGGCGTCTCTCAGCTGGCGCGGCTCCCGCTGCTCCGCTGGACGGCCGGCAGCGGGGCGTACACGCTGGATCTGCTCCTGGGTATCCTGGAGCTGGTGGCGGGCGTCGTGCTGCTGTTCGCCCCGATGCTGTCCATGCGCCTGCTGCCGTGGCTGCTGGGCCTCTGCCTGCTGCTGGCGGGCGTCGCCGGCGCCGTCCTGGGCCTGCAGAAGCTCCTGGGGCGGAGATGACCGGCCTCCCTTCCCAAACAGCTGGCGCGGGAGACTGTCAAAAGACCGCTCCGGCCGAAGGATTTGGAGGGAGGGGATGTGTGCAAGGCTGCTCCGCAGAGCGTGCCGGAGCGCAACCGCCCGCCGCGCGGGCGGCGCTTGGCGCGGAGGCGGGACCGTCAGGGTCCCCTGAAGGTGAATTGGCCGAAGGCCAAGATCGCACCCGCAGGTGCATTTCGAGGCCA
>CAJFNY010000040.1 GCA_904395865.1 uncultured Oscillospiraceae bacterium
CCCTTGCGATAACCTATCGCATTATTTTATAGCCCGTTTCGTAGCCTATTGGAGTACGGCGGGCCGGACGGCGAGCTGGGCGCCTCCCTGCGGTATCTGTCGCAGCGATTCGCCATGCCCTTCCCGGAGCTCAAGGGTCTCCTGACCGACATCGGCACTGAGGAACTGGGTCACTTGGAGATGATCGGCGCCATCGTGCACCAGCTGACGAGAAATCTCACGGAAGAGCAGATGCGCACCGACGGCTTTGCCCAGTATTTCGTCGATCATACTGCCGGCGTATATCCGACCGCCGCCTCCGGCGCACCCTGGAACGCCGCCAGCATCCAGAGTGCCGGCGATCCCATCGCCGACCTGGCCGAGGACATGGCCGCCGAGCAGAAAGCGCGCAAGACGTACGACAACATTCTGCGCCTTTCTGATGACCCCGACGTCAACGACGTGATCAAGTTCCTGCGCGAGCGTGAGATCGTCCACTTCCAGCGGTTCGGCGAAGCCATGCAGCTGTTGCGGGAAAAGCTGGATCAGAAAAACGTCTACTTCATGAATCCCGCGCTGGATTTGTAACTTCCGTCCCCTGCAGCCGCCCGCTTTTCCGGGCGGCTGCTTCCCCGTCAGCCCAGATGCGGCAGGAGCAGCTGCTGCGGGTACGTTCCCAGCACCGTCACACCCGCCAGCTCGTCGCCGTGGCGGCGGAAGTTCTGCGCCGCCTTCCGGCAAATCCCGCTTGTATCCCCCGCTGCCAGCGGCATATGGTAGATATACGTCTTGCGGGCACACTGGCGGAGCAGCCGGCGCGTCTCCGGCCGGGACAGGTACATGGCATTCCAGAAGCCGTAATCCGCCTGCCGGCCGGCCAGGAACGCCAGATGCGCCGCAGGATCCAGCGCGGCGTCGGTAGTCAGATAGACGGTGGTTCCGCCAGCGGACAGCAGCAAAACGTAGTGCTTGGCCCAGGTGTAATCACACGGGGCATGCTCCAGGTACTGATATTCCACCGTAAAACCGCCCATCCGCAGCACACCGTGCGGCGGCGTGTCGATCGTCGGGAAAAATGCCGGGACCCCCGGATGGGTCCGCAGAAACGCCGCATTGTCCGCCTGGTCGTAGTGATCCGGATGGAGATGAGAGTACACCAGACCGTCCACGCAGTCGTACGGCGGCGCTCCGGAAATGATGGCCGCGGCCGTTTCCCGCGGAAGCCGGTAAAAGCTGCCGTAGCTCCCGTTGAGCACGTCCACCAGCAGCGTGGACGTGCCGCATCGGAATGCCAGGCCGGTGCTGCACAGCAGCCGGGCGGTCAGCAGCGTCTCCATGGACAGGCCCTCCCTGTAAACAGAATCCGGAACCGGAACGGTCCAGCTCTATTATAACGCACGGCTCTGTCCACGGCAACCGGCACATTCAGTGCCCCCACCAAATCCAGATGAGACAGAGGACAAGCACGAGTAGCCCCGCACCAACCAGCAGCGCGAGGCGGCCCAACCGGTTCCGGTCACGTGTACCAGCGTCGGACGGGACATCAGGCCTCCGGGCCTCTGCCCCTTCGTCTGACCTCTGCGCCTCACGCACCGGCCGGAGCCTCTCAGCAGGCTGCGGCTCCGGCACGGCCGCCAGTCGGAGCACACGCTTCGTCTTTTCCGGCGGCCACGGCGCCGATGCACGGTCGCACTCCTGCACCGTCACGACCTGGCCGCGGCGAATCTCCTGCCGTCTGCCGAAGGGCACCTCGACCCAGTCGCCTGCCTCCACCGGGATGTCCCCCGTCAGGTAAGAATACGCTCGGTCGACACCCGGCACCTGCACCGTGCAGTACCGGTAGACGGCCCCGGCTTCCTCGGCTGCCGCCGCACTCCGAGGCACCTCTCTGCTGACGAGGCCCTCCCGGAGCCCCTGCTCGCAGTCCTTCAGGCTCACCCGCCACTGAGACTGCGGAAGCGGGTTCAGCTGCAGCAGCGCCAGCAATGCCGCGCCCTGCGTCTCCCGCCCCAGCTGATGGCACGCCCGCAGCAGATTCGCCTGCAGCGCCGACACGCTGGCACTCTGAAACACTTGGCGTGCAAACCGTTCGTCCTGCAGCGCATCCAGAAACGGCTGCAGATGCCCTGCGTCGTTCTGCCGGAGCCATTTCCAGCGGATCCAGTAGTCTGGCAGCAGCGTCTCCGCCGTCTCCCGGCTGGACGCCAGACAAGGCTCCGCGACGTCCAGCAGCGTGCGCCACATGGCGAGCCCCAGCGATGGGTCGTCATCCAGCTTTGCCCGGACGAGCTGCTCCCAGGAAGCGCCAGCAGGGGCATCCGGCTGCGGAAACGCGTCCAGAAGGATCACGCGGCAGAGGTCCACGCCTCGCTGCAGTGCTCCGCGCTGCAGCAGCTCTTTTGCCCGCGCAGGACTCGGATCCGGATCTGTCAGCACGTACGGATTGTGCGCCAGCAATTCTTCCAGCCGGGACTTCAGCGCTGCGTCTCCGGCACTGCCGCAAGCCCGGAGAATCGCCTCCTGCGGGTCTCCCACAAAGGCGCTCTGAAAGATCTGACGGGCAAAGCGGTCGTTTGACCGCAGCGCCGCCAGAACCGCATCCATCGGCTCCGACCCGCGCCAGACGGGGTAAAGAGCCTCCTCCAGAAGCCATTGGGCTGGGTCCTCCTCGCACAGATGTGACTCCGCCGTATCCAGCAGCTTCCGCCACATGGCCACAGCCAGCTCCGGATCCCGGGTATACGTCTGGCAGAGGAAGTCGTCGGCATCCAGCTCCAAAAGCTCTCTGGCCGGCACGCTTCTGGCAGCGTCCGGAAATGACGCCACCAGGAAGGTTCTGCAGGCATCCGGATTTTTCGAAAAGTCCCAGCGGCGTACCGCGTCCTCGGCGGCGGCTGCCTCAGGCTTGCCGGCCAGCTCGCTGAGCAGCCGGCAGCGCTCGGCGCTGCGGAGCCGCCACTGGGTCAGGAAGGCCCGCCGCAGCCGTTCCGGCTCCGTGTCCTGCTGCCCGTTGCTGAGCAAACGGTATGCGTCGCCCATGGCCTGCAGCAGCCGGGCAACTTCGTCAGGCGGCTCTGTCTCTCCGTCCCACGTGTCCAGATGGTCGATCAGCCGCTGCCAAAATATCCCGCAGCCGCCCTCCTGGAGCCTTCCCTCCTGTTCAAACGGCACATAATTCCTGCCGACCACCGTCTGTCGGACGCTGTCGAAGGTACACGGTGTACTCCGTTGCTCCAGGAACGCCTGGAGCAACTGCTGAACCGGCATGAAGGCGTATCGTGCGACCGTCTCACCAGTTCCTCCGGAGACGGTCCAGCTCCAGCGGCCGCCGGCCAGGAGGCCGGAAAGCATCTCGTACGCCATAGCCTTTCGGACCAGTGCAGACAGGGCCGCATCGTTGGAGGCCACAGTCTGGACACTCCAAAGTGCGTCGTCCCAGCACTGGCACAGTACCGTCAGGGCCTCCTGTACCCATGTCTGGACAGCAGCCTCGCAGGCCTGCTTCTGGCGGCGCTCCTCCCGCTCCAGGTCGTGGCCGAACGTCCCGAAATACCAGTCCCACCGCTCCCTGCTGTTAAGCCGGCCGTCGCCGTTTTTGTCGTATTTTTTCTCATTCCCATGAAGTGCCAAAACCGTCGCCTCCCGTTTGTACGTTTTGCCCCATCTTCCTGCAGCTGGGCTGGTCAATAAAGCAGGAACATGGAAGGGATACCGCACATCGTGTAATATGGACTTCGAAAGCCGTACCGTGTGACGACACCGTTTTCCACCTCATAGCCGAAACTGGTAAGCATTTCCGCACCGTACAAGTTCCAGGCTCGTTCGGCCGAATCGCCGCATCGCAAGCCGCGCCTGGTGGCATATTTCGGCGTATCTACAATAATGGCAGAATTCTTCCCGTCCAGTTGGTCCAGATTGCATCCGCCAGGCTGCAGCTGCAGCACAAAGACGGAGTATCCGTCGGCACGGTATTCGACCTCGTCATAGTTGTCCCGGATGCCGCTGGCCTGCACACCGAGGCACGTCATATCCCGGCGGCGTTCCCACGGCACCGACGCAAAGTCTGACAGAATCTGAAAGCCGAGGAACTCGTTATTGGGTTCTGAACCATGAAATATCACGAAGCCGGATTCAGGATACTGCGAAACAGCCCATATGTATGATGGCCCTTCCCGCAGCCTCAGCCGAAACCCGACCGGCGCGTACAAAACACCGTCCCGTTCCATCAGAGGGCGCGTCAGCTCCTTCCGGTACCGCGGCTGCGGCTGTAAAAAATACTCCTGCTGTATCGAATTGTCAAAGACGGCGCCGTCCTCATCTGTTACCATGGACGACCCGACCTCCAGATGGTACGTCCCATACTTCTCGGTTTTTATGGAAATCGAATCCCCCTCGCGCGCATAGCTGTCTCCATAGAGCAGCACGACGTCCTTCAGCGGATAGTAAAAAACGTCGTTGTCCACGAACGGCGCCCCTTCCAGCTCTACGGGCACGCCGTTGACCAGCGCGGACGACTCCCCTGCCCACATCGTAATGCCGTAGATAGGTTCACCGGGACACAGAGCTTTCCAATCGCTCACGTCCAGTTTCGGTATGGAGATTTGCGGGGACAGCAGCATGACAGACGCCAGGAGCGATGCAGCGATGCTTTGGAACATTTTTCTCTCCCTCTCTAAAACGAGGATTTCTCCGAAATCACAGGTGTATTTTTCGCTTCTCTTACGATTTTCAGATATCTTTCTCTGATGAACAGGGTCAGCTCATCCCAGTCCGGGGCGATTCCGTGTCGAAATTCTGTAATATTTCCAAGAATATTGCCAATCGGTTCTCTGCTGGTCTATACTGTATTCCAGACATCACCATTATGGAAGATCCGGAATCGGATTTCAAGTCCGACAGTTCCCGCAATCATCGCCCGGCAAATAATGTCAAGCTTTGGGACGAACGCCAGCACAACACCTCACGTTCTCAGGGAAAACCCTGCAGGGGATGTCCCCGCATCGTTCGGCGAAAGCAGCCTCTGATCAGAATTGCACCATCCGCAGCACCGTCACGGCTGCCTGCTCAACCGTGTAGTACCCGTTTGGGTCGAAGACGCCGCCGGTCTTGCCCTGCATCAGCGGGACTTCCTCCGCGCCGCAGCGGAGGGCGGAGACGGCCGCGATGCTCTCCGTGGCCCAGTCGGCGAAGGTGTCCGCGTCGGCAAACGCCGCCGGCTCGCCGTTGGGCTCGTACCCCAGATACGCCGCAGCCCGGGCCAGCATCGTCGCCGCCTGCTGCCGGGTCAGGAATCTCTCCGGTGCGAACTGCCCGTGGCCAACGCCGTTGACGATCCCCAGCGCCGACGCCACGGCCACCGCCTCGCTGTCGCAGTCGGAGAACGTCTCCGCCGCCTGTCCGGCGGCCAGCTCCGCGCCGCTCCGGCCGGTGACGGCCTCCAGCCCACGGACCACCATCCGGCAGAACTCCTCCCGGGTGCAGGCGTCCTTCCACCACCATTGGATATCCTCGTCCACCAGGCCCAGTTCCACGGCCTCCGCCGCATCCTCCGCCGCCCAGTCGCTGGGAGCCGGCGTATATTCGGGCAGGCGGTAAAGCTCACAGGAGCCAACCTGGATGTCATACGGATTGTCGGAGAAATTTCTGACCTCCATTTGGTGACGCAGCTCCGACGGGAAATCGACCGGTATGCCATCCATATTATAAACCCAGTATTCCCCTCCTGCGGGACCTGCTTGACGATACAGATAATATCCGGTCTCTGCGATTCCAGTATGGTCTCCTCTCCTACAGTTGGTGTGTGGTAACTCAACTTTAACCGATGAGGCCGTATCCTTCATCCTTTTTTTCACTTGTCCAAGATGTATTGTAGTCCTACAAAGAGATGTAAGCAGATTTATTGAAACATCTTGTTTTCCTGCGGAAACTGTGGTAAGATGCTAACATATTGTATCGCACGAGAAGAAGGGAAGAAAACCAATGTCCGGACATTCCAAATGGCACAACATTCAAAAGACCAAAGGCGCGCAGGATGCCAAGCGGGCCCAGGCCTTTACGAAGATCTCCAAGGAAATGATCGTCGCAGTCAAGGAAGGCGGCAGCGCCGACCCGGCCAACAACTCCCGCCTGGCCACGGTGATTACGAAGGCCAAGGCTGCCAACATGCCCAACGACAACATTAAGCGCGTTCTGGAGCGCGCCTCTGGTGCCGGCAGCACCGACAACTACGAAACCATCACGTACGAGGGCTACGGTCCCAGCGGCGTGGCAGTGATTGTGGAAACGATGACCGACAGCCGCAACCGTACGGCTGCCAACATGCGTCACTTCTTCGACAAGTACGGCGGCAATCTGGGTGCATCCGGCTGCGTGGCCTGGAGCTTCAACCGGAAGGGCGTGCTCGTAATCGACAACGAGGATGAGGAACTGGAGGAGGACGCCGTCATGATGGATGCCCTGGACGCCGGGGCTGAGGACTTCTCCAACGAGGGCGACTGCTTCGAGATCACCACGGACCCGGACGACTTCAATACGGTGGCCGATGCGCTGACGGCCAAGGGCTATACGTTCGTCTCAGCCCAGGTGGAGATGGTCCCGCAGAACTACCAGAAGCTGGAGAACGAAGACGACATCAAGAACATGACGAAACTCCTGGACATGCTGGAGGATGATGACGACGTCCAGAATGTCTGGCACAACTGGGACCAGGATTGATGTAATTCCCCCAGTTAAAACCGCATATATTTCCCACTTATTTTATTCGTATCGACAAGGGAAGAGCGTGCTTTGAGATTCATCAAAGCACGCTCTTTTGTGTATCGGAATCATACCCGAAAAGTGGGAGAATGGTGTGAAACGTGTGACTCGCACAGCCTTCAGGATGGCTGCCGTGTTTGAACTTTCGCCGGTGAAAACCCGGATGCTCAGCTGTACCATGCCGGCCGCCTACCAGCCGCCGCTGGTGTGGAGATAATTCTTAAAGGAATCTCACCACATCCCGATGCGTTTTGGACAGTGTCACCTCCAGCTCCGGGAAACACCCGCGGAGAAAATCTGCCAACACTTCGCAGACCGGATTCTCCGTCGGGAAATGGCCGGCATCGATCAGGTTCAGCCCCAGATCCCGGGCGTCGGCAAATTGGTTGTATTTCAGGTCCGACGTGACGAACGTGTCGCAGCCGAGATCCAGCACCTGCTGCATCATATCGCCGCAGGCGCCGCCGCCCACGGCCACCCGGCGCACAGGCTTCCCGCCGTCCGCATACCGCAGGCCGCCGCAGTGGAGCCGATCCCGCACGGCGGTCAGGAAGTCCGGCAGGGGCATCTCCTCCAGAACGCCCCACCGTCCCAGGCCATACTCCCTTCCCTGGTCATCCAGTCCTGCCGGCACCAGGACCTGCACGTCCCGCAGCCCCAGCAGCGCCGCCAGACGGTCGTTGACGCCGCCGGGCGCAGAGTCGAGATTCGTGTGCATATTTACGGCACTGATGCCGTGCTCCACCAGAAACAGCAGCGTCCTGCCCACAGGATCCCGGTCATTCACCGTTCTGGCCGGATGGAAAATCAACGGGTGGTGCGTGACCAGCAGCTGCGCTCCCAGCTCCGCAGCCTCCTGGGCCACCGGATAAAATGGATCCAGGGCCACCAGAACCCGCGTCACCGGCTGGCCACTGTGTCCGCAGAGCAGGCCGATGTTGTCCCACTCCTCTTTCATGGCGTACGGTGCCAGCTCCAGCAGCGCAGTTTCAATTTCCTGTACGGTTCTCATACGCTTCCTCCATTTCCAGTACCTCCCGCAGCGCCATTTCATAGTATGCCTGACGCAGTGCTTCGTCGCTTCGTTTTGCGCGGGCCAGACCGTCCACCGCCCGGCGGAGGCCAGAAAGGACCCGGCGGAAATAGGCCCGCACCAGCTCCGCATCATTCTCCAGCAGCTGCGGCGTGACATACTGCGCCCCCGGTGAGAGTGGTTGCCCGCCGCCGCTGCGTACCTCCATGACGGTGTAGAGGAATCCCCCGTCCTCCACCAGCTTCTCCCGCAGGATTGCAAATCCGCTGCGACCGAGATAGCGGCGCAGGTCGTTCCCGGAGGACTGAGGCTGCAGGATCCACGTGACCTCCTCGTCCTTAAACCAGGGACACGCCTCCAGAATGCCGGCGATGGTATCGCCGCCCATGCCTGCACAGGCGACAGTGTCGACCTGCCCGGCTTCCAGGCAGGTCAGCCCGTCGCAAACTGTGAACGTCATCTGTTCCGCCGTGCCGAAGCGCTGCGCGTTCCGGCGTGCCGTCTCCAGCGGCTCCCGGCGGAGATCCATTGCTGCCACCGTCCGGGCAATTCCCTGCTGCACGAGATAAATGCCCAGATAGCCGTGGTCGCAGCCCACATCCGCCACTCTGGCCCCCGGCTGCACCATGGAGGCGCAGCACAGCAGCCGCTTCGATATCGGGATTCGCATCGTTCCTCCAAACGAAGGGGAGGCATTGCTGCCTCCCCTTTTCGCAATCAATTGGCTGCTTCGCCGGCAGCGATGAACTTGTTGACCTGCTCCAGGAACGCATCCACGTCAATGCCGTGCACCATGCACGCCTCCTCCACGGTCTCACCGCGGGACGACGGGCAGCCCAGGCAGTGCATGCCGATGGAGAGGAACAGCGGCGCCGTCTGCGGCGCGATGTCGAGAATGTCGCCGATGATGGTGTTTTTCTGGATCTGGATCGCCATAGGAAGGGACCTCCTGTATCGATTTTTTTCTTATTATATACGGAACGTCGAAAAAAATCAAGGCAATTCACACACGCTCCAGCGGTACAAGGCGCGCACGGAACGAGATTCGCCGCGGCGTGGGCATATCGTCGAACTGGATGGCGTATGCGCTGCGGCCGGGGTCCACCTCCAGCACCGTTCCAGCTCCAAAAACGGAGTGCCGGACGCGCTGCCCAACTTCGAGCAGCGACGGGTCCGCTTCATCGGCCAGCATACGGCAGGCGCGGTCGATGTACGCCCGGGCCTCGCGGATCAGCCCTTCACGCGGCGGCGGGCTGTGCTCCAGCAGGCCGTCTGCGATGTCCAGGAGGAAGCGCGAAGGATACCGCGGCGCACCGTCGAAGCCGCAGCCGCCGGCTTCGGAAAGATACAGCCGGTCCTCAGCTCTCGTCATGGCCACGAAGGCGAGCCGCCGCTCCTCCTCCATGGCAGCCAGCGTCCGCACTTTCCGCGACGGGAAGATGCCCTCATTCATGCCGCAGAGAAACACCACCGGGAACTCCAGCCCCTTGGCTGCATGAACCGTCATCATCCGGACCCGGTCGCCGGCCTCGCCGGCGTCTCCGTTCGTAAACAGCGCCACATGCGCCAGATAGTGCTCCAGATCGGCTTCTTCGCCGCAGGTGGTCTCATACTCGTAAACGGATTGCTTCAGCTCCGCCAGGTTGTCCAGCCGCTCCTGGCTGCCCTCGGTGCGGAGCATGGCCTCATAGCCGCTGGCATCGAGAACTGCCGAAAGCAGCTCCGAAACCGGCCGTCCGGCATATGCGTCGGCAAAACGTTCCGTCAGCTCCACCAGCTGCCGCGCGCGGGTGCCCTTGAGCAGATCGGAATCCAGAAGCTCCTGCAGCGCCTGATAGAGCGTGCAGCCGTGGTCAGCGGCGTATTCCCGCAGAAACGCCATACGCCGCTTTCCCAGATTCCGCCGCGGCGTGTTGGCAATGCGCTGAAAGGACAGATCGTCCCGATATGCGATCATCCGCAGATACGAGAGTGCATCCTTGATCTCCGCACGGGCGAAGAACTGCACGCCGCTGTAGATGGCGTACGGCAGCTGATCCTGCAGGAACTGCTCCTCCAGCGCGCGCGTCACGTAATGGGCCCGATACAGCACCGCCATATCCCGATAGGCAGTCCCCGCCTCATGGAGCCGGGCGATCTCCCCGGCCACCCAGGCAGCCTCGGTTGCCGCACTCTCGGCGTGGCGGCAGAGCACCGGCGCGCCGCTACCGCGCACGGCCCGCAGCTGCTTCTCGTACCGGTTGCGGTTCCGTCCGATCAGCGAGTTGGCCGCCGCCAGGATCTCCGGCGTCGACCGGTAATTGTCCACCATCAGGATCGTCCGCGAAGGGACGAACTTCCGGTCAAAGTCCAGCAGATACCGGACGTCGGCACCGCGCCACGTATAGATGGTCTGGTCCGGATCTCCGACGATGAACAGGTTTTTATGGTCCCCGCAAAGGACCTCCATCAGCTGATGCTGAAGGCCATCAATGTCCTGGAATTCGTCGATCATGATGTATTCCAGCCGCTGCTGCCACTTTTCGCGGATGTCCGGGTGAGTTTCAAAGATGTAGAGCACGAATTTGATAAGATCGTTATAGTCCAGCCCGAAGCATTTTTTCTCCTGATAGAGATAACCGTAAAAGAGAATGTCCTTCGGGTCGGAGGCGTCCAGATATTTTTGATGCAGTGCCTCCAGATCCATCTGAATCAACTGCCGATAATAATCCGGCTCCCGATACAGCTTCCGGATCTCAAAGTAGTCCCGGGCTTTCGCGAAGGTCATCTCCCGCAGTGTCAGGCCGCGCTCCTCGTAGATCTGCTGCAGCATGGCGTCAATGTCGCTGTTGTCCAGCACGAGAAAGCTCTTCGGATACTGGACCGCGTGGCTGTCCTCCTGGAGAACGGAAACGCAGAATCCGTGGAAGGTATTGATGTAGCCCGTATCGTGGTCCCCAGTCAGATTGTGAATCCGCTGCCGCATCTCGTTGGCAGATTTGTTCGTGAATGTGACGCAGAGGATATTCCCTGGCAGGATCCCCAGCTCCTCCACCAGATACGCAAAGCGATGCGCCAGAGCCCGCGTCTTACCGGAGCCGGCGCCGGCGATCACCCGGATAAATCCCTCCGTGGCCGTAACCGCCTCCCGCTGCGACGCATTGAGGCCCTCCAGCAGCTCCAAACCATTTCACTTCCCTTCGGCCTGATGGAGTCATTATACCACTCCTCAGGGGGAAGCTCAACGCCAAGTTCCAGCCAGCCGGAAACGCACACCAGGGCCACCGGACGGCGGAACAACGCACGAGCTACAGAAAACCGGCGCCGCAACAAGCTGCGACGCCGGCTTTTCCGTATTCATAATTTGCGGCGGTCGAAGTGTTGCCTTACGTTTCCGGAGTCACCAAAATCTCGCGCAGCTGATTGTAGAACAGAATTTCCGGATATTTCGAGGATCCTGTCTGAATACTTACATGGCGGATTCCCTCCAGCATATACGCCACCATGTCGCAGTCAATATCGCTCCGGAATTCACCGCGCTGAACGCCATGTCGAAGTATATAAACAAGTAGCTGATGCACGCTTCTGTCATTTGAGGATAAATTATTTCGCATGATTACTTCATCCAGACGTGCAGAAACGTTTCGGCACCTGATGGAATCATCGCACCATTCCAGAAATACCCCCTCCAGAACGGCTGCGGCCGGATCCGTCTCTGAAAAACGGACATTCATAACTTTCTGTAAATCTTCATATTCCACCTGCGCAATGAAGAGCAACATGGCCTCTTTCGAGGGAAAATGGTTAAAAAAAGTGCCGTACGCAATGTCGGCAGTTTCAGCAATCTCATTGACGGAAGTCGCATCGTAGCCTTTTGCTTCGATTAGTTGCTGCGCCGCCCGAATGATCGCATACTTTTGATTCTGCTTTTTACGCTCACGTCTGGAGAGGAGAGCCCGATCCTCTTTGATCTCTCGACCAAAAATGTCAGTAGCCATAGTTTCGCCGCCTTAATGTTTTGAATGTCGAAATGATTATACCAGCTATCAAAGCTTTCGTCAAGTTGAAAGGCGTGCCTGTTAATTGTCAGCTGCATAACTTCATCTTTCTGAAAATCACGATTTTAGTATTAACAGCTGATAGTAGGCTGTCGGGCCGCACTGACAGGCGCAGCTCGAGTTTACACAGCCGAAAGCTGCGAGCGTGAATGTGATGCATCGTTTTCTCTCCGCAGCCACAGGCGGGCCCCGGAAGCTTTCGGGGCCCGCCGTTTGATGTCTACTGCATGGATAAAAAAACCGCTCCTGCAGAACCGGCGGACGAATGGTTTCTCTCCGATATTGCGGCTGCGGCTGC
Organism: uncultured Oscillospiraceae bacterium; assembly: GCA_904395865.1. GTDB lineage: Bacteria > Bacillota > Clostridia > Oscillospirales > Oscillospiraceae > Avoscillospira_A. The sequence goes on from CAJFNY010000040.1 coordinate 12,104, forward strand.
AGGAAGTACTGCTGCCGAAGTGGGTTCGTGCACGTCGTCCCGTCGGCAGCTGTCACCAGTGTGGAGCCGGCCTCCAGACAGTAACGCCCCTCGTCCCCGGCATCAATCCAGGCCTGGCCGCCATTCTGTTGATAGGCATCTCCATGGAGGCGGACCATGTCCTCCAGCGGATAGTAGAACACATCGCCTTCAACAAAAGGCGCCCCCTGCAGCTCCACGGGCATGCCATTGACGAGCGCCTGCCGCTCCCCCACCCGCAGCGTAATCCCGTACACCGGTTCGTCGGGGCAGAGGGCGAGCCAATCTGTAACGTCCAGAGACATCTGCGGGAACTGGCAAAGCACCAGAGAGGCTGCCCCCAGCAGCACAGGAACAACCTGCTGCAGCATACGAACACCTCGATTTCATCAGATGAGCATGGGGGAGCTGCAGGTCACTGCCGGGAATAGACGCGCAGTACAAATTTCCGTCCTTGCCCCTATTGTATAATGTATCTGCTGGAAGTCAACCTGCGGCGACCGTACAGCAGCCACAAAAGCGAGCCCCGGAAAACTCCGGGGCTCGCTCAGTTCTGCAGGAATTCTGCGCGATGGCAGGCGTGCTTACTTTTTCAGGCCGGCAGCGGCGGCAACTTCTTCCGCAAAGTTGTCTGCCTTCTTCTCAATGCCCTCGCCCTTCTCGTAGCGGACGAACTTCACCAGCTTGATGGAGCCGCCCAGCTCCTTGGCAACGGCCGCAATGTGCTTCTCAACGGAGATCTTGTTCTCCTTGACGAACGCCTGCTGCAGCAGGCAGTTCTCCTCGTAGTACTTGTTCAGCTTGCCCATGACGATGCCCTCGCGGACCTTCTCGGGCTTGTTGGCCATCTTCGGGTCGTTGGCCATCAGCGCCAGCTGAATCTCCTTCTCCTTGTCCAGCGTGGCCTGATCCACGTCAGACTTATCCAGGAAGGCAGGATTCATGGAGGCAACCTGCATGCACAGGTCCTTGCCCAGCTCCGTCACAGCCTCCGGCGCGATGCCCTCAACCTCCAGATTGACCAGCACGCCGATGCGGCCGCCCATGTGCGTATAGGCGACGCTGACGCCGGTGTCGTAGCGCGCAAAGCGGCGGATCTGGATGTTCTCGCCGATGACCAGGATCTTCTCCGGCAGAACAGCCTCAACCGTCAGATCGGTGCCGGGATACTTGCATGCCTTGAGGGCCTCCACGTCGGCAGGCGCGTCGTGAACAATGATGGACGTGATGTCGTTGACCAGCTCCATGAACTTGTCGGACTTGGACGCAAAGTCGGTCTCCGCATTGATCTCCACAATGGCACCGACGCCATTCTCCACGACGGCATTGACGACGCCCTCAGCGGCAATCCGGCCGGCCTTCTTGGCGGCAGCAGCCAGGCCGCGCTCCCGCAGCCACTCAACAGCCTTGTCCATATCACCGTCAGAAGCGGCCAGTGCCTTCTTGCAGTCCATCATGCCGACGTTCGTCATTTCGCGCAGTTTCTTGACATCCATAGCGGTAAAAGCCATAATACTCTTCCTCCTGTTACTTTTGTAAAAGATGCCCGCCCTTTCCGTCCAGGCGGGCATCTGGTGGCGCTAATTACTCGGCGGCAGCGGGTGCGGCCTCGGCGGTCTCGGTCTGCTCGGCAGCCGCTTCCGCAGCGGCAGTCTCCTCGCCCTGCTTGCCCTCAACCACGGCGTTGGCCATGGTGGAGGCGATGAGGCGGATGGCGCGGATGGCGTCGTCGTTGCCGGGGATCACGTAGTCGATCTCGTCGGGGTCGCAGTTGGTGTCGACGATGGCGACGATCGGAATGTGCAGCTTGCGGGCCTCGGCGATGGCGTTGCGCTCCTTGCGGGGGTCGACGATGAACAGCGCGCCGGGCAGCTTCTTCATGTCCTTGACGCCGCCCAGGTACTTCTCCAGCTTGGCAATCTCGCCCTGGTGCTTGATGACTTCCTTCTTGGGCAGCATGGCAAACGTGCCGTCAGCCTCCATCTTGCGCAGCTGGGCCAGACGGTCGATGCGGGTGCGCATGGTCTTGAAGTTCGTCAGCATGCCGCCGAGCCAGCGGGCGTTGACGTAGAACTGGCCGGCGCGCTCAGCCTCCTCACGGATGGCATCCTGGGCCTGCTTCTTGGTGCCGACGAACAGGATAGACTGGCCGTTCATGGCCAGATCACGGACGAAGTTGTAAGCCTCTTCCAGCTTTTTGACGGTCTTCTGCAGATCAATGATGTAGATCCCGTTCCGCTCGGTGTAGATGTAAGCGGCCATCTTCGGGTTCCACCGTCTCGTCTGGTGACCGAAGTGAACGCCGGCCTCCAGCAGCTGCTTCATGGATACGACTGCCATAGTATTGTTTCCTCCTAAGTTTCGTTTTTCCGCCACCGCCGGCATCTCCTCCCGCAACCCGAAAACGGGCACGGAACGGGAGGACTCAGGCGGTGTGTGGACTGTTGTGCGTCTACGCACAATCCTGGAAAATTATACTCGATCTTCCGGGAAAACGCAAGGGTTTCTTTCGATTTTTTCCGGAGATTTCAGCAAAACGGCCGCTTCTTCACCAGCGGCCGGCGAATCTGCTCCAGCGCCACATCCACGAGGATGATGTCGTCGCCGATCCGCTTGATGCAGGGCCACGGAATGCAGTAGTCATACTCCCGCCCGAACAGCCCCAGGACCTTCCGGGGCCCCGGCACGATCAGCGCCAGGATCCGGCCGGCCGGCAGCTCCAGCTCAAGATCCGACACATAGCCCAGGCGGTTGCCGTCACAGACGTTAATGACCTCCTTGCACCGCAGCTCCGAATACTTCTCCTGCATGTCCGCACTCCTTCCCAGCGGCCATACGCCGCTGCAACAGTCTATGCGGATGCGGCGCCTTGCAGCACTCAGGAAACCGTGATGGCCTTGCGGATTGTACTCAGCGCGTTCTTCTCCAGCCGGGAAACCTGAGCCTGGCTGATGCCCACTTCGCCGGCCACCTCCATCTGCGTCTTTCCGTCGAAAAACCGCAGGGCAAGGATCCGCTTTTCCCGCGGATTCAGCCGGCCGATGGCCTCCCGCAGCGCTATGCGCTCCACCCAGTGGTCGTCGGTATTGCGGTCGTCGCGGACCTGATCCATGACCGTCAGCGGATCACCGCCGTCGGAGTAGATCGGCTCATACAGCGAGACCGGCAGGGAGATGGCGTCCATGGCGTAGACCACGTTCTCCAGCGGAAGGCCCAGCCGGCCGGCAATTTCCTCCAGCGTCGGTTCCCGGTTGTTCTCGGCGATCATCCGCTCTTTGCACTGGAGCACCTTATAAGCCGTGTCCCGAATGGAGCGGCTGACGCGGATGGCGCTGTTGTCCCGGAGATAGCGGCGGATCTCGCCGGCGATCATTGGCACACCGTACGTGGAAAAGCGCACCAGCTTCGTCTCGTCAAAGTTCTCGATGGCCTTCAGGAGACCGATGCACCCCACCTGAAACAGGTCATCCGGGTTTTCGCCGCGGCCCAGGAACTTCTGGATGACCGACAGCACCAACCGCAGATTCCCCTCCACCAGCCGCTGGCGGGCCGCCTGGTCCCCCCGCTTGCTGCGCTGGAGAAGCTCCATCATCTCATCATTCTTGAGGGTCTTGAGCTTGGACGTGTTGACGCCGCAAATCTCCACTTTTCCCTGCATCGTACCGCCTACCTCCGAGAACTTCTTTTTGTCAGTATTTCCCGGGTGATGGTTTTGATACAGGAAAAAAGCGGAAGCGTGCTTCCCCGCTTCCGTTCAGCTTGTCAAATAAGGCTCCTGCGAGATTTCTTGACGAGCTGTGCCCGAATTTGCGAATTCAAAAAGTTGCAAATTCGGGTTTGATGGAACGCGAAAGGGGACCCTGACGGTCCCCTTTCACACGTTCCCTCCCTCCGAATCTCTCGTCCGGTACGGTTTTTCAACAGCCTGAGCGGAAGCGGAGCGATCCCGCTTCCGCTCAATCGTGCGTGCATCCGGTACCCTCTGGTGTCCGCGATCACACGCGCGCCAGCGCGCGGCCCAGGCGCTCCACACCGGTGTCCAGCTCCTCCACCGTAATGGTCAGCGGCGGCAGCAGCCGCACACGGCTCTTGGCCGTCAGGGTGATGACGCCTTCCTCAATGCCGGCCTGCACGATCTGCTTGGCCTCCAGGCCGTCGTCCAGCTCCAGGCCGATCATCATGCCCAGCCCGCTGACGGAGCGGACGTGCGGCAGCGCGGCCAGCTTTGCGCGCAGATGGTCGGCCTTTTGCCGCACCTCTGCCAAGCCGGCATCGTTGAGCTTCTCCAGGACGACCTGTGCGCCGGCACAGATGACGGGATTGCCGCCGAAGGTCGTGCCATGCTGGCCGAAGCCCAGCACGGAGGCCGTCTTTTCGCCGAACAGCACGGCTCCCAGCGGGAGCCCGGCACCGATCCCTTTGGCGATGGTGACAATGTCCGGATGGATGCCGTAATGCTCGCAGGCCAGCAGATAGCCGGTGCGGCCGATGCCGGTCTGCACCTCGTCGACAATCAGCAGCAGATCCTTCTCCCGGCAGAGCTTCTCCACCGCCGTCACGTAGGACGGGTCCAGCGCAATGACGCCGCCCTCCCCCTGCACCAGCTCCAGCATCACGGCGCACGTTTTCTCGGAGACGGCAGCCTCCAGCTGCGCCACATCACCGGCATCCACAAAGGAAAACGCATCGACGAACGGGAAGAAAAAGTTGTGGTACACCTCCTGCCCCGTGGCCGAGAGCGTGGCCATGGTGCGGCCGTGGAACGAGTTTTTCATGGCAATGATCTCGTCACGGCCACGGCCGTACTTGTCAAAGCTGTACTTCCTCGCCGTCTTGATGGCACCCTCATTCGCCTCAGCACCGGAGTTGCAGAAAAACACCTTCTGCATCCCCGTCCGCCGACAGAGGAGCTCCGCCAGCATCACATCCGGCTTCGTATAGAACAAATTGCTGATATGCTGCAGACGGCCCGCCTGGCCCGTAATGGCCAGGAGCCAGTCGTCATCGCAGAAGCCCAGGGAGTTGACGCCGATGCCGGAGGAAAAATCCACGTACGTCTTGCCGTCCATGTCCCAGCAGGTGGCGCCCTTCCCGTGATCGAGACACAGGTCAAACCGCGCGTAGGTGTTGCAGATATACGACGCGTCCAGTTGCTTGAGCTGCTCGCTTGTCATACCGATTCGCACTCCTCTCATCAATAAAACAGTGTGCCGTTGCCCTGATCCGAGAACATCTCCAGCAGAATGGCATGGGGCTTTCGGCCGTCGATGATGACCGCCTCCTGAACGCCCTTAGCAATGGAGTCCACACAGCAGGCGATCTTCGGCAGCATGCCGCCGGAAATGACGCCCGCCGCCACCAGCTTCGGCACGCTGCTGATTTTCACCTCGTGGATCAACGTGGACTCGTCGTTTCTGTCCATCAGCAGGCCGGGGATATCCGTCAGGGAGACCAGCTTGCAGGCGCCCATGGCAATGGCGATGGCGGCCGCAGCAGTATCGGCGTTGATGTTATACGTATGGCCGGCACTGTCGGCGCCGATGGTCGCAACGACGGGGATCATCCCGCTTTCCAGCGCCTGCACAATCGGGAATGGCTCCACGCGGACGATGTCACCCACCATGCCGAGATCCTGCTCCGTATGACGGCGGCACTGAATCATCCCGGCGTCCACACCGCACAGGCCGATGGCACGTCCGTTGCGCGCGCAGAGCCGCGCCACCAGGTCTTTATTGATCTTCCCGGCCAGCACCATCTGCACCACTTCCATGGTGGCCTCGTCGGTGTACCGCAGGCCGCCGACAAACCGGGATTCCAGGCCCAGCCGCTCCAGCAGCCGATTGATCTCAGGCCCGCCGCCGTGCACCAGCACGGTTCGGATCCCCAGCATGTTCAGCAGGATGATGTCCTCCATGACCGCGTCCTTGAGCCGCTCATCCACCATGGCGTTTCCGCCGTATTTGACGACGACCGTTTTTCCCGTATACTTCTTCATATACGGCTGCGCTTCGGTCAGCACGTCCGCAATGGTCCGCTCGTTCACAACCGTCCCCCCTCAGGTCCGATAATCGCCGTTGATTTTCACGTAGTCGTACGTCAGGTCGCAGCCCCAGGCGGTGGCGCTGCCGTCCCCCTGGTGGAGGTCCACCAGCACGGTGATGACCTCCTCCGCAAGAATCTTCGCCGCTTCCTCCTCGCTGTACGGGCTGTGAGCTGCATGGCGGCAGACGAGTACGCTGCCGGCAGACGACTGCAGCGTTACATCCACCGTGCTGACGTCGAAATCCGCATCCGTGTAGCCGATGGCGCAGAGGATGCGTCCCCAGTTGGCGTCCCGGCCAAAGACGGCTGCCTTGAAGAGATTCGAGGAGATCACCGAGCGGGAGATCTTCCTGGCTGTATCCCGGTCCGGCGCGCCGGACACCCGGCAGACGACGGTGTGGCTGGCGCCCTCGCCGTCCGAAGCGATCAGGAACGACATCTTCTGCGTTACGAAGGCCAGGGCCTCGGTGAAAGCGTCGTAGTCCGGCCCCGCCTCGGTGATTTCCCGGTTGCCGGCCAGGCCGTTTGCCAGGATGGTGACGGTGTCGTTGGTGGAGGTGTCGCGGTCCACGCTGACCTGATTGAAGCTGTCCACCACGTCCTCCTGCAGGGCCTTCCGGAGCATCGGGGCGGAAATGGCCGCATCGGTGGTGATGAAGCAGAGCATGGTGGCCATATTGGGATGGATCATGCCGCTGCCCTTGGCAATGGCGCCGAGATGGCACGGGACGCCGCCCACCGAGAACTCCACAGCCACCTCCTTGACCTTCGTGTCCGTCGTCATGATGGCGCGGGCCGCATCCTCAGAGCCGTCGGGGCGCAGCGCCTGCACCAGAAGCGGAATGCCGTAGCAGAAGGGTTCAATGGACATCTCCATGCCGATCACGCCGGTGGAACCCACGATCATGTCCTCCGGCTGCAGCCCCAGGGCCTCTGCCGCCAGCACACACGTCTCCTCGGCAATCTCCAGGCCGTTGGGCGCGCAGGTGTTGGCGTTGCCGCTGTTGCAGATGACGGCCTGCGCGTGGCCGTCCGCCAGATGCGCCTGCGTCACGGTCAGCGGTGCACCCTTGACCTTGTTCTTCGTATAGACGCCGGCGGCCGTGCAGGGCACGTCGCTGACGATCATGGCCAGGTCGGCCTTGCTCCGGTTCTTCCGGATGCCGCACCAGACGCCGGCCGCCCGGAAGCCCCTGGCAGCACAGACACCGTTTCCAATTTCCTTCATGGTTTCCATCCTTTCCATCACAGGCCCGCGTCCTCCGGCAGGCCCAGCATCAGGTTCATGCACTGGATCGCCGCGCCGGAAGCGCCCTTCCCCAGATTGTCAAACCGCGACAGCAGAACGATCCGCTCCTGGTTGCCACACACGAAAATCTCCAGCTCGTTCGTCCCGGCCAGCGCCAGGGCGTCCACCATGCCGTCCTCCGGCGCTTCGCCGCCGCGGTGGACGTGCACGAACCGTGCGCCCGCATAGTAATCCGCCAGTGCCTCCGCCAGGGCATCCGGCCCCATGGGCCTGGTGAGCAGCCGGGTGTGCAGCGGGACCGTCACGACCATGCCGCTGAAATAGTCGGCCACGATGGGGCTGAACACCGGCGGCGCCGTCAGGCCGGGAATCTTCTGCATCTCCGGCAGATGCTTGTGTGTCTGGCCAAGGGCGTACTGCCGCGGGCTGTCGTAGCCGGCCGGCCGCTCCTCCGCTTCGTATGCGGCGATCATTTTCTTTCCGCCGCCCGAGTAGCCGGTGACGGAGCAGGCTGCAAACGGATAGTCCGGCGGCGCAATGCCCAGCGCCACCAACGGCGCCGCCAGCGCGACGAAGCCCGTGGCATGGCAGCCCGGCACGGCCACGCGCTTCGCGCTGGCCACGGCCGACCGCTGGGCACCCGACAGCTCCGGAAAGCCGTACACCCACCCGGCCGCCGTTCGGTGGGCCGTGGACGTGTCCAGCAGGCGGACGTGTTCCGGCAGCTGGCTGCAGATCTCCCGGGAAGCTGCATCCGGCAGGCACAGGAAGCTGACGTCTGCCGAGCAGATCCGATCCATACGGGCGTGCAGATCCTTGCGCTGTGACTCCGGCAGCGTCAGCAGCTCCAGCTCCGATCGTCCCCGAAACCGCTCAAAGATCTTCAGGCCGGTCGTCCCGGCACTTCCGTCGATGAATACCTTGTACATATGTCCTCTTCTCCCTGTGTACCTGGATAGGAATATTATACGCGCCGCCCCGAATATTTCAAGTGTTTTATCGTATATTTATACATTTTTTCAGATTGTCCGCCACATCGTCGTGCAACACGCGCAGAAGGACAGCCCATTCAGGCCGTCCTTCTCAGCAAAATCAACAAGTCTCATCCGATGCGGCATACAGGATTTCCGGCGTATCCATTCGTTTTTGTGCAGTTTGCACGCCGGCTCAGGTGGCAGCATGCCGAGCCGCTGCGCCGATGAAGGCGCGGAACAGCGGATGGGCACGGTTGGGGCGGCTCTTGAGCTCCGGGTGGAACTGTACCCCCACGAACCACGGGTGCTCCGGCAGCTCCACGATCTCCACCAGGCGTCCGTCCGGCGAAAGGCCCGCCAGCTGCAGGCCGGCGGCCGTCAGCGTCTCGCGGTAGGCATTGCTGAACTCATACCGGTGGCGGTGCCGCTCGGCAATCTCCGCTTCTCCGTAGATCTCCCGCACACTGCTGCCCTCTGTCAGGCAGCAGGGCCAGCTGCCGAGGCGCATGGTGCCGCCCTTGGCCGTGACGCCCACCTGATCCGGCATCAGATCGATGACCGGATGCGGCGTCTGCGGGTTCAGCTCGCTGGAGTGGGCGCCCTCCAGGCCGCAGACGTCGCGCGCAAACTCCACCACGGCCATCTGCATGCCCAGACAGATGCCGAAGTACGGCACGCCCTGCTCACGCGCCCAGCGCGCTGCCGTAATCATCCCTTCCACGCCGCGATCTCCGAAGCCGCCCGGGACGAGAACGCCGGCGCAGCCGCCCAGCAGCTGCGGCGCCGTCTCCGCCGTGACGTCCTCTGATTCCACCCAGCGGATGTCCACGTGGACCTCATTTTCGATGCCGCCATGGTTCAGCGCCTCCACCACGCTGAGGTACGCGTCGTGCAGTGCTGTGTACTTGCCCACCAGCGCAATGGTGACCCGCCCGTGGGGATGCTTTGCACGCTCCACCATCCGGATCCAGTCCCCCAGCTCCGGCTTGCCGCAGCGCAGCCCCAGCCGCTTGACCGTCACCTCGCCCAGCCCGGCTTCTTCCAGCATCAGCGGCACCTGGTACAGGATCGGCGCCGTCAGATTCGGGATGGCGTTCTCCACCGGGATGTTGCAGAAGAGCGAGATCTTCTGGCGGATCTCCAGCGGCACCTCCCGATCGCAGCGGCACATGATCACGTCCGGCTGGATGCCGATGGACAGCAGCTCCTTGCAGGAGTGCTGCGTCGGCTTGGATTTCAGTTCGCCGGAACCGGGGATTTCCACGATCAGGGAGACGTGGACGAACATGCAGTTCTCCCGCCCCACCTCCGAGGCCACCTGCCGGATGGCTTCCAGAAACGGCTGCGACTCGATGTCGCCGACGGTGCCGCCGATCTCAGTCAGCACCACGTCCGTTCTGCCGTCGTCCATGGCGTAGATGCGGCGCTTGATCTCGTTGGTGATGTGCGGAATGATCTGGACCGTTCCGCCCAGAAAATCGCCGGTCCGCTCCCGGTTGAGAATGTTCCAGTAGATCTTTCCGGAGGTCACGGAGCTGTTGGCCGTCAGGCTCTCATCGATGAAGCGCTCGTAATGCCCCAGATCCAGATCGGTCTCCGCGCCGTCATCGGTCACGAACACCTCACCGTGCTGGTAGGGACTCATGGTCCCGGGGTCTACGTTCAGGTAGGGGTCCAGCTTCTGAATGGTCACTCGCAGCCCGCGGGCACGCAGCAGCCGCCCCAGGGAGGCTGCCGTAATCCCCTTGCCCAGGCCGGAGACCACACCGCCGGTGATGAAAATATGCTTGACTGCCATGGTGTATCCTCCTCCGTCCGTGATTTCTCTGCGGGCAGACAGCCGCTGTCCGCCCTGAACGTATAGAGAATACTCTCCGTGTGCGGCGCCGTCAAGATAAAACAGCAGGGTTTCGTCACTTTTGTTATTTATTGGAAAAGTTTTCCCGGAAACTGCCGCCGCTTTGTGTAGTTTTCCTGCACTTTACCGTGCAGGTCATCCCGTGCGTACTGCTACATAATCTGTCGGCACCGCCGAAACAATGCGCCCATTATGCAGAAAATTATACAAAGCCGGCGGCCGTTCCGGCCGCCGGCAGTCCCTGGAAAAAACGCCGTGCAGCCTGAGTTATTCAAACTGCCAACAGGGTTTTCCACAGCCCCTGCAGCGGATGCTCCCTGCAAGAAATCGCTGTATACGGTGTTGACATAATCACAAAGTGGCTCTACTCGGCAAAAGACGCCAGGTCCTCTGCATCCAGGCCGTCCTGCAGTGCCAGGTTGATGCCCAGCGCGACCAGCCGGGCAATCCGGTTGACGGCCGCATCGATGTCCTGCGGCGTGACCATCATCCGCCTGCCGCCGCACAGCCGTTCCAGCTGCCGCTCCGTCAGGCGGCTCCCGCCGTCCCGCAGCAGCGTCTCCACATCCGCCACCGTCGGCACCCCCACAGCCACTACCGGCACGCCGAAGCGTGCACGGGTGAAGGCCGTCCGGGTATTCTGCACGCCGGAGCCGGGGGTAATGCCCGTGTCGGTCAGCTGTACGGTGGTGCAGACCCGCCGGAGCTCCCGGGCCGCCAGCGCATCCACCGCCAGGATGCAGTCCGGACGAACGCGCCCCGCCACTCCGGCCACCAGCTCCGCGCTCTCCACGCCGGTCATCCCCAGGACGCCGGGCATCACAGCCGAGACCGGCCGATAACCGCCGAACAGCGTCGGCAGCTGCCCGACCAGATGGCGCGTCACCAGCAGCTGCCGCACCACCTTGGGTCCGATGGCATCCGGCGTCACCGCCTCGTTCCCAAGACCCACCACCAGCACCGACTGGTGTTTCCGCAGCCCCAGCAGCGGCCGGAGGCACCGGCTCAGAACTTCCGCCGAACGCGGCAGACAGTCCCTCCCCTTGCGGCTGTACTCATGGAGCTCCAGCGTCAGATACTTCCCGACCGGTTTGTGCAGTGCTTCCTCTCCCCGCCGGTCCAGGATCTCCACCGTCGTCACCGTAACGCCCTTCTGCCGCTGCTCCCTGGCGGCGACGCCGGGCAGGTCCGTGGTTTTTCCTGCCGATTCCTCCCACAGCTCCTTGGCCTCCAGCGCCAGATCCGTTCGCATGCGCATCGTACATCACCTCTGCGCTAGTTTCCGCCGCCTTCACGGCGATATGCGAATTTTTTCAGAAAAAAGGAAAAAAGCCCTTGATTTCTTCTTCCCTTGCAGCTATAATATATTTCTGCATGAGACCATTCCGCTCCGGAATGAAACGCTATTGGAGGAGGTGTAATCGTGCCCAACATCAAGTCTGCCAAGAAGAGAGTTCTGCTGGCCCGCGCTGCCAACGAGAGCAACAAGAAGGCCAAGTCCATTCTCAAGACCTCTCTGAAGAAGTTCGAAGCTGCCGCCGCTGCCGGCAATGCCGCCGAGACCGATAGCGCTTACAAGGCTGCCATCAAAACCATTGACCAGGCCGTCAAGAAGGGAATTCTTCACAAGAACACGGCTGCCCGCAAGAAGAGCAGCATTGCCCGGAAGATGAACTCCATCGCTTCCTGAGCCAGTTTGAGGCTCCCTCCCGGAAGGGAGGGAGTTTTTCTTTTGGCCTGGAGTCCGCAGGCCCTGAAAGGAGCGCCGCCATGCCAACGCTGTTTGACCCCGTGACCACTCTCTCCGGCATCGGCCGCACCCGGGCCGAGCAGCTGGCCGGTCTGGGCATTCGTACCCTCTACGATCTGATTGCCTACTTCCCCAGAGACTACGAGGACCGGACGCAGCTTTCCACCATCGACCATCTGGAGCCGGACGTTCCGGCCTGCTTTGAGGCTATGGTCATCACCGAGCCGCGGACCAGCCACATCCGCCGCGGCCTCGACCTGACGAAGCTGACTGTGGCGGACCACACCGGCCGGCTGCCGCTCACCTTCTTCAATCAAAGCTACGTGGCCGATCAGCTGCGGTACGGCGAAACGTACTTCTTCTACGGCAAGCCGGAAGGCGGCCTCATCGGAACACAGATGGCCAACCCGGCCTTTGAGCGGCCGGATGCGCCCGCCGTCGTGACGCGGCGGATCCTGCCGGTCTACAGTCTGACCGCCGGCATCACGAATCGCTTTCTGGTGCGCGCCGTCTCCCAGGCCCTGGACGCCTGCCGCGGCACACTGCCGGAGATCCTTCCGGACTCCGTCCGCTCCCGCTACGGGCTCTGCGGGGCCGAATTTGCCTATGAGACGATCCACCGCCCGGAGAGCTTCGCGCTTCTGGCCGAGGCCCGGCGGCGGCTGGTGTTCGAGGAATTCTTCATCTTCTCCGCCGGGCTGGCCATGGTACGGGCACGCCGGACCCAGCAGCCCCACGCGCCGTATGCGAATCTGGACGTCCGGCCTCTGCTGGACATGCTCCCCTTTTCCCTGACCGGCGCGCAGCAGCGGGCGATCCGTGAGATCCTTGCGGATTTCGCCAGCGGGAGGCCCATGAACCGGCTCGTCCAGGGCGATGTGGGCAGCGGCAAAACCATGATTGCAGCTGCGGCCGCCTACGCAGCCGCTGCCAACGGCTTCCAGACGGCGCTGATGGCCCCGACCGAGATTCTGGCCGAGCAGCACTACCAGCATCTGCAGCCGCTTTTCGCCGGTCTCGGCTTAGAAACGGTGCTGCTGACCGGCGCCATGGGCGCCGCCGCCAAGCGGTCAGCCAAGGCGGCCATCGCCGACGGAACTGCGCAGATCGTCATCGGGACCCACGCGCTGCTCACCGGAGACGTGACGTTCGCATCGCTCGATCTTGTCATTGCCGACGAGCAGCATCGCTTCGGCGTCGCCCAGCGCGCGGCGCTGTCTGCCAAGGCCGGAAATCCGCACCTGCTCGTCATGTCGGCCACGCCCATTCCCCGGACGCTCTCCCTGATCCTCTACGGCGACCTGGACGTCTCCGTGGTGGATGAGCTGCCGCCGGGCCGCCAGACGGTGGACACCTTCCTGGTGGGCGAGGCCATGCGGCCGCGGATCCACGCGTTCATTCGCCGCCAGGTGGATGAAGGACACCAGGTTTACATCGTCTGTCCCGCCATCGAGGAGGGGGAGGAGACGTCACTCAAGTCGGCTGAAGCCTGGGCGCAGACGCTGCAGCAGGTCGTCTTTCCCGATCTGCAGGTGGGACTGCTCCACGGCCGGATGAAGAGTGCAGAAAAAGAGGCGGTCATGGGTCAGTTTGCCGCCGGCAATCTCCAGATTCTCGTTTCCACCACAGTCATTGAGGTGGGCGTCGACGTTCCCAACGCGACCCTGATCGTCATCGAAAACGCAGAGCGCTTCGGCCTGAGTCAGCTGCACCAGCTCCGCGGGCGGGTCGGCCGCGGCAGCGCCAAGTCCTTCTGCGTGCTGTTCTCCGACAGCCATTCCCAGGAGACCCGCGCGCGTCTCAAGGCTCTCTGCGCCACCAACGACGGCTTTGAGATCGCCCGGCAGGATCTGGCGCTCCGGGGGCCGGGAGATTTCTTCGGGCAGCGGCAGCACGGGCTGCCGGCCTTCAAAGTTGCCAGCCTGACGTGCGATGTCAAAACGCTTCAGAATGCCCAGGAGGCCGCGGCCGCCTTCCTGGCAGACGCCCCGCCGGAGGAAGGCAGTCCGCTCTATGCGCGGATCCGGGCGCTGTTCGGGAGCGCGGAGACGGCATTCAACTGATTCGTCCAGCATTTTGCAGTCTTTTTTCGGAATTTGGCAAAGTTTGAATTGTATCCGGACGGGATTTGTAGTAGAATAAGGGACAAAGCGAGTTCACCCATCGCAGTTACTTTTGGGAGGATGCACTATGAAAAAACCCATCGTATTGGTGATTATGGACGGCGTCGGCCGCGGCGACGGCGGCCCCGGCGATGCAGTTGCACAGGCCAGGACGCCGAACCTGGACAAGCTCTTCGCCACCTGCCCCTACACGTGGCTCAAAGCCCACGGCACGGCCGTCGGCCTGCCCACGGACGATGATATGGGCAACTCCGAGGTCGGCCACAACGCCCTTGGCTGCGGCCAGATCTACGCCCAGGGTGCCAAGCTGGTCACAGAAAGCATCGAGTCCGGCGCCATGTTCCAGTCCAAGACCTGGAAGCAGCTGGCGGACAACGCCAGGGATGGCCGGACGCTCCACTTCCTGGGCCTGCTGTCCGACGGCAACGTCCACTCCAATATTTCCCACCTGTTCGCCATGCTCCGGGAGGCCCATCAGGAGGGCGTGCGCCGCGTCCGCTGCCACATCCTGCTGGACGGCCGTGACGTGCCGGCCACCTCGGCGCTGGAGTATGTGCAGCAGCTGGAGGACCAGCTGGCCGCCCTGTCCGGCGACGGCTATGATTACCGCATTGCCTCCGGCGGCGGCCGCATGACCATCACCATGGACCGCTATGAGGCCAACTGGCCCATGGTCGAGCTGGGCTGGAAGACCCACGTCCAGGGAATCGGCAGGCAGTTTGCCGATGCCAAGACGGCCATCGAGACGTACCGGCAGGAGACGAGCTGCATCGATCAGGATCTCCCGCCTTTCGTCATCGCGGAGAACGGTCAGCCGGTGGGCACCATCGCCAACGGCGACAGCGTGATCCTCTTCAACTTCCGCGGCGACCGGGCGCAGGAAATCTCCCTGGCCTTCGACCGGCAGGACTTTGACAAGTTCGACCGGGGCGACTATACCGGCGTCCTGTTCGCCGGCATGCTGGAATACGACGGCGACCTGAAGATCCCCACCCGCTACCTGGTGGAGCCGCCGGTGATCCAGAACACCCTGACCGAGGTGCTGTGCCAGCATGGGATCCGGGAGTACGCTCTGTCCGAGACACAGAAATACGGCCACGTGACGTACTTCTGGAACGGGAACCGCTCCGGCAAGGTGGATGAGACGCTGGAGACGTACGAGGAAATCCCCTCGGATGTCGTCCCGTTCGATCAGAAGCCGGCCATGAAGTCCGTGGAGATCACTGACCACATGGTCGAGGCCATGGCCTCCCACAAGTACGACTTCCTGCGGTGCAACTATCCCAACGGCGACATGGTCGGCCACACCGGCTCCCTGCCGGCTGCGATCACCGCCATGGAGTGTGTGGATGCCGGTGTCGGCCGCATCCTTGCCGCTGCTGACGAATATGGCTACACCGTCTGCGTCACGGCAGACCACGGCAATGCCGACCAGATGACCGAGACGAAAAAGGGCAAGACCTCCGTCCGCACGGCGCACTCCCTGAATCCCGTTCCGTTCATCATCTACGACCCCGACACAAAATACGTCATCCGTGACGGCCACTACGGGCTGGCCAATGTGGCGCCCACGCTGGTGAAGATGATGGGCATTGAGGCGCCCGCCTGCTGGGAGCCCAGCATGATCTGATCCACACCCGAACGGAGCGTCCCGATTTCTGAGAAATCGGGACGTTTTCCGCGCACCACTCCTCGTAAGATTGGCCTTGAGCTTTCCCCGGAAATGCGCTACAATGGTCCCAGAGGAAAGTCCCAGTGTAAAGGAGGTCGTTCTATGATTCGTCTCAACACGGAGAAGGGTGCCATCGCGGTGGACAGCAGCGTCTACACCAACATCGCCGGTGTTGCCGCGTCCAACTGCTTCGGCGTCAAGGGCATGGCCGTCCGCTCCATGACCGACGGCCTGGTGCATCTGCTGCGCCGGGAGGCCATGCGCAAGGGAGTCCGGGTCACATTCCACGACGATAAGTCGATTTCCATCGACCTGCACATCGTCATCGATCACGGCGTCAACATCGCTGCCGTCGGCAGTGCCATCATTGACGAGGTCCGCTATGTCGTTTCCAAGTCGACCGGTGCGGAAGTGAGGGCAGTCAACGTCTTTGTGGACTCCATGACTGTCGATTAAACGCGGACGATCCGCATACGGAGGTGTCACTCTTGAGGCAGACTATGGACGGCGCGGCATTTCGCCGCATGATTCTCAGCGCCGCAGCCTCGATTGAAATTCACAAGCAGCAGATCAATGAGCTCAATGTGTTCCCGGTCCCCGACGGCGACACGGGCACCAACATGAGCATGACCATCCAGACGGCCTGCGCGGATCTGCGCAAGCTGGAGGATCCCACACTCACCAAGGCCGCAGATGCCACGTCCTCCGCCATGCTCCGCGGAGCCCGCGGCAACTCCGGTGTCATCCTTTCCCTGCTGTTCCGCGGCTTCGCCAAGGCCCTGAAGGGCAAGACCGAGGGCACCGGCGCTGACTTTGCCGCCGCACTCAATGCCGGTGTTGAGGCCGCGTACAAGGCCGTTATGAAGCCTGCCGAGGGCACCATTCTGACCGTCTCCCGCCTCTCTGCCAAGGTGGCCGCCGTGGAAGCCGAGGCCAGCGGCGACGTGGAACACGTGCTGGAGTGCGCCATTTCTGCGGCCCGGAACGCGCTGGCAGAAACCGTCCACCAGAATCCCGTGCTGGAGAAGGCCGGCGTCGTGGACGCCGGCGGCATGGGCTTCTGCATCATTCTGGAGGGAATGCTCTCCAGCCTTCGCGGCGAGGACGTGGTGGCTCCGGAGGCCGGCGAAGCCGGCCCGCGGGAGCAGGCGGATTTCTCTGAATTTGCCACAGAGGACATCACCTTTGCCTACTGTACAGAGTTCATCGTCAACCGCGAGCAGGACAAGGATCCGGAGCTTCTGCGCGCCTTCCTGACGGAGCTGGGCGACAGCCTGGTGCTGGTGGATGACGACGAGATCATCAAGGTGCACGTCCACACCAACAATCCCGGCAGAGCCATTGAGGAAGCTTTGACGTACGGCAGCCTCGTAACGGTCAAAATCGAGAATATGCGGCTGCAGCACACGGAGAAGGTCATGAATGAGCGGGATCTCCCGCCGAAGGTGGCCGCTCCGGAAAAGACGTTCGGAATCGTGGCCGTCTGTGCCGGTGCCGGCATTGCGTCCGCTTTCCGCGACCTGGGCGCTGACGGCATCATCGAGGGCGGCCAGACCATGAATCCCTCCACGGAGGACATTCTCCGGGAGATCAACCGGACGCCGGCGGAGATCGTCTACGTATTCCCCAACAACAAGAACATCATCATGGCCGCCGAGCAGGCCGTCCCCCTCTGCGAGGAGAAGCAGGTCATCGTCATCCCCTCCAAGACCATTCCCCAGGGTATCACGGCGCTGCTGTCCTTCGATCCCGAAGGCACGGCAGAGGCGAATACGGAGGCCATGACCGCCGCGCTGGATACGGTGATCACCATGCAGATCACGTACGCCGCCCGCGATTCGGAGTACGACGGCTTCGACATTCACCAGGGCGACTATCTGGCGCTCTACGGCAGTTCCCTGTTCGGAACCGATCGAAACATCGACAAGCTGCTGACGGATCTGGCGCTGCGCATTCACGAGGAAGGCAAGGAGTTCGTCACGATCTTCTACGGCCAGGACATTGAGGAGAAAAAGGCGCGGAAGGCCGCGTCCATCTTCGCCAAGCGCTGCCCGAACGCCGAAATCAATCTGCTCTCCGGCGGCCAGCCGGTGTACTACTACCTGATCTCCGCAGAGTAAACAGGCATAAACCAATGCGGCCCCTCCGCCAATCCGGAGGGGCCGCATTTTCATCTATGGAAGCAGAACACTCGTGACGTCGTAGGCCGCATCGTCCGGGATGTTCCCCAGGCGCCAGACGGAGACGCCGGTCACGCCGAAGAACCTGGCCAGCGTCAGTTTCTCGGATACGCTTCTCGCATCCTCATACCAGAGGAACAGCCGGTCCCCGTCGTCCGCCTCGTACGTCAGATAGGGATTCCGATACAGCTCTGAGAACTGCGCCGCCGCACCGTCCGCCAGCAGCTCCGCAACGCGGCTGAGGCTGACACTGACCGGCTGCCCGCTGACGAGGCGTCCCTCGTCGTCCACCTGCCAGGCCATCGCATCGAAGCTGATGGCAAGCAGCAGCTTCGACGGGTCCTCCACGCCGGTCTCCTCGTCCGTCGCAGCCCGCAGCGCATAGTAAACCTGGCCGATTGGCGTCAGGGCGGCATTTTGCTGCCAGGCAGTCCCGATGTACGCCGTCAGGTCCGTGGGCGCATAGTCATGGGCCATCAGAATCACCCGGTCGGCCAGGGCACCAATGGCCCGGAAATCGTAGCCGTCATAATAGCTGCCGTCCGGCAGCGCCGGCTGCACGGCGACGTACAGGGCGGAATCCCGGGCCTGGAGCTCCGCCTCCAGTTCCGTTAGAAACGCCGTATACGCAGTACGCTGGCCGCTGCGGAGGCCCTCCACGTCCATGGTCACGCCGTCGTACCCGCCAACGTCCAGCTGCTCCAGGATCGCCGCAACCGCGGCAGAAGACGCCTCGGCGTCCTGCAGCAGCGCATCGGCGCCGCCGCTCACATCCATGTAGACGCCCAGGTGCTGGCGGACGCCGGCCGCCGTCAGCTCCGTCCGGATGGCATCGCTGCCGGAAGGGATCTGATAGATGCCAGACGTCGTATTGAGGCTGCCGTCCGCTTCCAGGACACTCCACATGTACGTAACGGCATCCATCTCCCCGGCAAGAGCCCGCTGGCTATAGGAGGAGATGGCATAAAACCCGTGGACGAACGACGTCTCGCCGCGATACCGCTCACAGACCCGAACGATCATGGCTGCAACCTCCTGCCGCAGCGCCGTGTCCTCCGGGGCGAAGCGTCCGCTGCCGCGTCCGTTGACGATGCACAGATCGTACGCCACCGTGATGGCCCCCCGGTGCTCCGTCACATCCGCGAAGGGCGACGGCAGCGCCTCCGCGATCTCCGCCGCCTGCTCCAGTCCCAGAGCCTGGACGAACATCACAGCCATTTCCTCCCGCGTGATGGCGTCGCCGGGGCGGTAGGCGCCGCCGGCATCCACAGCGCCGTGGGCTGCCGCCGTCTCCACGCTGGAGAAATACCAGTCGCCGGCCCGCACGTCCTCGAAGGAGGACTCCGCCGGCGTCACCAGCTCCCAGCCCATGAGATTGCACAGCATCGTGGCAAACTCCGCGCGGGTCAGCGTGCGGTCGTATCCGAAGCGGCCGTTCCCCTGCCCTTCCATCAGCCCCAGCTCCCGGGCCTGCAGGATGTAGGAATACGCCCAACTGTCCGCCGAAACGTCCTCGTACGGCGCTGACGCCGCCGAAGCCAGTGGAACCGCGCCGCACAGGACGAACAGCACAAGCAGCCCCGCAAGCAGTCGTTTCATTCCAATCACCCTTTCCGCGGCAGCGCCGGAATCAGCCGAGGTCAAACAGGCTCTCAGCGTTTTCATGCAGAATCAGCTGCTGCTCCTCTTCAGTCAGCGGCAGGCGCAGGAAGTGGGTCAGCTCATCCACCGGGGACCACATAGGGTAGTCCGTTCCGAACAGCACGCGGTCCGCGCCGTACGTGTGAATCAGGTCCACAACCTCCCGGTCCGGCAGCGCAAACATGGTGGAGGAGCAGTCCACGTACAGATTCGGCTGACCGTGAAGCTGCTCAGCCGCCTCATGCCAGATGGAGTAGCCTCCAAAGTGCGCGCCGATGACCGTCAGCCCCCGATAGATCTCCAGAATCGGCAGCAGGCGGTTCGGATTGGAGTAGTCGAAGCGGTTGTCGCCGGTGTGCATCAGGATGGGCAGCCGCCCCTCACAGAGATCGTAGATGTGGAGGCAGCGGTAGTCATCGATTTTGAATCGCTGGATATCCGGATGCAGCTTGACGCCCTTGAGGCCCAGCTCCAGCAGGTGGTTCACGTCCCCCTCCAGATCCGGGCTGTCCGGGTGCAGCGTGCCGAGACCGGTGAGCTGTCCCGGGTGCTCCGCCACCTCCCGGGCAATGAATTCGTTGATGTGGCGCACCTGCTCCGGCTTCGTCGCCACCGACTGGACGATGTAATGTGAAATTCCCACCTGCCCGCCGACGGAGAGCAGCGTGTCCACCGTGCCGTCACACGTGGCCGGCAGTCCGTCGTAGAAGTTTCCGGTGGAAGCCGCCGCCTTGCGGGCAATGGCATCCGGATAAATGTGGCAATGGGCATCAATGATCTGGTACATGGGACACTCCTTTGCGTCGGGATCTCAGGTTCTCCGGGCCATCCACCCCTGTTGCGTTTCGCCGGCGCAGCTGCGCCGATGGGCCGTCCATCGCATCGGGATGGATGTACAGCCTTTATTATAAAGAACAATGGAAAAAGGCGTCAACTGCCAAAACCAACAAATCCCGCGCCGCAGGCAGCAAAAAAAGCGGCACTTCGCAGCGTTCGCACATGCGTGCAAACCGGCGAGGACTTTCATCGATCAGGGTTGCTTCCGATTCGGCTTTCGTTTTATGGCCAGCAGTTTCATGTAGTCATCCAGATCTGCCGCATCGGTCGGCTCGAACATCACCCATTTTCCGTCATGATACGTTTTCGCCGCATCGAACTGCCTGCAAACGGTGTCGGAAAGCGCATCCCGCATGCCCTCGAATTTTATCCGCTCCTCTTTCCCGAAGATCACCAGGAAGCCCACGCAGTTTCTTTTTGCGTACAGGCAGCACAGGGTTTTGCCGCCTCTGCGGTATTTGTATTCGTAAGTCCAGTTTTTCCCGCCGGTGCCCCACAATCGCTCCATCTCGTACTTCCCATCTATGGCCGAGCAGAGCGCCTGCCAGACCGCAAACCGGGACGGCCCGAGCAGCTCCGCCAGAGTGGATTGGGATGGTATCATTTCAGGCATGGTATTTCCTCCGCAGTTCATGATCTCTAAATGGAAACCTCAAAGAACCGGCATGCGATTCCTCAGAGAAACACCATGCCGGTTCTTTTGAACGATTCTGCCTGTTCGCCGCTCGCCTGCTAGACCAGCAGCGTCACCAGGAACTTGGCCGCGAGCACCACGACCACCAGCGCGACCGGGTACGTGGCCGCGTACGCCGAAGCCACATCGTCGGTGCCGGCCACGCTGATCAGCGTACCCAGCGCCGGCGTACTCGTCATGCCGCCGGTAATGGAGCCGAGGTTATTGAAGATGCTCAGCTTGAACACGTACTTGCCCAGCAGGAAGCCGACGATCATCGGGACCAGGGTAATGACGGCGCCGTACAGGAAATAGGAGGCCCGCACGTACTTGACGAAGTTGACGCCGCCGGGCACGCCGGCGCCGATCAGGAAGAGCATCAGGCCCAGCTCCCGGAAGAAGTTCAGCGTCCCCTTGCTGACCGACAGATCGATTCCACCCACATGGCCGAAGTGACCCATAATCAGGCCCATCACCAGCGTACCGCCGGAGGAACCCAGGGAGAAGTTGATGCCGGGAATCTCAATGCTGCCGAGAATCAGGCCCAGGAACACCGTCAGCGTGAACGGGAAGAAATCCATGGAATCGATCTTCCGGAAGATCCGGGTCCGATCCTGCAGGTTGACACCGCCGGCCGCAACGAAGCTGCGGCGCTCCTCCTCGATGTTCACGTGCAGCAGCTTCGGCATAATCTGGACGAAGAACACCACACCCAGCACGCCGAACAGGTAGGCGATGCCGTAGCCCGCCGTCACCGCGTTGGGATCCGCCGCCGCATCCTGGGCCGCAGACAGGCCGGGCGTACTGGTCAGCGCGCCAGTCATCAGCCCCACCGCCATGGACGTGGACATGCCCGAGAGAAGCTTCAGCACCACCGTCGTCGCAACGCCGATGGCAATGATGATCAGGCCCATGAGGATATACGCCAGGGAGCTTCTGTTGAAGCTGCGGAAGAACTTCGGGCCGGCGATCAGTCCCACAGCGGTGACGAACAGTGCCGTGCCGATATTGGAAATCAGGGAATACATGGATCGCACGCCGTCGCTGAACAGCACAATCTCCTGGCCTCCAACGGTGAAGGAGCTGACGCGGTTGGCAATGATGCCGAAGATCAGCGCCATCAGCAGGATGCCGGCGTCGCCCAGGGAGATTCCCTTGACCTCAATGCCGCCCACCAGATATCCGATGGCGGCAATGAAGAACACGAAAAACAGCGTGGTCAAAAGCGAGGATAAGACGGTGCCCAGATACGCTTCCATAGTGCTTCCCTTTCCTCCTTACACCTTGCGGGTATAGTCCGGCAAAAGCTTCGGAGAAACTGCATCCGTAACGATGCCGGCCTCCGCCAGCTCCTTTTCGAAGGCATCCACGTGGGCCAGCGTCAGCTTGCCCATCGCCACTTCCCGGGACCGGGCTGCGGCGCTGCGGCCAGCATTGCGTCCAAAGACGATGATGTCCAGCAGACTGTTGCCCATCAGGCGGTTGCGGCCGTGGATGCCGCCGACGGCCTCGCCGGCCACGAACAGATTCTCCACCATGGACTGTCCGTCGCTGGTGATCTTCAGGCCGCCGTTCTGGTAGTGCAGCGTCGGATAGACGAGGATCGGTTCCGTACGCAGGTCGATGCCGTACTTGCCGAACATCCGCAGCATGGCCGGGATGCGCTTCTCAATGGTGCCGGGGCCGTTCTTGATCTCGATCATCGGTGTGTCCAGCCAGACGGCGTAGCCGGCCGGCGTCTTGACGCCGTTGTGCCGGTCAGAGCACTCGCGGATGATGGAGGCGGCAGCCACGTCGCGGGTCTCCAGCGGATTCATGAACGCCTCGCCGTGGACGTTGATGAGCATGGCCCCCAGAGAGCGCACCTTCTCCGTGACGAGCGCGCCGAAGATCTGCGCCGGGAAGGCGGCGCCGGTGGGATGGTACTGGAGCGTGTCCGGATACAGCAGCTCCGCCCCGGCCCGGTATCCGAGGATCAGGCCGTCGGCCGTGGCGCCGTAGTGGTTGGACGTGGGAAATCCCTGATAGTGAAGCCGGCCGGCGCCGCCGGTGGCAATCACAACGGTCCTCGCCCGGGCGATCAGCAATTCCCCGGTCTCCATGTTTTTCAGGACGGCGCCGGCGCAGCGGCCGTTTTCGTCCTTGATGAGCTCGATGGCCGCGGTGAAGTCCACCACCGGGATCTCCCGGTTGAGCACCTCGTCGCGCAGCGTGCGCATGATCTCCGCACCGGAATAGTCCTTGGCCGCATGCATGCGCTTGCGGGAGGTACCGCCGCCGTGGGTCGTAATCATGGTGCCGTCGGGCGCCTTGTCGAACTCCACGCCCAGGTCGCTGAGCCACTTGATGGCGTCCGGCGCCTCCGTCACCAGCTTGTAAAGCAGATCCTTCTGCGCCGCGAAGTGGCCGCCGCCGTAGGCGTCCAGGAAGTGCTGGGCCGGGCTGTCGTTGGGCTTGTCGGCCGCCTGGATGCCGCCCTCGGCCATCATGGTGTTGGCATCGCCCATGCGCAGCTTCGTCACCAGCATGACCTTCGCACCGGCATTGTCGGCCTCAATGGCCGCAGAGGTGCCGGCGCCGCCGCCGCCGATGACGAGCACGTCCACGTCGTAATCCGGGTGCGACAGGTCCAGCTGCATGCCGGCGATCCGGGAATGCGCCTGGAGCAGTGCCGCCAGCTCCAGCGGCACCTTGCCGCCCTTGTTGGGTCCCATGGCCAGCTGGGTGAACTGGTCCGCGCGGTAGTCCGGGTGGTACGCCTTCAGCAGCTGATCCTTCTCCTCGGCGGTCATCCGTCTGGGATCGAGCTTCACATTCTCCGCTCTCGCCGCTTCCACCCTGCGGATGGACTCCAGCATCGTCTGATCCGTATACATGATGAAGCGCCCTCCTTATTTCTCAATCTCGCGGTTGTTGTAGAGTTCCTGAATTTCGCTGAGGGGCTTCTCCATCAGGCTCTCGATCAGCGCCTCGAACTTGCCTTCCCGGATCTCCGCAATGCGGTCATCCAGGTGCTGGCAGTGGGGCGCCAGATACTTGCCGTTGAGCCGGCGGGCCAGCATGGCCACCTGAGGATGGGAGATGCCGGCCGGGCAGCGGGAGGAACAGATGCCGCACATGACGCAGTCAAAGGACTCCTCGGCGCACTTCTCGTACTCGCCGCGCTGGGCGTAGGCGATGTACTGCATGACGTTCAGGCCCTGGGGGCAGACCTTCGTGCAGGCGTTGCAGCCGACGCAGGCGTAGATCTCCGGGTAGAGCTGCATCATGATCTGCTCGGTGGGCTTGACCTTCTCGATGTCGTAGACCTCTTTGACCAGCGGGAAAAACGGCAGCGTCGCCACGTACATGTTGTCCTGCACCTGGGTGGAGCACGCCAGACATGCCTTGAGCTCCCGGTCGCCCTTGATCCGATAGATGGTGGCACAGGCGCCGCAGAAGCCGTTGCGGCAGCCGCAGCCGCGGACCAGCTGGTAGCCGGCGTACTCCATGGCCTCCATGATGGTCAGGCTGGCCGGCACCTCGTATTTCTTTCCAAACAGGAAGACGTTAACCATTTGTTCCATCGAAATTCTCCTTAATATTCATCCGGCAGCTCGGTCATCTGATCCAGGCGGAACACCGGGCCGTCCTTGCAGACGTACTTGTCGCCGATGTTGCAGCGGCCGCACTTGCCCAGAGCACACTTCATCTTCAGCTCAAACGTCGTGAACACCTGATCCCGCCGGAAGCCCAGCTCCAGCAGGCCGGCCAGCGTGAACTTGATCATGATCGGCGGGCCGCACATGACGACGGTCTTGGAGGTGTCGAAGTTCAGCTCCTTGACGTAGTTGGGGACGAAGCCCACGTGGCCGTCCCAGCCCTCCTGCTCCCGGTCGATGGTCAGGTGCACCGAGATGCCGTCCTCCTTGCTCCACTCGTCGAGGATCTCGGCGTAGTCCACCAGGTCCTCCTTACTGCGGGAGCCGTAGACGATGTCCAGCGTGCCGTAGTTCTGCCGGTTGGCACGGACGTAGTTGATGACGGAGCGGACCGGGGCCAGGCCGATACCGCCGGCGATGATCAGCAGGTCCTTCCCCTTCAGCTCCGTCTCCACCGGGAAGCCGTTGCCGTAGGGGCCGCGGAGGGTGATCTGCTGGCCCGGCGTAATCTCGTGGAGCCACGTCGTCACACAGCCGCATTTCTTGATGGAGAATTCCAGATAGTCCTCGTTGGTGGGCGATGAAGTGATGGAGAACAGCGCCTCACCAATGCCGGGCATGGACAGCATGGCGCACTGTCCCGGGATGTGCTCGAAGGGCTTCTTCCCGTCGAGCCCCACCACCCGGAAGGTCTTGACGTCCGGCGTGTCGGTGCGGATGTCCGTCACCACGCCGATCATGGGGATCAGAGGGTCCATTTTCACATTCATTTCGCTCCCTCCCCCAACGTTTTGGCAACTTTTACGATGTTCATGGAAATCGGGCACCGGGTCAGGCACCGGCCGCAGCCGACGCAGCCGTAGACCCCCTCGTGGTCAGCCGGGAAGTAGACCAGCTTGTGCATGAACCGCTGGCGGAACCGCTCCAGCTGCGTGGGCCGGTTGGTGCCGTGGGCCATCATGGTGAAATCCGAATACATGCAGCTGTCCCAGCAGCGGAACCGGCGGACACCGTGGCCGGTGTCGAAGTCCCGGATGTCGTAGCACTGGCAGGTGGGGCAGACGAACGTGCACGTGCCGCAGCCCAGGCACGACTCAGAGAGGCTGGCCCAGGCGGGGCTGTTGAACTTCTCCATCAGGTGCTCACCGTCAAAGCCGGTGAGGTTCAGGTCTTTCAGTGGCAGCTTCTCCAGCACGGTGCGGATCTTCTCCTGCTCCGCCTGGACGGCCGCGTCGTCCGCGTCCTCCAGCATGGGCAGCGATGCCAGCAAAGCTTCGCCCTTCTCCGTGGCAGCCTGGAGGTACAGCGCCTCCCCGGCAAACCAGCCGGAAACGTCGCCGCCGGGAACTGCCGGGTCGATACCGAACACCGTGCAGAAGCACGTCTCCTCCGGCCGGCCGCAGGCCAGCGTCACGACGGTGCCGTGATTCCGGCGCGCCTCGTAGAAGGTGTCCGCCGGCTCTGACAGAAACACCTGATCCAGAATGGCGAAGCTGGCCGCGTCGCAGGCCCGCACACCGAACACCACGAAGGGCTCACCGGGATCGCGGATCTCCTGCAGCTGGATCTCACGGCCTTTGACCTGAAAACCGATCAGCTCCTCCGTCTGCGGGAAAAAGAGGTCCTTGGCGCTGCGGACGGTGTTGAGCGCGCCGGTCATCTCCAGCCCCTCCACCCAGGGCAGGAACTGGGCCTGGCCCTTGTTGTCCGCGGGGATGTAGAGCCTCTGCCCGGCCGCGATGGCCGCAAACAGCTCCTGAATTCGGGAGCGGTTGAGCTTTTTCACGCCTGCTCCCCTCCTCTCTCATAGACGACGGAAGGCTCGCAGTCATCCTTCTGGAAATCCAGCAGCGCCGGCCTCGTCTCCAGATCCGCACCGGCCTGGTAATCGCCGTAGAGGGCGTTGATGTCCTTGATGAACTTCCGGTTCAGCAGATGCAGCGGAATGTTCTGGGGGCAGACCCGGGTACATTCGCCGCAGTCCGTGCAGCGGGAGGCCACATGGAAGGCACGGATGATGTGGTACATGTTCTCCTCAAAGCTGTTGGCAGCCGCCTTCTGGGCAATGCCGGACTTGGGGTTGTCGAACACGCACTTCTCACACGTACAGGCCGGACAGACGTCGCGGCAGGCGTTGCAGCGGATGCACTTGCTCAGCTCCCCCCGCCAGAACGCAAAGCGCTCATCGGGCGTCATGGCCTCCAGCTTGGCCACCATGTCGAAGCGCGGGCTGTCGGCGATCACGTCGCCGTCCTCGCCGATTTTCTCGTCATAGACCACCAGCTTGCGGCTCTTGCAGCTGATGCAGCGCTCTGCCTCCGCGTCGGCCTTCGGCATGGTCATGGGGCCATAGAGGGTTTCGATCTTCAGCGTGTCGCCGTCCCGTTCCACGGCCGTGATGCCGCGGGCGCCGGCGGCGCGGATCTTGTCGATGTCGCACATGCCATCGCAGGCAATGCCCACCACGTGGACACGGTCCCGCCAGATACGGTGCTCCTTCAGCAGCTGGTTGAAGGAATACGTGTCGCACGGCTTCAGGAACGCCGCGATCTTCCCTTCCCTGCGGCTCTCCTGCACGAGATATTTGGAGAAGTTGGCGCCGGAAAAGACGGAGTAGACGAAGTCCCGTTCGATCTCCTCCCGGGTACGGAACACTGCAGGCGTCAAATCGTAGAAGAACTCGCCGGCCTTCCAGCCCAGGACCCGGTCCACCGTGCCGTTCTCCAGCAGCTCAATGGCCTTCTGGCGAATCAGTTCTTGCATCTCAGGTCCTCCAGTCTCTTGTTCTCGCCCAGGCGCGTCACCGTCTCCACGAACTCATTCATGGTAGCGGCGAACTTGGCGCCCTCCGCGGCGGAGACCCACTCCACACGGGTGCGCTCCTTCTCAATGCCCAGATAGTCCAGCATGGAGAAGAGCAGCGTCATGCGGCGGCGGGTGAAGTAGTTGCCGGTGGTGTAGTGACAGTCGCCGGGATGGCAGCCGCAGAGGATCACACCGTCGGCCCCCCGCTGAAAGGCCCGGAGAATGAACATCGGATTGACGCGGCAGGAGCACGGCACGCGGATGATCTTGACGTTGGCCGGGTACGTCAGGCGGTTGGTGCCCGACAGGTCCGCGCCGGCGTAGGAGCACCAGTTGCAGCAGAACGCCACAATGGTCGGCTTGAACTCGCTGTTTACTTGCATATGGCATCCACCTCCGCCATGATCTGGCTGGTCGAGAAGCCCTTCAGGTCCATGGCCCCGCTGGGGCAGGCCACGGTGCAGGCGCCGCAGCCCTGGCAGACCGCCGGATTGACCTGCGCGATGCGGCGCAGCAGCGTCGTCCGGTTGGGCCCGCGGAACTCCTTGTCCACGTACGTAATGGCCCCGTAGGGGCATACCTTCTCGCAGCTGGAGCAGCCGTTGCACATGAGCTCATCGGCCTCCGCCACACACGGGTTGCACGTCAGCTGATCCTTGACCAGCAGACCGATGACCTTGGACGCGGCCGCGCCGGCCTGCGCCACGGTCTCCGGGATGTCCTTGGGCCCCTGACAGGTGCCGGAGAGGAAGATGCCGGCCGTAGGGCTCTCCACCGGGCGCAGCTTCGGGTGCGCTTCCGTGAAGAAGTCGTTCGTATCCATGGAGGCCGTCAGCATGGTAGCCAGGGGCCGGGCACTCTCGTCCGGCTCGATGGCCGCCGCCAGGACGACCATATCGGCGTCGATGTGCAGCTGCTCATTCGTCAGCAGGTCCGAGGCCTGCACCTTCAGCTTGCCGTTCTCCGGCACGACCTTGCCGACCATGCCCTTGATGTAGTGGACGCCGTATTCCTCCACCGCCCGGCGGTAGAACTCGTCGAAGTTCTTGCCGGGGGTCCGGACGTCGATGTAGAACACGTACACCTCCGTGTCCGGGTACTTCTCCCTGCAGAGCATTGCGTGCTTGGCCGTATACATGCAGCAGATCTTCGAGCAGTAGGGCTTGCCGCAGTCGCGGGTCTCGCGGGAGCCGACGCACTGGACGAACACCAGCGTGTGGGGATGCGTGCCGTCGGACGGGCGCAGCAGCGTACCGCCGGTGGGGCCGGCGGCGTTCATCAGCCGTTCGAACTCCAGCGAAGTCACCACGTCGGGACTCTGGGAATACGCAAATTCGTCGTAGTGGTCCAGCTTGATGGGATTGAAGCCGGTGGCCACGACGATGGCGCCGTACTCCTCCTCGATCAGCTGGTCCTTTTGCTTGTAATCGATGGCGCCGGCCGTGCAGACCTTGGCGCAGACGCCGCACTTGCCGCTCTTGAGCATCATGCAGTGCTCAGCGTCGATGGTGGCCACCTTCGGCACGGCCTGGGCGAACGGGATGTAGATGGCCCGCCGGTTATCCAGGCCCAGGTTGAACTCGTTGGGGATCTTCTTCTGCGGACATTTCTCGGTGCACAGGCCGCAGCCGGTGCAGACGTCCTCCTTGACGTACCGGGCCTTGCGCCGGATGGTCACGTGGAAGCTGCCCACGAAGCCCTTGACCGCCTCCACTTCCGAGTATGAGAAGATGCGGATGTTCTCGTTCTGCGCCGCCTCCACCATTTTCGGCGTCAGAATGCAGGCCGCGCAGTCCAGTGTCGGGAACGTCTTGTCGATCTGGGTCATCTTGCCGCCGATGGTGGGCTTCTTCTCCACGATGTCCACCGGGAAGCCGGCATCGGCAATGTCCAGCGCCGTCTGGATGCCGGCAATGCCGCCGCCGATGACCAGTGCCCGCTTCGTGACCGGGCTGGTGCCGGCGTGCAGCGGGGCGTTCAGATGCACCTTGGCGATGGCCGCCTTGCCCAGGATGATGGCCTTCTCCGTGCCCTCCGCCTTGTCCTTATGGATCCAGGAGCACTGCTCGCGGATGTTGGCGATCTCCAGCATGTACGGGTTCAGGCCAGCCCGCTGGACAGTCTTGCGGAACGTGGCCTCGTGCATCCGCGGGGAGCAGGAGCAGATGACCACGCCGCCCAGGTCGTACTTGTGGATGGCCTCGACGATCATGTCCTGCCCTGCCTGGGAGCACATGTATTGATAGTTGGTGGAAAAGACGACGCCGGGCTCGTGGCTCAGGGCCTCGGCAACCGCCTCCACGTCCACGGTGGCGGCGATGTTGGTGCCGCACCAGCAGACGAATACGCCGATTTTCAGCATGTTGTTACGCTCCCTCCTCTCACTTCGCGTACTTCCGGAACGCGCTGGTGATGGCCTGCTGCGGCAGCTCATCATCGAGGAGGCCCGGGATGTCCTGCGGTTTCAGATGGTTCTGGCCCTGCTGCCGGATCACCGCCACGCGGACGGCCTCGATGAGCCGCGCCGGCTCCACCATCCGCGGGCAGCGCTCCAGGCAGGCGAAGCAGGAGAGGCACGTCCAGATTCCTCTGGACTGCATCAGCTTTTCGATCTGGCCCTTGTCGACCATGTCCACAAACTGGTGCGGATGGTAGTCCATCTCGTCGAAGGCCGGGCAGGTGGCCGTGCACTTGCCGCACTTCATGCAGAGCTTCGGGTTGACGCCGCTGATGCGCCGGATCTCGGCGGCCAGCTGCCGTTCCTGATTGGCGATCATACCTGAGCCGCCTCCTTTTCTTTCACACCCAGCGCCTCCGCCAGGAGCTCCGTAAAGTAATGGATGGGCATGTCGCCCTCCGCGTTGTGGCGCAGATTATACATGCACAGTGGACATGCGGTGATGAGACATTCCGCGCCGTTGGCCCGGGCCGAGGCCGTGACCGCGCTGGCCTTGCGGACGGCCAGTTCCCGGTTCTCCAGCGTCACGTAGCCGCCGCAGCACTCGTTGCGGTTTGCATAGATCACCGGCTCGGCGCCGATGGCACGGATGAAATCCTCCAGGATTGTGGGCTTCTCCGGATTGTCGAACTGCATCTCCCGGCTGGGGCGCAGCAGCAGGCAGCCGTAGTAGGCACCGATCTTCCGGCCCTTCAGCGGATTGACGACCTTTTCCGCCAGTTTGTCAAAGCCCACCACGTCCCGCAGCAGCTCCAGGTAGTGGAGCACCCGCGTCTCGCCGTGGTAGGGCGTATCCAGCTTCAGGTAGTTGTTGGCCTTGAAGGCCATGTCCGTGTCCGTCTGCACATCGTGGTTTACGCGCTTGATGACGTGGTGGCAGGCCGAGCAGACCGTCACCAGGTCATGCCCAAGGTCCCTGGCCGAAGCCAGGGACCGGATGGACGACAGCTTGGTGGCAATCTCGTCCTTCGGCTGCGGGTATACCGCGCCGCAGCACTGCCATTCCGGCAGCTCCTCCAGGGTGATGCCCAGCGCCTCGGCGGAGGCTCTGGTGTAGCGGTCCAGCTCCTTCGCCTTCGTCTTGAGCGTGCAGCCCGGAAAGTAACTAAATACCATTTCCTTCGATTCCTTCCTCTTTCAAACCATCTGCTCCGGATGGAACACTTCGTCGAACCGCTCCGCCGTCAGGAAGCCCAGCTGGACGCAGGCTTCCTTCAGGGAGATATTCTCCCGGAACGCCTTCTTGGCCGTCTTGGCCGCGTTGTCGTAGCCGATGTAAGGGTTCAGTGCCGTCACCAGCATCAGGGAGTTGTGCAGGTTGTGGGCCATCTTCTCCCGGTTGGCCTGGATTCCCACGGCGCACTTGTTGTTGAACGAGACCATGGCCTCAGCCAGCAGCCGCACCGACTGCAGGAAGTTGTAGATGCAGACCGGCATGAACACGTTCAGCTCAAAGTTGCCCTGGGAGGCGGCCAGCCCTACAGCCACATCGTTGCCCATGACCTGGACGGCGACCATCGTCACAGCCTCGCACTGGGTCGGGTTGACCTTGCCGGGCATGATGGATGAGCCAGGCTCATTCTCCGGGATCGTGATCTCCCCCAGGCCCACCCGCGGGCCGGAGGCCAGCCAGCGCACGTCGTTGGCGATTTTCATCATGTCCGCCGCCAGCGCCTTGACGGCCCCGTGGGCGAAAACCAGCTCATCCTTGCTGGTCAGGGCGTGGAACTTGTTGGGCGCTGTAACGAACGTCCGGCCGGTGATCTCAGAGACGGCCTTTGCCACGGCCACGTCGAATCCCGCAGGCGCGTTGAGGCCGGTGCCCACAGCGGTGCCGCCCAGGGCCAGCTCCCGGAGCTCCGGCAGCGCCAGCTCCAGCAGCTTCCGGTCCTTTTCCAGGCTGCTGCGCCATCCGGAGATCTCCTGGGAGAACTTGATGGGCGTGGCGTCCTGCAGGTGCGTCCTGCCGGACTTGACCACGTCGTCGTTCTCCGCCTCCAGACGGCAGAACGTCGCCACCAGCAGATCCACCGCCGGAAAAAGTTTCTCCTCGATGGCCAGCACGGCGGCAATGTGCATGGCCGTGGGGAACGTGTCGTTGGACGACTGGGACATGTTGATGTCATCGTTGGGGTGCAGGAGCTTCTTCCCTGCCAGCTCATTGCCGCGGTTGGCGATGACTTCGTTGGCGTTCATGTTGGACTGGGTGCCGGAACCGGTCTGCCAGACCACCAGCGGGAAATGATCGTTGAGCTTGCCGCTGATGACCTCGTCGCACGCCTGGGAGATGACGCGCAGCTTCTCATCGGTCATCTTCTCGGGCTTCAGCGCATGGTTGGCAATGGCAGCGGCTTTTTTCAGGATTCCGAACGCGTGGGTGATCTCCCGCGGCATGGTTTCAATGCCAACGCCGATTTCAAAGTTTTCGTGGCTCCGCTCGGTCTGCGCGCCCCAGTACTTGTCGGCAGGGACCTGCATCTCGCCCATGGAGTCCCGTTCAATACGATATTCCATACTGTGTGCTCCTTTCGCATCCAGTAGTACGCCCCGGATTCTGAGCGGCCGTCCGCTCAGATTTCCACGTTGTGAATGACTTCCTTCAGCTTTTCGGCGCTGCTGCGCAGCTTGGCAACCTCCTCATCGGTCAGCTTGTTGAGGATCTTGCCGCGGACACCGTTGCGGTCCACCAGATTCAGCGTGCTCAGGCAGACGTCATCGATGCCGTACTCACCGTGCATCATGGTGGAGACCGTCAGCGCCGTGCCGGCGCCGTCAAAGATGCACTTGCAGATGTGGCACACGGAGATGGCCACCGCGTAGAACGTGGCACCCTTGGCCTTGATGACCTTTGCGCCGGAGGTCCGCACGAACTCCTCCAGCTCTTCGTAATCGCGGTCCCACCGGACGTTCTCCGGCTCCGGGCAGAGCGCCTTGTACTCGTCGATGTTGTTGTTGGCGATGGTCACCAGGGACCACGGCACGAAGGAGGAATCGCCGTGCTCGCCGAACACCTGGGCGTGCACGTTCTTCGGGCTGATGTGGAAGCGCCGGGCCAGTTCCGACTGCAGGCGCGCCGTATCCAGCGCCGTTCCGGAACCGATGATACGGTTTTCCGGGATCCCGGAAACCTTGTGGAACACGTACGTCAGCACGTCCACCGGGTTGGACACAATGATATAAATCGCATTCGGCGCCACGGATACGATCTGCGGAGCGATGTCCTTGATGATGTTCACATTCGTCTGCGCCAGCTCCAGGCGGGACTGACCGGGCTTTCTGGCGATGCCGGAAGTGATGATGACAATATCGGAATCCTTGGTCTCCGGATAATCCCCACTCCGGACGATCGCCGGCGAGCAGTACGTGATGCCCTGGTAGATATCCAGCGCCTCACCGTACGCCTTCTGGCGGTTGATGTCCACCAGGACAATCTCCGTCGCAATGCCCATCGTAACCATATTGTTCGCAATGGCGGAACCCACGCTGCCTGCACCGATGATCGTAATCTTACTCATAATTCCAACCCTCTCAAAAAGTATTTCAGGTCCGGCGACCTGCAGAACAGAGCGGAGGCAAATCACGCCTCGCCGTCTCTATTGGCTTCATTATAGCATCGCTCTTTTCAGTATACAAGTATCGATATAATTATATTTGTATAAAAATATCGATTTCCCGGGCAGAATATTTGTGAAACTGCATAATTCCGTGGTTTCTTATCGGCAAATAGGAATTTTATCGCATAATACGACCATTTTCCAAACAATTTCCATCACAATTCGCGGGACTCGCGGCGTGGTGCCGCCTTGACTTTTCCTGATTCCGGTGCCTGTGTTCATTTTTCTCATGGATTCTTGTGGAACTTTACCAGGATCGCTTGTGGGGCGCCGCTTGACAACCACAAAAAAGCATGGTATCCTTTTAGTTAGTTATAACTAACGATCTGCCGTGTCCCGTCACTCCAATGGAAGGAGCTGCCCTGATGCCACTGGAAGAACTGTTGATCCACCACTGTGCACCGACGCTGGCCGGCCTGAAAGAAGCCAGTCTGTTCCGATATCGCCCGCAATCCGGCCACAGCTTGGACGAGGAACTGCCCCCGCTGACTGCTGCCCTGCAGCGGCGCGGCATCTCCTGCCTGCTGCTGCGCCGCTGCCCCGACGGCGGCGGGCTTCTGTACCTCTATCGCCCCTCCCAACTGGAGCCTCTGCTGCAGCAACCGCAGCAGCAGCAGTTTCTCCACGCCTGCGGCTATCCGTCTGGCCTGCTTCCCTGCCTGCGGGAGCTCTCCCGCCGCCTCAGCCTGGCGGACGCCTTCCCGCACGAAATCGGTGTCTTTCTGGGATATCCTCTGGAGGACGTCCTGGGTTTCATCCGCCATGGCGGCCGCCAATACCGTCTCTCCGGCTGCTGGAAAGTCTACGGCGACGCGGCCGCCGCCCAGGCGCGCTTCCGTCGGTATGCCGCCTGCACCCGCGCACTGTTGCATCAGTACCATCGCGGCATCCCGCTCGCTTCGCTGACCACAGAAATCTGAACCGCGGACAATCGCCACACCGGCGGCCGCATGAAACGAAACCGGTAAACCGCTTGCGGTTTACCGGTTTCGTCTATTGCATCAAAATACGGCCTCAGAGCAGATCCACTGTCCCTCCAGGCGGTAGAACACCTCGCCGGCCGATGCAGCCGGCGCATAAAGGGTGAAGGCCCCCTCCCCTGCTCCCGCCGGCGTGGCCTCATAGCAGGTGCCATCCAGTGCCACGTACACGGGTGAATCCGCATCCAGCTGCGCAATCGTCCCGCTGTACCGGGTCATTTCCTCCAGCTGCGCCGCGTCCTGCCGGGTCATTGCCACGGATTCCGCCGTGCGCACCGCGTCTTTCGGCTGCTCCCGTTGCGGCGCCTCCATGATCGGGGCCTCCGTCACCAGGCGCGCGAGATTCCGCTCCACCAGCTCCAGCACCAGCGTATCCGCCGACTCCGATTCCAGCAGATCCAGCCGCACCGGCATGGCCCGGGAGAAGCACGCCCGGGAGAAGGACTCCGCCATGTCGGCGTACAGCGTGTTGCCGAAGGAGTCCCGGAACATCAGCAGGCTGCCCGGCGCACCGTCGCTCTCCGTTCGGATCGTCAGGTCCTCCGGTGAGCGGAAGCTGCCCAAATGCGTGAACGTCCGCGGCCGCGCCAGCTCCGGCGACGCCTCCGGGGCCGTGTCTGCCGGGTAGAGCATCTCCTGCAGGTCCCCCAGGTGCTCCCCCTCCACGAACGGCTCCGCCGCCAGATCCGCGTCCACACCAAGGGCTGCCAGAATGGCGTCATGGGCCAGGGCCGAGCCGTACGGCGTCCAGTGGCTGTCGGTGCGGTAATAAACCGGCTCCGGCTCGGCCGCCAGCACCGGGATCAGGTCCACGTAACCGACACTCTGGATGTCCAGCTGCTCCTGCAGCCGCTCCCAGTTGGACGGGGTGTCGGCGGCCGTATACCGTGCGGGCATATACTGCGGATACAGCGTGTTCTTGTTGGGTGCCATGACGAACAGGAATTCTGCGCCACGCTCTGCGGCCTGTTCCTGGAGCAGCGCCAGCGTGCGGGCCGCAGCCCAGATGGACCGGTCGCTGAGCGGCGCCGTGCCCTGGTAGTCGGCCAAAGTCTCCTGGTAGAACAGCCAGCCGTCCCGGCCCAGGATCACCGAATCCGTTGCCGACTCCCGGAACACCGCCGCGGTCAGCTTCGCCCGGAGCGTAATCAGCTCCTGCCGGAAACCGAACCGCTGGTCCACGTAGTCCTCCAGCTCACTGAAATACGCATCGTTGAGGCTGCCGTCCGATTCCGTCAGGCCCGGAGCCGCAGCCAGCACCTGGTTGGCCGCCGCCTCTGCCGGGCCGAGTACTACCATGGCTGCCAATGGCGTCACGCACAGCAGCAGAAACAGCACCACGAACACCATCGCAAATCGCTTCATGTGCCACCTCCTAGAACTGCTGATAGAGGAACGGCTGGAAGGAGCCGTTTGCCACCGCCAGCATGCAGAGCAGCAGCAGCGCCAACGTCACCACGTAGCTGCCGGTCACGCACCGGCCGTCCGCAGTACACCGCTGCCACCAGCCGGCAAAGGGATTGACCGCCACCACCAGCCCCGCCAGCAGGGCCGCCCAGGCCTGGTTAGTGCCGTACTGCACCAGGGCCAGCGTGGACGCCGGCTGCCAGGAGAATCCCGTGACCATGGCCCGCACCATCGTCAGGCCCTGCTGCAGCGTGTCCGCCCGGAAGATCACGAAGCCGATGACAACCACCAGCAGCGTATACACGTGGCCGTACCAGCGGCGCCGGCGCGGCGCGCGGCTCCTGCGCGTCTCCAGCATGGAAAACACGCCGTGCCACAGGCCCCATACGAGGAACGTCCAGTTGGCACCGTGCCACAGGCCCGTAGCCAGAAAGACGAGGAGCTTGTTCCGCAGGGTGCGGACGAAGCCGCGGCGGTTGCCGCCCAGCGGGATGTAGAGATACTCCCGGAACCAGCCGCTCAGCGTCATGTGCCACCGCCGCCAGAAGTCGGTGATGGAGGCAGCCCGGTACGGATATCGGAAGTTCTCCGGCAGCCGGACGCCGAACAGCTGCCCAAGTCCCACCGCCATGTCGGTGTAGCCGCTGAAATCCAGGTACAGCTGCAGTGAATACGAGACGGCGCCCAGCCATGCCGTTCGAAAGTCCAGGCCGGCAGCGTCAAGCCCGAACATGGCGTCCGTCAGGGTCTGGAGCGTCCCGGCCAGCAGGAGCTTCTTGGCAAGGCCCACCGTAAACCGCCGGAGCGCTGCCGCCGTCCGGACGCTGTCCGGCCGCTCCAGCCGGTCCAGCATGGGCGCCAGCTGCCGGAACGGCACCAGTGGCCCGGAAACGAGATTTGGGAAGAAGGTCAGATACTGCAGCACCGGGAAGAAGCGTCCGGAGGCCTGATCGCGGTCCCGATAGGCATCCACCACATAGCTGATCCCCTGGAACGTGAAAAAGGAAATCCCCAGCGGCAGCGGCAGCGCCGGCACCCGGAGGGTGATTCCCAGCAGCGTGCCCGCAGACTCTGCAAAAAAGCCCAGATATTTGCACGTGACCAGCAGCACCAGATCCAGCGCCACGGTTCCCGCCACCACGGCGCGGCGACAGCGCTCCAGCTTCCGCAGCAGAAGCCCGGCGGCGTAGTGCAGCAGCACCGACACCAGCAGGATCGGCAGATCCCACAGCCGGCCAAACAGATAGAACACGAGACTGGCCGCCACCAGCAGCACCTGCCGGCCGCGGCTCCTGGGCAGCAGGTGAAACAGCACCACGGTCAGCGGCAGAAAGCCGAACAGGAAAATGGCGGATCCGAAGCCCATGGCCGCCTCCTTTCAAAAGTCGTCCGGTACGCTCAGGGGGCAGGCCAGAATCGCCGTTCTGCCCTGCCCCCTGCCGTTACGGAAAATAGTAGACGAACGAGTTGTAATACGTGCCGTCGCCGGAGACGCGGAACATGTCGATGTCGCGCCTGTTGCTGTACATATACTGATACGCGTACTCCAGCTGCACATCGAAGAGATACGTGACGCCGTCCGGCCATTCGATCATCGTCCAGGCGTGGTCATTCGTCGCGCTGTACTCATGGCCGGCAACGTTGTACGCCTGGTAGCCGAGCCGCCGGGCGCAGGCCGTGAACAGGGCCGCGAAATTATAGCAGTTTCCCTTTCCCTGATCCAGCATGATCTGCGCCGCGGAATTGCCCCAGTCGGTGGAGCCGGCCTCGTAATGGTCCATGCTCAGATACCGGTAGTTGTCCCGGATGTGGTCGTAGAGCAGCCGCAGCCGCGCCTCACGGTCCGCCGTCACATCGGGGCAGACGGAGGCCACCAGGGCGTCAATGCCGGCATCCAGTGTGGCATCCCCGGACGTGTACCGGCCGTCCGCGCCGAAGGTCAGATACCCCACCGTGCCGTTCACGAGGCACGTCCGGTCCTCCTGAACGTAATAGAGGCCGTCCGCGGTTTCCCAAAGCCCCGGAGCCACCGTGTCCGGCGGCACAGGCGGAGCAGCAGGCACCGTCGTCTCCGGCTCCTGCGGCGGCACCGTCTCCGTTTCGGCCGGCACCGTGGTTTCCGGGGCTTCGGCCTCCTGCTCGCCGGAGTCCGTCTGCGCCTCCGGCTCCGCCGGAGCGGTGCTCTCCTCCGCATCCGTTTCCGCAGGCACCTCCTCCGGCGCTTCCGCCTCCGGCTGCTCCGCAGGCTCCTCCGTTTCCTCCGGTGCCGCTTCCGCGGTTTCTTCCGGCTCGGCTTCGGCCGGCGCCTCCGTCGTCTGCGGAGCCTCCGTCTGCGCCGCAGGCTCCGCCGCGCAGCTGCACAGCAGCAGGCACAGCAGGCAGACTATGGGCCACTTTTTACTCAAATGGACTCCCTCTTTCTCTCTCAGCTGGCTGACGCAGTTTCGTAGGCCGTCATCAGCGCATCGGGCACCTGCTCCTCCGCCGGGCAGAGCAGCAGCAGATACCAGAGCCCGTCAGACCCCTCCAGGAACCGCACCCGGGCCGTCAGGGCCGGAGCATCGTCCGTGGCGGGCATCTCCACCACCCAGGCATCCTGCAGGACGCCGTCCGCAGCGGCGGAAATCGCGTCCGTCGCCGGCGCGTCCACGTAATACGACTGTACCAGTCCAACCGCCAGCCGCTGCAGCTCCGCATCCGTGAGCTCCTGCAGCGATCCGTCCACCCGCTGAAGATCCAGGCGCGGCAGCTGCTCCGTCCCGGTCAGCAGCGTCGTCAGGCCGCTTTCGCTGTCCACCCGCTGCAGGGCATCGTCCGCATAGTAAAGCGTCAACTGTCCCACGCTCTGTGCCGGCAGATTCTCCGGAGCCGCATCGTCGGTTTCCGCCGGCGGCTCACCGGTCTGCGGAGCGTCTGTCGTCTGCTGACCGGGGTTCTGCGCCGGTGTGGCCGGAGACTGGAACGAGCCCAGCAGGCGCATCAGCACGATCACAGCCGCAACCAGCGCCGCCGCGAGAACCACGACCAGCACCACCACGCGCACATTTACCTTACCTTTGTTCATGTCGCTGTTACCTCACGGATGACTCTGGTCGATGCGCTCTGCGCCCTCGGCCTTGCTGCAAAGCGAAAAGGCGTTCCGGTCCTGCTCAAAGAGGATGATGGACTTGCAGTCCCGGTAGAGCAGCTCCGGCGTGGCGTAGACAAGCCCCGGATTGTCGCCCGGCACGTCGCGCATCTGGTCAGTGTCCCGGTATCGCTCCGGCATCTCATACGGGTCGGCCACCAGGAAATACCCCTGGCCGTCGATGACCTCATAGTCCGCCAGAACCATATAGTGCTCCTGGCTGGTGAACGCGCCGGCCACCACATGGATGATGGCCATATACCCCTGATTCGCAATCTGGTCAATGAGCGTATCCATGGAGAACTCGGACTTCTGGTAGATCTTCGGCTGCTGGAGGACCGTGCCGTATCGCTCCGTCTCCAGGTACGTGTAGTACTGCGCAATGCCCAGGAAGTACTCGTTGGGCAGCCCGTAGCTGACCTGCCAGTCCCCGTCCAGCGCATAGTGGCGCATCCACTTGGGCGTGATCTCCACCTTGTGGTACGTGGAGAATACCATGGCGGCGCAGGCCGTCCCGCAGCCGCGGTCCCGCAGCGTGGCGCCGTTGCCCTCGAATTCGAAGATCTCATCGGCCCAGTCGGGGTCCGTCTGGGCGAAGTAGTAGATGTGGTCGGCCGTGCCGTCCCGCAGGATGGTCCCCTGGGTGTCATTCTGCACCATGGCGTACTTGTACGCCACTTCAATGTCGTTGCGCAGGTTGTGCCCCAGGTTCTGCAGGTTCATGGCCAGATAGTACGTGATGCCGTCCAGCACCGGCTCCTTCCCCTCCAGGCCGCAGAAGCGGTAGAGCGTCTCAAAAAAGAGCGCCAGATGCTCGTCGAAGTAGTCCACCACCTCCGGCCGCACCTGGGTATACGTGACGAACTCGTTGTTGGGGAACACATCGTTGGAATTCAGATGGCGCTTGACCTCCTCAACGGCCGCGTCCCGCTCTCCCGGCCTGACGGAGCGGGAGTCCTCCGCGCACGCCTCCAGAATGTACTGGGGAATGACCACCCGGTGGATCTCCGTGCCGTCGTAGTCAAAGGTCTCACTGCCAAACAGCAGCGGCAGGTCCGCCTGCCCGAGGATGCTGTGCAGCGCGTCGGTGCTGGCCCGGGAGGGCTGCGCGCAGGCGCAGACCAGCAGCACCAGCAGCAGGCTGCGCCAGGCCCATTTCAGACGTCCCATCTCAGGACTCCGCTTCGGCAGCATCCGGCATCACGTCATAGACGGACTCGCTGCCATCCGTGTCACGGTATGTATAGACCGTGAAGCCGTCGTAGTACAGCTCCCCGTCCTCACCCTGACCCAGGCAGGAGGAGGCATACGCCGAATCGAGCGGCTGCCCAATGGCTTCATACAGCCGGTCAATGGGCTCGTCGATCATGCTCTGCACCAGCGCGATCTGCTCCTCCACCGTTGCAGCCGCACTTTCCGGCGCAGCCTCGTCGTCGGCCGCCGACGCGTCCTCTTCCGCCGGCTCTGCAGCGGGCTGTGTCGTCGTCTCACCCGCGCCGCCGTCGGCCGGAGCCGGCGTCTCCTCTCCGGAGCAGCCAACGGTCAGCAGCAGCAGCGCACAGAGCGCGCAGATCAGGATCATACGTTTCATGGGAATCCCTCCTGTGGTATCGTGAGAATCTCCTCCCGGCGAGGCCGGCGTCAGAATTCACTGTAGATGAACGCGACCTGCTCCCCGCCGGTATACAGCCAGGTGAGGAACACCGCCGCAACGATCAGGCCGTAAAACACGGCGCGTGCCAGCCAGTTGACCCGAAGGAACGTCGCCAGCCTATGAAACAAAGTCGACAATCGCCCGATCAACGGCCAGCCACCCCTTCCATCCCAAGTGCATGGTGTCACAGAGAAAATACGGCTCATATTCCTGCCCGGTCAGATCCAGCAGCTCCACATTGTCGTACTGGCCGACAATCTGCCGGACGTTTTCGTAATACACCGCCCGCCGGTCCGCCGGGAAGCCGGTGTAGTCGTACCAGCTGCCGTGCATGGGCACATGGACGAACAGCACCTCCAGGTCCCGCAGGCGGCACAGCTCCAGCAGGCACCGGAGGTCGTCGTACTCCGGAGATTCGTCGTACCGGAGGTCGGCATCCTGGCCGGCCTGCTGCTCCAGGCGGGCACCGATGTACGTGGCATAGTAGCTGTCCTGCATCGTGAAATCGTTGTTCGTAACCATCTCCGCCGCCTGCTCCATGGCAGCCGTCTCCCAGGCGGCCCAGTCGTACCCCAGCGCCTCCGCGTGCACCTCGGGACTCGTCTCCTCCAGCCCGGAAATGCAGGCCCAGGCGTCCGTCAGGTCCTTCGTCTCCAGCAGCCAGCGGCTGGCGGCAGCGTACGGCACGTACGGCGCCGGCGACCACCCTTCGGCCCAGGCGGCGCTGAGGAGGTCTCCGGCCGTGCCGTCCTGGGGACGCTGGCCCGTATCCTCGGCGTACTGTGCAAACAGCTGCTGGACCCGCGCGGCCAGATACGTCCTGAGCTCGTCCGGAATCGTCTCATCCAGCAGGATGTTCAGCAACTGCAGCTGCGAATAGTTGGCCATGAACAGGTCGCTGGCGATGCCCGCCGGCACGTACGACTGCGGCGCCGTAATCAGGACGATCTTCTTGCCCTGCAGAGCCTGTCCCTGCCCGCCGATGAGCAGCGCGTGGATGAGGGACTGGCAGGAGCCGCGCCCCACCAGATCCACCTGGATGTCCGTCCCGGCAAAGAAATTGGCCGGATGCGTCAGAATGTCGGTGGTTTTCAGTTCGCTGGAGCCGACCACGAGAATGCTGTTCTCCTGGCTGGCTCCCTGGGAGACGAGCCACGTCCCTGTGATCTTCTCCGTGGCGTTCACCGCGGCCAGCGCCGCCGGATACGCCGGCATCGTCCCGCGGATGGCGGCCGAGACGCCCGCCAGGGCGGCCGCGCAGGCGACGGCCGCGGCGACGGCGGCCAGCAGCCGCTTTTTCATGCCCGATGTACCGCCACTGTGGCGGCAATGGCGGCCGGCGTGGCCATGTCGCTGCGCTCCAGCTCCGCCGGGTCCAGGCTGACGGAGAGCTGATCCTCCAGCGCCACGATCAGCTGCACCAGGGCGAAGGAGTCCAGCAGCCCCTCGTCAAACAGCGGCGTATCCCCCCGGATCTCACCGGGGTCCGCGCCGCAGATCTCATTCAAAATTGCAATAATCTGTTCCTGCATCGTCGATCGTCCTCTCTAAAGTAGCTGCCCGGAAAAGAGAAGCAGGCCGAAGGCAAAGAGGTGGAACGTAACCACCGTCATCACTGCCCGGGGCAGCGGCCGCTTCTTGAGCTTTTTGAAGGCCTTCCAGCGGGTGTCCAGCAGTTCATTGCCGCAGAGCACCGCGCCGTGATACAGGCCATAGACCAGGTAGCCGGGCGTCAGCCCGTGCCACAGGCCCATGAGAGTCATGGTCAGCAAATTGGCCAGGTAGGCGCTGGTGTGCGGATTCCGGAACCATTTCTTCCGGATGGCCGCCATGCAGAACCGGTTGTAGACCCGGTCCCGCAACCAGGAGGACAGCGAGATGTGCCAGTTGGCCCAGAACTCCTTCATGTCCACGCTGCGGAACGGCCGGTTGAAGTTCTCCGGCAGGCGGATGCCCAGCAGATACGCCGTGCCGATGGCCATGCGGCTGTAGCCGGCAAAGTTGAAGAACATGAAGAAGGTGTATCCGTAAAAATAGCCGATCCAGTACCCGGCCCCGCCGTCAGGCAGTGCCTCCAGCCAGAAGTGCCAGATCAGATTGCCGAATACAAAGTAATACAGGCAGCCGGTCATCACGCGCCAGACGCCATCCCGCACCAGCTCTGCGTATTCACTTCCGGAGACGGGCCGGTACAGGTCGCCGACGAAGCGGCGATACCGGTCAAGCGGCCCCGAGGAAACGGCCGGAGCGAAGAGCAGAAAGCAGCTGTAGTCCAGCGGCGAAAACCGCTCTACCTTACCGTCCCACACATCCAGCAGCGCGTCCACGGCGCGGAACGTCATGTAGCTGATGCCCAGGAAGGAGACCGACAGCCCCGGCAGCAGCGCCGCAATCTTAAACGCCGCCAGCGGCAGCAGGGCCAGCGCCACGAGGCAGCCGCGCACCCACCTGCCGATGCTGCGGCGGTGCAGCGCAGCAGACAGGCCGCCCAGCGCCAGCTGCCACACCCAGAAGATCAGAAGGAGCAGACGTGCATGCGCCGTGTCGAAGATCACCAGGAGCAGCGCCACCGTGGCCAGCACGCCGTACCGGCGCAGGCCGCGCCCCATCAGTCCCAGGACGACGGCCGGGATCAGCACCAGCGCCAGAACGCAGAAGAAGGTCAGCCCACCGTACGGGGTCATGGTACAATCGCTCCCATCATCATATCATGGCCCCCAACGCTTTTTTGTCGATTTTTCCGTTGGCGTTCAGCGGAAAGCTGTCGACACAGCGGATCTTCCGCGGCACCATGTAAGACGGCACCAGCTCGCTCAGCGCCTGCTTGATGCCCTTGGCCCGCTGCAGGCTCGAAAGCCCGTCCGGCTGCTGCAGCATGACGAACGCCGTCAGGCCCTGAACCGTCCCGTCCACCAGCACCGGCAGCACGGCGGCCCGGGCGATGTTGTCCACCTTCAGAAGGTTGCACTCCACGTCCTCCAGCTCCACCCGGAAGCCGTTGAGCTTCACCTGGCCGTCCAGCCGGCCGAAGTAGTCGATGACGCCGTCTTTGCGGCTGCAGAGATCGCCGGTGCGGTAGCCGCGGCGCCCCTGCTCGT
Organism: uncultured Oscillospiraceae bacterium; assembly: GCA_904395865.1. GTDB lineage: Bacteria > Bacillota > Clostridia > Oscillospirales > Oscillospiraceae > Avoscillospira_A. The sequence continues at coordinate 55,905 of CAJFNY010000040.1, forward strand.
CGGTGAAAAATACCCTTGCCGTCTGCTCCGGCTGCCGGAAGTAGCCGGGGCTGACGCAGCTTCCGACGATCGCCAGCTCGCCGGCCTGTCCGTCCGGCAGCGGCTGATGCGTCTCCGGGTCGAGGATTCGGCACTCCAGGTTGGAGAAGCCGTACCCGATGGGCAGCGCCGCCCGGTCACAGCAGAGCTCCTCCGTGATCTCCACGGCCGTGACGAGCACCGTCGTCTCCGTGGGGCCGTAGGCGTTGTAGATCCGCGCGCCCGGGAACCGGGCCAGCATCTGCTCGCCAAGCCTGCGCGTCATCACTTCCCCGCAGAACACGAATTTCTGCACCTGGGGCAGCAGCTCCCGGCAGAACTGCGGCGACTGAAGGCAGATCTCCCCAAGGGACGGCGTCGAGACCCACATGGTCAGCGCCGACTGCGCCAGAGAGCGGAACAGCGCCTTCGTGTCGCCCAGGAGTTCCTTGTCCGCCGTCCAGAGGGTCATGCCGTGGCTCAGGCCGTAGTACAGCGGGCAGACGGACACGTCGAAGGAATAGGAGATCTCATTGAGGAACACACCGCCGTCCCCCTCCAGGCGGAACCAGGGCTCCACGCCCGCCAGGAACGCGGCGATGTTGCCGGCCGTAATCTGAACACCCTTCGGATTTCCGGTGGAGCCGGAGGTAAACAGCATGTACGCCACATCGTCCGGACGGACCCAGCAGCGCCGCTCCACGGTGCCGCTCTGCTGCAGAACCGCCTCCAGTGCCGGCCCGTCCAGCACCGTGGGTGCCTGCAGGGCAGTACCGGACAGGTTGACCACCAGCTTCGGCTGCACCTGCTCCAAAATCCGCGCCACGCGCTCCGGCGGAAACGTGGTGTCCACCGGGACGTAGGCCCGGCCGGCCTTCAGCGCACCGAACATGCACGCCGGCAGCGCCAGCTCCTTGTGGCCGTATAGCAGCACCGGCGTGCGGTCATCCCCGAAGGTGCGCAGCAGCCAGGCGGCAAAGGCGTCCGACCGGGCATCCAGCTGCGCAAACGTCATGGCGTCGTCCCCGTACCGGATGGCGACCCGATCCGTTTCGGCCCATCGGGCCAGTTGCTCCAGGATCAGCATGGCAGCGCCTCCCTATGCCGCGTCCGCCGCGGCGTCCCAGCGATGGGTCGCCGTCATGGCGTCGTCCGGCTGCATGAAATAGTCCATCGGGTCGTCAGCGTAGTGGCGGCCATACAGCGGATCAAAGTGCAAAGCCTCACCGTCCACCTGTGCCAGCACCCAGGCGTGGTCGACCCACTGGCCGTCCTCCCGCTGGAACTGCCCCTGCAGGATCTGGCAGTCGTACCCCAGGCGCTCCAGCAGCACCGCCATCACGGCGGCCTCCGTATCACAGTTTCCCTTCCGCTTGGAGAGGCCCTCCAGGGCCAGCTCCTGCGTCACCTCATCGGTGAAGCCGCCGGACACGTCCGTGGTGCCGGCGCGGTACGTGATCTCATCGCAGACCCAGCCGTACACAGCGGCCAGATTGTCTGCCGCGTCCGCCTCCGGCGGGCAGAGCTCCAGCAGCAGCTCATGGACCGCAGCGTCCAGCTCTGCGTTCCCCGTCTCATTGCCGGCATACACCGGTTCAGCCTCCGCCTCTGCGGCAGATTCTTCGTCCGCAGCCGGCGCGGGCGACTCCGACACAGTCGCATCACCGTCCGCCGCAGGCTCCACCGTCTCCCCCGCGCTGCACCCCGCCAGCAGCACCAGCAGTGCCAGAATCCACAATGCTTTCCTCATTGGCTTCGATGCTCCGCCGTGATGCCAATGGCAGTAACGCTGCCGCCGTCCAGCTCAAAGTACAGCGAGGCCGGCGTGTTGTTGTCGGAGGACGGCTCCAGCTCGTAGGACAGGACGATGCCCTCCTCCGTATAGCCGTCGCCGAACGCCTCAATGACTGCCTCCCGGGAGTCGCCGAAGGTGACGCCCTGGGCGGACACGTCGCCGTCGGTGCAGTACAGCTCCATCAGATGGTCCGTCTCCCCGTCGGGGTACGTATAGAGGACGCACTCACCGTACGTATACGTCTTGTCCATGCCGTCGTAGACGCAGGAAATGGCCTCGTAGTATTCATAATCCTCACCCAGCAGGGCCAGGACATCCTCCACCGCCGTATCGCCGGAGACCTCCGTGCCCGAAACAGTCAGGGCCGGCTCGACGCTCTGCGCCGCCTCACCGCCGCAGCCGCCCAGCACCAGCAGCCCACTCAGCAGCAGCGCCGTCAGAATCCGTTTCTTCATCTCAGGTGCCCTCCGCATCCACGATGGTCTCCACGCCGTCTTCCACGTACGTGAACACGATGAACGACGGGTACGTCAGCACCCCGTCGTCACCGGGCCCCACGCAGGAATACTCATAAAAGCTGGAAACCGGCTGGCCGGCAATGGCATACAGGCTCTCCACGTTCTGCCCCACCAGAGCCAGAACGTCGTCCAGCGTCGCATCGGCCGCGGAGGCCGGCTGCTCCTCCGGCTCGGTCGCCGTGGTCTCTCCGGTCTCCGCCGCGGGAGTTTCTTCCGCAGGAGCCTCCGGTTCCGGCTGCTCGGTGGCAGGCGGCGGGGTCTCTGTCGAGGGCGTCTCCGGCGTGGTCACGGGTGTCGTCGGCTCCGGCTGCTCCGGAAGGGTTTCCGGCAGGGGCTCCGCTCCGGTATCCGGTGACGGCTCCGGCTCCATGGCAGCCGCCGGAGTTTCTTCGGCGGCATCGGCAGTCTCGCCCGGTGCCTCCACTTCCGGCTCAGACTCTGCCGGCTCCTCAGACTCCGGCGCCTCCTCCTCCGCAGGCAGAGACGCATCCTCCGACCGGTCTGACACCGCTTCCGGCTCCTCGGGTACCTCTGTCTGCACAGAATCCGAAGCTGCAGCTTCCGCATCAGACGCCGTCGGCTCTGCATTACCGCCGCAGGCGGTCAGCAGGAGCAGGGACAGCAGCACGAATACAGGCCATATGTGACGTTTCACGGTTCCATTCCTCTCTTCCTGTTCTTCTAACTTGACACTCTGAAGCCTACGCCGTATCAGCGTATGCGAATTCAGTTGGGATAATAAGTCGCGTGGGCCGTCTGGTACGTCACCTGAAATGCTCCATAGGCCGTATTGCTGATGCCGCTGCGCAGATTGTAGTTCTCAATCTGCGGGTCAAAGAGATAAACCGTTCCATCCATGGGGATCTCCACCCAGGCATGGGAAATGGCACGCGTCCCCCACGTGTAGCGGCAGGTCCCCACCACCGCCGTAGCGTCGTAGCCCAGGCCGCGGGCCAGCCAGTAAAATGCCGCCGTGAAATTATAGCAGTCGCCCTTGCCGGTCTCGAAAATCTTACAGGCATACGAGGCTGCCTGCTCCTGCGACATGACCGCATCGGCAATCGAGGGATTGCGCCCCAGATAGCCGTAGCTGCGCACGTAGTCAAAGACAGCCCGCAGCTTTTCCAGCTGCGTCATGGATTCGTCGGTACACGCGGCAAGAATCTCCGCCACGTAGCCATCCACCTCCGCATTGCGTGAGGTGTAGAAGCCCTGGTCATCGAAGTAGAAGCCGTGGAAGGAGTTGTTCCGAAGCAGCTTGCCGTTGCCGGCGCAGCAGACCAGCGTATTCCCATAGGGATGGATGGCGTTGTCGGCCCAGATCCGGCCGGTTTCGTCGGCCACGAGGTATGCGTCACCGCCGAGCTGCAGGATCCCGGGCGTCCGATACAGCGTACCGGACGGCTCCACGTAGTACCCCACGCCGCCGCTCACGTAAACGCCGGACTCCAGCGGCGTCAGCGATACGGACTCCGGCAGCCAGCTGCCGTCCTCACCGCACTGGTGTGCAATGGTCGCCTCCAGAATATCATAGTAGGCCCAGTGATCCGGCCGGACGTCCACAAAGAGCACCTGCTCCACATGATTGTCCAGCCAGGCAGTATCCGGCACACGGTCCAGCGCGCGGTTCAGCACGGCAACAGCCATGGCCCGCGTCATGGGCATGTCGCCCCGGAGCGAGAAGTCCTCCGGGAACCACTGGTATTCCGCAGCCAGCGTCCAATACGGCGTGTACCACGGCTCTCCCGGCCCGGCCTCCCGGGTCAGGGCCTCCTCCTCCAGGTCCATGGCGCGGCAGAGAATCGTCACGAATTCGGCCATCGTCGTGCCGCCGTTGGGGCGGAATGTACCGTCCTCATAGCCGCTGAACAGGTCTGACAGCTGCGCAATTGCCGGGGCATACCATTCCGTCTCCTCCACATCCGCGAACGAGGCCGTGCCCGGCTGCGAAAACCCGAGGTTGAGCAGCAGCTGCGCCGTCTGCGCCCGCGTCACCGGACGGTCCGGATGGAAAAAGCCGGCAGCCCCCTGTATGTACGGTTCATGCGCCGTCGTCTCCGCGCGGGCATCCGCCGACGGGTCGGCAGCGCTCACTTCCGATTCCGTCGACGTGACGGCGGAAGCCGAGCGCACGCAGCCGGACATGGCCAGCATCATACCGATCAGGATCATCGCGGAAAGGCACACAGTCGTTAAAGTGCGGATGGGAAGCTTCACATTCAATCACCCGTTCTCACATACTGGTGCACGATTCTGCACGACACAGCCGCAGAAATGCACCTGAATTATAACAAATTCAACTTTTATTTTACGCACAAATCCAAAAAATGCAAGAGAAATTTAAGAAAAACTCCGGCATCGCCCCGATTTCCGTTTCCTCCCAAATTGGACTTCAAGTCTGCAAATCCGCCGAGATCCCGGAGACACAGGCTGTAAAACGGAGTTTCGCGGATGGTACGGTCCATCATGTCATCGTACAAACAGGACAGATCGGCCAAGGAGTACGAAAAAGCAGCATTTCGCTGCGGTGGACGGAAAAGCGCACCGCACAGACGAACCTTCTGAAATCCGGTCAGCCGCATCTATCAAGCGGCAGTGCCGCCAACGGCTGCTCAAACGTCTTTTGACCCGGGAACAAAAGGCATCGAGCGACGGTATAGGGGAACTTTGCTCCGATGTGAATAGGACGGTTAATATTGGGGGAATGCAGAGCGCCGCCCAGGGGCGTCATCCCAATTGCAAGCCCGGCGGAGCGGGCCGCAGGTGGAAAGGAGGAGCAGCGGAGCGAGCACGCTCTGACCATTGAAAAAAGTCGGAGCAAGCGATACAAAACTTGCCCCGACTTGGAAGGGACGGTTAAAATCGATATTTCTGAATGGCGAAAAATGCCGCCCGCAGGGCAGCCCACCAACTGCGAGCCCAGCGCAGCGGGTCGCAGTTGGAAGCGAGGAGCAGCAGAATGAGCGCGCGATGAGCTTTGCAATGAAATGAAAAAGCTCGTCGCAAGCGATATGACGCTTGCGAC
>CAJFNY010000041.1 GCA_904395865.1 uncultured Oscillospiraceae bacterium
AAAAAAACAGCAGCGAAAAGTGAGAAATTGATTGACGAAGTTTGTACAGTCTGCTATAATTCAATACTGTGTGGTCTATGCGGCCGCGATCCGTTTTTGGAGGTGTCGAGAATGCTCGAGGAACTGAAAACGGGACCCGTTGTGGTCGGCCTCAAGCAGCTGCGCAAGGCCCTGCGGGATGGAACCGCCAGAAAAGTCTTTCTGGCCAAGGACGCCGATCCGCGCCTGGTGGAGCCCATTGAGGCCCAGTGCCGCCAGGACGGCGTCGAGCTCTGCTGGGCCGAATCCATGGCCGAGCTGGGTGCGGCCTGCGGCATCGACGTCGGTGCCGCCGCGGCTGCGCTGCTGCAGTGAGCCGCCCCGCCAATTCCAGGTCCCAACGGAATATTTTAGGATATTCCGGGATAAAATAGCTGAAGCTTCAGCAAGCAACATCAGGAAAGGAGGAAAACCATGCCTACGTTTAACCAGTTGGTCCGTAAGGGCAGAGAGCAGGTTTCCTACAAGTCTACCGCGCCTGCGCTCCAGAAGGGCCTGAACACCCTGAAGAACCAGACCACCGATTTGTCTGCTCCCCAGAAGAGAGGCGTCTGCACAGCCGTGCGTACCACGACCCCGAAGAAGCCGAACTCCGCCCTCCGGAAGATCGCCCGTGTCAAGCTCACGAACGGCTACGAGGTCTCTGCCTATATCCCCGGCGTTGGCCACAACCTGCAGGAGCACTCCGTGGTGCTGATCCGCGGCGGCCGTGTCAAGGATCTCCCCGGCGTCCGCTACCACATCATCCGCGGCACGCTCGATACCCAGGGTGTCCAGGGCCGCATGCAGGCCCGTTCCAAGTACGGCGCCAAGAAGCCCAAGGCCGGCAAGAAGAAGTAAGCCAGCCTCCCAACTACGCAATTTCAACGCCTTGTCGCGAGGCAATGCCTTGCCTGGTCGTTTTTTATAGATGCTATAGAAAACCTCTCGGCAGGCACCTACGGAGGCCGCGGGCTTCCGGAGTACCTATGAAATCATTATATGAAGGAGGGAAGCGACGTGCCCAGAAGAGGTAATGTTCCCAAAAGAGAAGTGTTACCCGACCCGATCTACAATTCCGTCCTGGTGACGAAGCTCGTCAACAGCATCATGCTCGACGGCAAGAAGGGCGTGGCCCAGAAGGTCGTCTACGGCGCCTTCGGCATCATCGAGGAAAAGACCGGTAAGAACGGGTTGGAAGTGTTCCAGGAGGCCATGGAGAATATCATGCCTTCCCTGGAGGTCAAGTCCCGCCGTGTCGGCGGCGCCACGTACCAGGTCCCCATTGAGGTTCGCCCGGAGCGGCGTCAGACCCTCGGCCTGCGCTGGCTGACCACCTACAGCCGCACGCGCAGTGAAAAGACCATGAAGGAGCGCCTGGCCGCCGAGATTATGGACGCCAGCAATGGAACCGGCTCCTCGGTGAAGAAGCGCGAGGACACCCACAAGATGGCAGAGGCCAACAAGGCCTTCTCCCATTTCCGCTGGTAAAGGAGCCCCCTCATGCCAAGACAGTATTCACTGGAAAACACCCGCAACATCGGCATCATGGCCCACATCGATGCCGGCAAGACGACGACGACCGAGCGTATCCTGTACTACACGGGTGTCAACTACAAGATCGGCGAGACCCACGACGGTACCGCCACCATGGACTGGATGGAGCAGGAGCAGGAGCGCGGCATCACCATCACCTCTGCTGCCACCACCTGCTTCTGGAAGGGCTGTCGGATCAACATCATCGACACTCCCGGCCACGTGGACTTCACCGTGGAGGTGGAGCGTTCCCTGCGCGTGCTGGACGGCTCGGTGACGGTGCTCTGTGCCAAGGGCGGTGTGGAGCCCCAGACGGAGACGGTCTGGCGCCAGGCGGACAAGTACCACGTTCCGCGCATGGTCTATGTCAACAAAATGGACATCCTGGGCGCCGATTTCTACAACGTGCTCAAGATGATGGACGAGCGTCTCAAGTGCAATGCCGTGCCCATTCAGCTGCCCATCGGCGCTGAGCAGTTCTTCAAGGGCGTCGTGGACCTGATCAAGATGAAGGCCTACGTGTTCTACGACGAGCTGGGCAAGGACATGCGCGAGGAAGAGATTCCCGAGGAAATGGTCGACCTGGCCAACGAGTACCGCGAGAAGCTCCTGGAGGCCGTGTCCGATCAGGACGAGACCATCATGGAGAAGTTCCTGGAGGGTGAGGACATCCCCGAGGACATGATCCGGGCGGCCATCCGCAAGGCCACCTGCGAGGTCAAGATGGTTCCCGTCTGCTGCGGCACCTCTTATCGCAACAAGGGCGTGCAGGAGCTGCTGGATGCCATCGTTGCCTATATGCCGTCCCCGCTGGACAAGAAGCCGATCGACGGCGTCAATCCGGAGACCGGTGAGGAAGATTGCCGCGCGGCGGATGACAAGGCTCCGTTCTCGGCCCTGGCTTTCAAGATCGCTACGGACCCGTACGTGGGTAAGCTCTGCTTCTTCCGCGTCTACTCCGGCACCCTGAAGGCCGGCAGCACGGTGATCAACTCCACCAAGGGCACCAAGGAGCGCATCGGCCGTATCCTGCGGATGCACGCCAACCACCGGGAGGATATCGACATGGTCTACTCCGGCGACATCGCCGCCGCTGTGGGCCTGAAGAACACCACCACCGGTGATACGCTGTGCGAGGAAGGGCATCCGATCATCCTGGAGTCCATGGAATTCCCCGAGCCGGTTATCCGTGTGGCCATTGAGCCCAAGACGAAGGCCGGCCAGGAGAAGATGGGCATCGCTCTGGCCAAGCTGGCGGAAGAGGATCCCACCTTCCGCACGTACACGGACGAAGAGACCGGCCAGACCATCATCGCCGGCATGGGCGAGCTCCATCTGGAGATCATCGTCGACCGCCTGCTCCGTGAGTTCAAGGTGGAGGCCAACGTCGGTGCCCCGCAGGTCGCCTACAAAGAGACCATCCGCAAGACGGTGGAGCAGGACACCAAGTACGCCCGTCAGTCCGGCGGTAAGGGCCAGTACGGTCACGTCAAGATCCGTGTGGAGCCCAACGAGTCCGGCAAGGGCTATGAGTTCGTCAACGCCGTGGTCGGCGGCGCGATCCCGAAGGAATACATTCCTGCGGTCGACGCCGGTATCCAGGGTGCCATGCAGGCCGGCGTGCTGGCCGGCTACCCGGTGGTGGACGTCAAGGTCACGCTGTACGACGGTTCGTATCACGAGGTCGACTCCTCGGAGATGGCCTTCAAGATCGCCGGCTCCATGGCTTTCAAGGAGGCCATGCGCAAGGCAAACCCGGTGATCCTGGAGCCCATCATGAAGGTGTCCATCATCGTGCCCGACGACTATATGGGCGACGTCATCGGCGATATCAGCGCCCGCCGCGGCAACGTCCTTGGTATGCTGCCCCGCGGCAACGCCCAGCAGATCGACGCCAACATCCCGCTGTCCAACATGTTTGGCTACGCAACGGATCTGCGCAGCCGTACACAGGGCCGCGGCCAGTATTCGATGGAGCCCAGCCACTACATCGAGCTGCCCAAGTCCCTGCAGGAAGAACTCATCGCAAAGCGCACGAAAGGCTAATTGAGGCTTGTCATACGCCGAAAAATGGTGTATGATACGGATAAGCGCATCAAGAATTACGTTTTGGAGTTCACCGAAAACAAGGAGGATTTATTCAATGGCCAAGCAGAAATTTGAGAGAACCAAGCCCCACGTCAACATTGGCACCATTGGCCACGTTGACCACGGCAAGACGACGCTGACCGCCGCCATCACCAAGTGGCTGTCGCTCCAGGGCAAGGCTCAGTTCGAGGATTATGCCAGCATCGATAAGGCTCCTGAGGAGAAGGAGCGCGGCATCACCATCAACACTGCCCACGTCGAGTATGAGACCGACTCCCGTCACTACGCGCACGTTGACTGCCCCGGCCACGCCGACTATATCAAGAACATGATCACCGGTGCTGCTCAGATGGACGGCGCCATCCTGGTCATCGCCGCCACCGACGGCCCCATGGC
>CAJFNY010000042.1 GCA_904395865.1 uncultured Oscillospiraceae bacterium
ATGGCCTTCAGGTACTTCTGCTGGCCCAGGGTCTTGGCCTTGATGGGCTTGCCCTTGGCCGTGACGCAGACCACGTCCTTGGCCATCCGCTCCACCTGGTCGTCGTTGCCGGTGTTGACCAGGCCGATCAGGTAGCGGACCTTCTGCTCGTCGATGACCTCCCCCTTGGCCGCCAGGCTCAGCAGCGCCTCGATGGCCCGGGCGCCCTTGTCGGCGGCCTCCACGTCCCCGGCGACCTTCAGCTCCGTGCCGCGGTTCGTCACGTGGACGTCGAAGGCCTGCTCGATCCGCTTGATGTTTTCGTCGAAGGAACCGAACACGCTGATCAGCTGCTCGATCCGCTCGGCGTTGATGACTCGTTCTGCCATGTTGTTCCTTCGCTTTCCGTTTGAATTGCCGGCACCTCCCGGGCCACCATCTCCCGGCACTCCCAGGTGCCCTCCAGCCGGTAGACGCCGCCGGCGCGCCGGACGTCCGCCGTCCGCTGCAGCACCTGCCCGGCCACCAGTTCCCCGGTGACGGCCGCCTCAGCCGCCCCGGTCAGCAGCGCCTCCGCCTCCGCCGGCGTCACGGCGCGGGCCTCGGTCTCCCGCTCCACGGCCGTCTCCTCCACCAGCGTCACCGGCAGCTCATATCCGCCGGGCAGGGTCAGCGTATGGTATGTGACTATTTTATCACAACCCTGCCCCCAATTTCCACTGTCGCCGTAGAAATTTATCCGCGTCCGCCCCAGCACCAGCGCGTACCGCCGGTGGGTCTCCCCCTCGTACGTCTGGCAGACGGTCTCCGCCGGCGTCACGGCCTCGCGCCGGTGCCACGTCCGGCCGTAGACCTCGCCCAGGGCGCGGGTGGCCCGGGTACAGAGCTCCAGATCCATCCAGCCGGAGATCAGCAGCTCCCCGGCCCGGACCGTGTCCCCCGGCGCACAGACGGCCTGGCCGGACAGGGCCTCCACGTCGGTAATCAGGCAGTCCCGGACGGCCACCAGGTTCGTCACCAGCCGCCGGTCCACCACCTCCGGCGTCGGCTCCCGCTCCCGGACCACGGCCGTGGCCAGGCCGCCGGAGCGGACGACGGTCAGCCACTCCAGCTCCGGAATCTCGGCCAGCATCCGGTTCTTCAGGTCCTGCGGGACGATGTCGAAGCCCCAGGTGCCGAAGCCGACGCCCAGCTCCGCCAGCTCCCGGCGGATGGCCTCGGCAGGCACCCGGTCGTTGCCCGCCACGTCCACGTGCCAGACAAAGTCCGTCACCACCTGCATGGACGCCAGCACCAGCGCCATCGCCGCGAAGAAAGCCCACCGCCGCCGCAGCCGCCGGGTCACGACCGGCAGGCCCAGGGCCGTCCGCTCCGTGATCTCCCCCTGGGTCCGGGCGATCAGCTGCGCCGCCCGGTCGATATCCCGGCGGCGGACGGTCAGCGTGACCGTAAAATCATCGTCCCGCCGCAGATCCCAGAAGCGCACCCGATCCCGACTCAGCCGGCTGAGCACGTTCTCCGGCGCCGCCGCCCGGACGGTCAGGCGGAACGCGCCCAGCAGCGTCCGCAGCCGGTCAGTCATGGCGCCCCTCCGGCTGCAGGGCCACGTGCTCCAGGGCGCCGCGGACCATGACGTAGTCGTGGTTCATCAGGTGGATCGTCAGGCGGCGGCCGGTGACGCGGACGCGCCCGTCGGGCACGGCAACGGTCACGGCCTCGTCGGTATACTCCAGGATACCCCGGTGGTGCTCCACGGTCAGCTGGCCGAAGCCCACCAGCTCCACCCGCGGCAGGCCGGCCAGCACCTCCGCCGGCAGATCGAGCCGCTGCGCCGCACGCTCCAGCAGCTGCCTCGTCCGTTTCATGCTCCCGCCTCCTCGGTTCATTCTCTCCAGAGTGTATGCACGTCCCCGGGCGGGCAGACGTCCTTTCGTCCGCTCCCTCCCGGAGGATGTCTTTTTTCCGCAGGGCCGTGCATACGCTTCCTTCGGAGGTGCGTGCAATGATGCGAAATCCCTTTTCCCGCCGGCGGGTGGAGGCGCTGGCGCTGGGCGCGGTGTTCGCCGCGTGGCTGGCCGTGCCGGGTACCGTGGCCGACGCCGCCGGCGAGGCCCTGGGGCGCTGCGGCGCCGTGGTGGTGCCGACGCTGTTCCCGTTCTTCGTCCTGTCGAATCTCTTCGTCCGCCGCGGCCACTTCCGGTACGCCGAGCGGCTGCTGCAGCCGCTGATGGGGCCGCTGTTCGGGCTCCGCGGCGGCGCGGCCGGCGCCGTGGTGTTGGGCGCCGTGGGCGGCTATCCGGTGGGTGCCGCCACCGTGTTCCGTCTCTACGACCGCGGCCGGCTGGACAATCGGGAGGCGGCCCGGGCCCTGGCCTTCTGCAACAACGCCGGTCCCGGCTTCGTCCTGGGTGTGGCCGGGCTGGGGCTGTTCGGCAGCGTCCGGGCCGGGCTCCTGCTCTGGGGCGTCCATCTGCTCAGCGCCGTTGCCGCGGGGCTGCTGCTGCCGCCGGCCGGGCGGGCTCCGTCGATGCGCCTCCGCCCCGCGGCGCAGGACCGCACCGACGGCGAGTCCTTCGCCGTCAGCCTCGTGGAATCTGTGCGGGACGCGGCCGGAACCATCGTCCAGGTCTGCGCCTTCCTGGTGTTCTTCGCCGTGGTGCTGCGGTTCGTGGAGGCCCTGCCGGTGTGGGACCGGCTGCCGGCCTGGGCGCGGCCGCTGGCCGTGGGCTCCGTGGAGCTGTCCACCGGCGTGGCCCGGCTGGGGCTGGCCGACGTTCCGGACGCTGCCCGTGCGGCCGTCTGCGCGTTCCTGCTGGGCTGGGGCGGCGCGTGCGTCCACTGTCAGGTGCTGTCCCTGCGGGGGCAGCGGCCCGTCTCCATGGCGTACCACACCCGTGGGAAGCTGCTTCAGGGGCTCCTCTCGGCGGCGCTGGTGGGGCTACTGGCGGCCGGGACCGTGCTGCCGCTGGTGACGCTGGCGGCGGCGCTGGCAGCCATCGCCGCGCTGCGCAAACGCCACGCTGGAAATCGGGCGGCGAATGGTGTATAATAAATGGGAATTTTCACGGAAGCGAGGGAACGGCCATGCTGTTTCGGAAAAAAGTCCCCCAATGCTGTGCCTACTGCGTCCACGCCGGGCACATCGACGACCATCAGATGATCTGCCGCCGGAAGGGCATCGTGGCCGCCGCGGACCAGTGCCGCCGTTTCCGCTACGACCCGCTCAAGCGCGTCCCGGCGCGGCCGAAGCCGCAGACCTTCGACCGCTTCCACGCCGGAGACTTCCAGCTGTAGAAGCGCCGCCCCCGCCGGAAGCGCGCCGGCGGGGGCGCTTTGAGCCGCCGGAAAGCCCGGATTGCCCCGCTCTCTGCCGCCTTTCGTCGGCTTGACACGCTTCCGGCTGGCGGGTATAATGAAAAGCAGCGATTTGGAATGGGGTTGCCACATGAAGCATGCACTGAGAATTTTGATTCCCCTGGTCGTCGTCGTGGCCGTTCTGGCCGGCGCGGCCTGGTATTTCCTGTCCTACCGGCCGGATCTGGCCTGCCAGTTCTACGTCAGCCGGGCCGAATCCGCCGCGTCGCAGGGGCGGTACGGCCGGGCTGTGGACTACTACAGCCGCGCCTGGGACCTGAATCCCGACGACCCGGACCTGGCCATTGCCCTTGCCGAGGCGTACAAGCAGGACGGCAACTACACGAAGGCCGAGTACACCCTCGTCAGCGCCATCACCAACCTGCCGGACTGTCTGGACCTTTACCTGGCCCTTTCCCGGACGTACGTGGAGCAGAACAAGCTCCTGGATGCCGACCAGATGCTCACCCGCACCAGCAACGAGGCCGTCCGCGCCCAGCTGGAGGAGCTGCGGCCCGATCCGCCGGTGATCCAGCCGGAGAGCGGCTCGTATACCGAGTACATCTCCGTCACCCTGGCCTATACCGGCGGCGAGGCCTACCTGGCCACCGACGGCGACTATCCGTCCATGGAGACGGACGCCTACACCGAGCCGGTTCCGCTGGAGGCCGGTGAGACGACGGTGGTGGCCATCGTCGTCTCGGACGACGGGCTGGTCAGCCAGGCCGTCACCGCCGGATACACCATCGGCGGCATCGTCGAGGAGGTCACGTTCACCGACAGCGCCGTGGAGACGGCCGTGCGGACCATTCTGAGCAAGGCCGAGGGCGAGCCGGTGATGACCGACGAGATGTGGGCCCTGACGACGCTGGAGCTGGGCAGCGACGTGCTGGACCTCTCCGACCTGTCCATCTGCCACGGCCTCACGTCCCTGACCCTCACCGGCGCCTACGGCGTCGACCTGTCGGTGCTCGCCTCGCTGACGAGCCTGGAGTCGCTGTCCCTGTCCAACTGCTCCGTCTCCACGTCCGGCCTGGAGGCCATCGCCTCCCTGCCGAATCTGACGTCCCTGCATTTGACGGGCTGCGCCCTGGCGGATATCTCCCCGCTGAGCGCCGCCACCGGTCTGGAGACGCTGGACCTCTCCGACAACGTCCTCACCGACGTCTCCGCCCTCAGCGCCCTGCCGTCCCTGGTGGACGTGGACCTGAGCGGCAACACCATCGGCTCCATCTCCTCCCTGGCCGCCGCCGCGGGCCTGCAGCGGCTGGACGTCTCCGACAACCAGGTGGTCAGCCTGACGCCTCTGAGCAACAAGTCCTCCCTGACGGAGCTGATCGCCTCCAGCAATCAGATCGCCGACGTTTCGCCGCTGGGCACCTGCCCGGCCCTGACGACCGTGGACATCTCCCACAACGCCGTGACGGACGTGAGCGCTCTGGCAGGCCTGACGGCCCTGGTGGAGCTCCGGGCCGACTACAACAGTCTGACCGCCCTGCCCGACTTCTCGGCCGCCCAGGCGCTGGCGCGCCTGTCCGTCAGCAACAACACCATCTCCGACGTCTCGGGCCTGAGCGACCTGCCGGTCCTGAATTACGTCAACCTCGACTACAACCAGGTCTCCGACCTCTCCCCGCTGCTGACGTGCAGCGCCCTGGTGCAGGTGGACGTATTCTCCAACCCGGTCACGGACGTCTCCCAGCTCCAGGAGCACGGCGTCATCGTCAACTACGATCCCACTTACGCCGCGTCGTGACACGACACGAAGCGCCCCCTGCCGCAGGCAGGGGGCGCTTTTTCGTCGCTGCGAGCGTTACGCCTGGGCCTCCGCCTGGGCGGAGAAGTAGACCAGGAACGTGTCGCCGGTGATCGTCTCCGTGCCGTCGGTGTAGAGCTCCACGTAGCCGACGCCGAAGTCCGGATATCCGGAGGGCACCTCAAAGACCAGCTCGCCCGTGCGGCTCTCGTCCACCGCCAGGGTGTAGACGGCCGGCAGCTGCGCGTCGGAGACGGTCTCCAGCGCCTCGCCGGTGTCCATGTCGGTCGTGATGGGGTACGTATAGGCGTTCGGATCCGGGTCAATCCACTGGGCCTGGAAATCCGTGTCGTACATCTCGATGCTCGCGTGGAAGGTGTTGTGCACCGTCACGTCCACGACCAGCAGCTCATTGCCCTCGGCCGGCACGTACGTGCCGTAGGACGAGCTGAGGTACGCGCTGTTGACCGTAAAGTCGAAAAACACGGTGTGCATCACGTCGCCGATGCGGCCCTCGGCCAGTCCGTCCTCGGCGTAGATCTCATCGCCGTCTGCTGTACTGTCTCCGGCGGCCGGTTCGGCCGGCGCCGTCTCACCGGTCTCAACCGGGGTGTCCGTCGGCGGCTCGGTCGGCTCGGTCTCATCCGTCGGCTCGGGCTCATCCGTCGGCTCGGTCTCGTCCGCCGGCTCCGGCTCGTCGGCAGGCTCGCTGTCCCCGCCGTCCGTGACGCCCAGGGCGTCCATCACTTCATCCTCCACCGCTTCATCCGTGCCGCAGGCAGCCATGGAGCACACCAACAGCAGCGCCAGCAGCACCGCCAGCAACCGTTTTCCTGTCATAAGCTCTTCCTCCATCGATTTCCATTCCGAATTCGGCGCTGCCCTTCCGGCGGCGTCCACCGTATCATACCATCCGGCCGCGTCTTTTGCAACCGTTCTCTGCCATGTCGGCGGCTCTGACGCGGCGGGCCATCGGAAGCGGCTCCGCCGCGGTCCCGGCAAAATGCCCCGGCTCCCTGCTTCCCTGCAGGGGGCCGGGGTCCTTTCATCACAAAGCCTTCCGCGCGGGCAGGCAGCATTCAGGCCATATCCCGGCAGAGGAACGTCACGATCTGCCCTCTCGTGCAGGGGGCGTACGGAGAGAAGGCGTCGGCTGCGGTGCCCGAAGTGATGCCCCACTCGGCCGCCCAGAGGACAGCGTCGTAGTAGTACGCGCCTGGAGCCACGTCCCGGAAGGGGTTGTCCGTGGTGGCGGGGGCCTGCTCCTTCTCCATCCGGTGGAGGAAGGTCACGATCTGGGCCCGGGTGCAGGGGGCGTAGGGAGAGAAGGTGGTTTCCGTGGTGCCGGCGGTGATGCCGTTCTCCACCGCCCAGAGGACCGCCTCGTAGTAATACGCCCCGGCAGGTACGTCCGTGAAGGGATTGTCCGTACGCTCCGGCTCCGGCTCCGGCTGCCCCATGGCCCGCCAGAGGAAGGTGACGGCCTGGGCGCGGGTGCAGGCGTCGCCGGGAGAAAATGTGGTCGCGCTGGTGCCGGCTGTGACCTGGGGCGTGTGGTTGACCGCCCACAGGACGCTGTCGTAGTAGTAGGCCCCCGCAGCCACATCGGTGAAGGGCATGGCCGCCGTCAGCGGCTCCGCCGACGCGCTGCCGGCGCTCTCCGTCCCGGCGTACGTCATCACGCCGCTGTAGCTGGCGGAAAGAACATCGCCGGCCCGCAGGGGCTGCCCGCCGTCCAGGCGGAAGGTTGTGGCACAGAGCTGACCGTCCGCCGCCGCGCCCGGGTCCAGGGGCGTCAGCGTTCCGGCGAGCGCCGCACCGCTGCGCGAGATCCGGACGGTCTCCGCCGTCACCGTGGAGATCTGCACCGGCCGGTCGAAGCGCAGGAGGACCGCGGCCTCCCCCGGCTCCCCGGAGAGGGTCAGCGTGGCCGCCGCCCGGGACACGAGCCCCACATTGACCTCAGTCTGCACCGGCGGCACCGGCAGCCAGTCGCTCCAGGCCGTCTCATAGCCG
>CAJFNY010000043.1 GCA_904395865.1 uncultured Oscillospiraceae bacterium
ATCGACGGCGAGGACTATGCCATCAAGCCCATGAACTGCCCCGGCGGCATGCTGGTCTACAAGGCAGAGCCCCACTCCTACCGGGATCTGCCCCTGCGCGTGGCCGAGCTGGGCCTCGTGCACCGGCACGAGCTGTCCGGCGCGCTCCACGGCCTGTTCCGCGTCCGCTGCTTCACCCAGGACGACGCCCACATCTTCATGACGCCCGACCAGCTGAAGGACGTGATTCAGGAGACGGTGAGCCTGTTCGACGAGATCTACTCCACCTTCGGCCTCAGCTACCAGATCGAGCTGAGCACCATGCCCGAGGACCACATGGGCGACGAGGAGGTCTGGCACTTCGCCGAGAAGGCCCTCCAGGCGGCCATCACCGAGATGGGCAAGGACTTCACCATCAACGAGGGCGACGGCGCGTTCTACGGCCCGAAGCTGGACTTCCACCTGGCCGACTCCCTGGGCCGCACGTGGCAGTGCGGCACGATCCAGCTGGATATGCAGCTGCCGGAGCGGTTCGAGCTGGAGTACGTGGGCGAGGACGGCGAGAAGCATCGCCCCGTCATGATCCACCGGGCGCTGCTGGGCTCCATCGAGCGGTTCATCGGCGTCATCACGGAGCACTTCGCCGGCGCGTTCCCCACGTGGCTGCATCCGGTGCAGGTGAAGGTCCTGACCATCACCGACCGGGTGAACGACTACGCCGCGGAGGTGCAGAAGGCCCTGGCGGCCCGCGGCCTGCGGGTGCAGCTGGACCTGCGCAACGAGAAGATCGGCAAGAAGATCCGCGAGGCCCAGATGGAGAAGGTGCCCTTCATGCTCGTCATCGGCGACAAGGAGCGCGAGAACGGCCAGGTGGCCGTCCGCACCCGCAAGGGCGGCGACGAGGGCGTCATGTCCGTGGACGCGTTCCTCGAGCGGATTCTGGAAGAGGTCAACACCAAGGGCAGAAACGTGTAACTCGCCGGCAGCGGAAACTTGGCAGGACAGCATGGAAGCCCCATGCTGTCCTGCTGTGCCATGGCGGCCGGAACGCGGGCGTGACACGCTGCGGGCGGCGCTGCCGGAGGATGGGGCCGTGCGGGCACCCGCCGGCCATTCCCCATTGACGGCACCGGGGAAATGCAGTATAATAAATCGATAAATCATAAAAGAAAAGGGGACAGACCATGCAGTACCGATTCTCGAACAAGGCCAACCAGATCAGCGGTTCGGCTGTGGAAGAAATTCTCCGCTTTGCCGGCGACCCGTCGGTGATCTCCCTGGCCGGCGGCAACCCGGCCACCGAGACGTTCCCCAACCAGGCTCTGGCGGAGATCGCCCGGGAGCTGCTGATGGAGCAGCCGGCGCTGTCCCTGCAGTACAACAAGCCCCGGGGCTACGGCCCCTTCGTGGAGCTGATGCGCCAGCGCCTCAAGGAGCACGACGGCATCGGCCGGGATTTTGACGACCTGTTCATCGTCACCGGCGGCACTCAGGCGGTGGATCTGGCGGCCAAGGTGTTCTGTGACGAGGGCGACGTGGTGCTGGTGGAGGAGCCCAGCTTCGTGGGCGCCCTGAACTCCTTCCGTGCCTTCGCGGCCCGGCTGGTGGGCGTGAAGCTGGAGGAGGACGGCGTGGATGTGGCCGCCCTGGAGAAGGCCATGGAGGAGAATGCCAACGCCAAGCTGTTTTACACCATCCCCAGCTTCCACAATCCCACCGGCATCACCACCAGCCTGGAGAAGCGCCGGGCCGTCTACGACGCCTGCGTCCGCCACGGCGTCATGATCCTGGAGGACAATCCGTACGGCGAGCTGACGTTCGACGGCACGAAGGTGCCCACGTACAAGTCCATGGACACCGAGGGCATCGTCATCTACTGCAACTCCTTCTCGAAGATCCTCTCGCCCGGCCTGCGCGTGGGATACACCGTGGCCCAGAAGGACGTGATCGTCAAGATGGTGGACTCGAAGCAGAACGCCGACGTCCACACGCCCATCCTCAACCAGCTGATGACGTACGAGTACCTGAAGCGGTACGACATCGACGAGAGCATCGCCAGGATGCGCGTCCTGTACCGCCACAAGTGCCAGGTGATGCTGGACGCCATCGACGAATACCTGCCCGCCGGCGTGACCCACACGGTGCCCAAGGGCGGCCTGTTCGTCTGGTGCGACATGCACGGCGGCTACGACACCCGCGAGGTGGCCAAGCGGTGCCTGGCGGAGAAGGTGGTGTTCGTGCCCGGCAGCACGTTCATGGTGGACATGGACGCGCCGTGCTCGGCCTTCCGCCTGAACTACTCCACCATGGAGGACGAGCGGATCGTCGAGGGCGTCCGCCTGCTGGGCAAGGCGCTCCACGGCATCATGGGGTAAACCTGCCGCGAACAGAAGAAATAATCCTTGCATTTCCGGCAAGAATATGGTAAGATTCATAAGTCTGTGAACGGATGGTCCTCTGCCGCTGCCGGCACGCGTGTGCTGCGGCGCTTTCCCTGCGGTACGAACGTCCCAAATCTGAAGGAGGACAACAATATGGATCTGATGAAGGCTCTGGCCAGCCAGTACATGAAAGAGGACGCTCCCCAGGTCAGCGTCGGCGATACGGTTCGCGTTCATGTCAAAATCAAGGAAGGCTCCCGCGAGAGAATCCAGGTGTTCGAGGGCACCGTCATCGCCAAGAAGCACGGCGGTCTCGAGGAGTCCATCACCGTCCGCCGCCTGAGCTACGGCGTGGGCTGCGAGAAGGTGTTCCCGCTGCACTCTCCTCTGCTGGAGAAGATCGAAGTGGTCCGTCACGGCAAGGTGCGCCGCGCCAAGCTGTACTACCTGCGCGATCGTCTCGGCAAGGCCGCCAAGGTCAAGGAAAAGGTGTAATTTTCCCCCCGAAGAACGAAGCACGGCTGCATTTTGCAGCCGTGCTTTTCAAACTGTCGAAAAACCGCTCCGGCCGAAGGGCTCGGAGGGAGGGGAAGTGTAAAAGGCTGCTCCGCAGAGCGTGCCGGAGCGTAACCGCCCGCTGCGCGGGCGGCACTTGGCGCGGAGGCGGGACCGTCAGGGTCCCCTGAAGGTGAATTGGCCGAAGGCCAAGAGAGGCCGGTCTGGACCGTTCGCGTTCAATCAAACCCGAAATTGCAACTTTTTGAAGTTGCAATTTCGTGGGCAGCTTGTCAAAAAATTCTCGCAAGAGACTTTTTGACAAGCTGCGAAGCACGGCTGCATTTTGCAGCCGTGCTTTTGCTTCGCTATTCCAGCGCCTCCAGGGCGTCCATCAGTTCGTCGGAGAGGTACGTGTACTGGGCGCCGAACTGGCTTACCGGCCGGCCGTCCAGGTAAAAGACGTCCACGGCGATGTCTGCGGAGTAGGTGACGTGCCAGTATTCCTCCGGCAGCTCCACCGCCGGCCACGCGGCCGACCGCACCAGTGTGTCCTGGCAGATGGCCTCGGCCAGCTCCGCCGTGTCGGGATACGCCGCCGCCTGCCCGCCGGAAACCCGCACCACGCCGGCGGCGGGGACTTCTCCGTGCGCCGTGGCCTCGTCGGTGGCGGCGGTTGGCCCGTCAGCCCCGCCGATGGCGCTGATGGACGCATTGCCGTCCGGCGCCGCCTGGTCAGTGGCGGCAGTCGGCTCGTCAGAGGTCGGCGCGTCGGAGGACGGCGGGCCGCTGTCGGCCTCTGCGGGGCCGAACTCCACCCAGACGGCCACGGCGCACGTGGCGTCGTCCAGGGCCGACGGGTCCTCCGTGACGACCTCGCAGTCCAGCACCGACATGCCGCTGCGGCTCTCGTCGTTGAACAGGGCGTAGTACAGCAGCACCGGCGTCCCGGCGGCCGCCTCGATGGATGCACCGTCGTGACCGGCGTACGTGCCGCCCTTGGCGTTGATGCCGTCCGGCAGCGTGACGGCCTGCGGCGCCGCCGTGGCGCCGCCGGCGTGGAGCCGGACCTCCACGGTTTCAAAGTCGCTGTCCAGCACGGCCAGCTCCAGGGTGTCGCCCAGCAGGCTTTCGTCCCCGTAGAGCGTCAGGCTGTTGAGAACCTCCGACGTGCCGTTCCGCCGGAACTCGGCCCACAGGTGGAGGGAACCCACGTCGGCCCCGGCAACGTAGTCGTACCGCTGCACCTGGCTCTCATCGGCCAGCACCGCCGGCACATCCACGGGCCGGTACGTCAGCACTGCGCCGTCGGCAGCCGGCGGATCCGCCGCGGCGGCGGACGGGCCGGCGAAGGCGCAGCCGGCCAGCAGCACGGCCGCCAGTGCGGCCGCGGCGCTCAGCACCCGCGAGGTCCTGGGCGGCCGGGCAATCCGCTCCAGCCGCCGGCGCAGGCTCCGCTTGCCGGCGGCCCAGGTGGTCCCGGGGAGGATCGTGGGCCGTACGGTGACGGTGTCCACCAGGGTCTTGCCGTAGGCCAGCCGCTCCGGCTTGCCGGCCCGGACCAGCACCGCCTCATCGCAGGCCAGCTCCATGTCCGTCTGGGCCAGGGACGAGGCCAGCCAGACGAGCGGGTGGAACCAGTACAGCGTCAGGCAGACGCAGCGCAGCAGCGAGAACCAGTGGTCGCCCCGGCGGAAGTGGCACGTCTCGTGGGCCACCACCTGCCGGCAGACGTCCGGGTCGGCCGCTGCGTCCGGCGTCAGGTAGATGGCCGGCCGCAGAAAGCCGAAGAGGCACGGCGAGGCGGCTGCGCCGGTCACGTACACCGGCAGCCGGCTGTCCGGCACCGTCAGCGCCGCCCGGTCCCGGCGCAGCCGCCGGGCGAACCGGATGCCCGACGCCAGGAACGCCAGTCCCACGGCTGCGGCGCCGACACCCCACACGGCCAGCAGCACCGTCTCCGCGGACGGGGCGGCGGGGGAGGAGACTGCCGGGGAGGTTTCCCCATCGGGGACGGCGCTCGGCTCCGGCAAGGGTGCGGCCGTCCATTCGGCCACGGGCGCCGGCGCGTCGGCCGGCAGGGCCGCCGATGCCGGCAGGGGCAGGAACGTCCCCGGGATCAGCAGCCGCAGCAGCACCGGCAGCCAGAGGGCATACCGCAGGCGGCAGGAGATCCGCCGGCCCAGGGCCAGCCGCAGGCCGGCCGTCAGCAGGATCAGCAGGGAGGCGGACAGCAGCTGGTTCATTCGTCACCCACCTCCTGCTCTGCCTGCTGCAGGATCGCCCGCAGCTCGTCGATCTCCCGGCGGCTCAGGGCACCCTGACCGGCCATGGACGCGACCATGTTCCGGAGGCTGCCCTGGTATACCCGCTCCAGGAACCGGGTCGTCTCTCCGGCGGTGGCCTGCTCGCGGGGGACGGCCGCGGCGTACCGACGGGTGCGCCCCTCGCCCTCGGCGCGGACGGCGCCCTTCTCCGCCAGCCGGCCAAGCATGATGTGCACCGTGGCCCGGCTCCAGCCGGTGTCTCCGGCCAGGGCGTGGGCCAGCTCCGCGCCGCTCCGGGGCGGGGAGCCCCACAGCAGATTCATGATCTTCCACTCACCGTCAGACAGGTAGATGGGATCCGGCATGAGAAGCCTCCTCTCGACGTAGACGTTTGTCAACCATCTGCATCGTACCAGATCTGTAGACAAATGTCAACGACCTTTGTGACGAAACTGTAAAAAAATTCTGGACGCTCTTTTTTTATGGCGGCCGGTTGTGTATAATGAACACGTATGCCGGGGCGGCCCTGCCGCGCCGGCCGCAGCAAATGGTGCGGGAGGAAGGAATGCACATGGGCGAGGAAAAACGGAGAATGGAGCCGGCCGGCAGCCGGAGCCGCGGCGCGGAGCTGTATACGCTGCTGCACGATCTGGTGTATATCCTGGCGGCGGTGACGGTGGTCTTCGTCTTTGCCATCCGCCTGGTGGGCGTCGACGGCAGCTCCATGTACCCCACGCTGCACCACTCCGACTATCTGGTGTTGCTGAGCAACGTCTTTTACCGGAACGCGGAGGCCGGCGACATCGTCGTCATGACCGTGCCGTACTTCGAGAACGAGCCCATCGTCAAGCGTGTCATCGCCACCGAGGGGCAGACCGTGGACATCGACTTTGACAGCGGCGTCGTCTACGTGGACGGCGAGGCCCTGGACGAGCCGTACACGTTCGAGCCCACGTACGTCAGCTACAAGGAGATCGGCCAGGCTCTGGACTATCCGGTGACGGTGCCGGAGGGGCACATCTTCGTCATGGGCGACAACCGCAACAACTCCACCGACAGCCGCTTCGCGCCGGTGGGCGTGGTGGACGAGCGGGACGTGCTGGGCAAGGTGCTCTTCCTGCTGCTGCCCGGCGCCGATGAGAACAGCGGCCGCGACTGGAGCCGGATTGGAGTGGTCTCATGAGCGATGCCCTGCAGATCCAGTGGTATCCCGGCCACATGACGAAGACCCGCCGCCAGATGGAGGCGGACCTGAAGCTGGTGGACTGCGTCTGCGAGCTGCTGGACGCGCGGATCCCGCTGTCCAGCCGGAACCCGGACATTGCGGCCCTCTGCGGCACGAAGCCGCGGCTGGTGATCCTCAACCGGGCCGACCTGGCCGACCCGGCCGGCCTGCGCCGCTGGACGGCCTGGTTCCGGGCGCAGGGTCTGCCGGCCATCCAGACCGACTGCAAGTCCCGCAAGGGCATCGCGTCGTTCCAGCCGGCGGTGGAGTCGCTGCTCTGGGAGAAGCTGCAGCGCCTGCGGGAGAAGGGCCAGGTGGGCCGCGCCCTGCGGGCCATGGTGGTGGGCATCCCCAACGTGGGGAAGTCCACGTTCATCAATCAGATTTCCGGCCGCAAGGGCGCAAAGGCCGAGAACCGCCCCGGCGTCACCCGCGGCAAGCAGTGGGTCGCGGTGGGGAAGGAGCTGCTCCTGCTGGACACGCCGGGCATCCTCTGGCCGAAATTCGAGGACGAGGCGGTGGGCAGGATGCTGGCGTACACCGGCGCCATCAAGGACGACGTGCTGGACACGGCGGAGCTGGCCTGCAGCCTGGCGGAGCTCCTGTGGCGCCGGTATCCCGACAGCCTCCGGAGCCGCTACGGCCTGGACGCGCCGGCAGACGCCGGCGGCTGGGCCCTGCTGGAGGCCGTGGCGGCCCGGCGGGGCTTCCGGGTGTCCGGCGGTGAGCCGGACCTGGAGCGGGCCGCGCGCGTGCTGCTGGAGGAATTCCGCAGCGGTCGGCTGGGCCGCTTTACCCTGGAGGAGCCGGAGGAGGGGAGTCCGTCGTGAGTGATTTGTATGAACTGGAGCGCGCCTGGCGCGCCGAGGGGGCGTCCGCCGTTTGCGGCGTCGACGAGGCCGGCCGCGGCCCTCTGGCGGGGCCGGTGTGCGCAGCGGCCGTGATTCTGCCGCCGGGCCTGGAGATCCCGGGCCTCAACGACTCCAAGAAGCTCTCCGACAAGCGCCGCCGGGAGCTGTACGACGTCATCATCGCCGAGGCCGCGGCCTGGTCCGTGGCCATGGTGGACGAGACGACCATCGACGAGATCAACATCCTGCAGGCGACGCTGCGGGCCATGGAACAGGCCGTGGCCGGCCTGTCCATCCGGCCGGCCGCGGTCCTGGTGGACGGCAACCGGGAGCCGGCACTGGACGTCCCGGTCCGCTGCATCGTGGGCGGGGACGGCCGCTGCGCCTGCATCGCTGCAGCCTCCATCCTGGCCAAGGTCACGCGGGATCGGCTGATGGAGGAGCTGGACCGGCGGTATCCCCAGTACGGCTTCGCCGTCCACAAGGGCTACGGCACCCGCCGCCACTATGAGGCGCTGGAGCGGTACGGCCCCTCGCCGGTGCACCGGAAGACGTTCCTGAAGAAGTTCTATGCGCGGAAAGAATCTGCTGGGCCCCTGGGGTGAGGAGAAGGCCGCCGAATATCTGCGGCGGAAGGGCTACACCGTCGAGGCGGCCAACTACCGCTGCCGCCTGGGGGAGATCGACCTGATCGTCCGCCGGGCCGGCGTCGTGGCCTTCGTGGAGGTCAAGCTGCGGGCGGACGACCGCTTCGCCGAGGCCCGGGAGTTCGTGGACCGGCGCAAGCAGGAGCGGCTGCGAAAGACGGCCCTGCTGTGGCTGGCGGAGCACGGCTCCGACGATCAGCCGCGGTTCGACGTGATTGAGATCTACGCCCCGGAGGGCGTCCGGACGAAGCGGCCGGAGATCCGCCATCTGGAAAACGCATTCTGAAGATTGAGAAACGAGGGAGATACCATGCATTACATCAGCACCCGCGACTCGTCCCTGCGCTGCACGGCCGCCGAGGCCATCGTCCGGGGCCTCAGCCGCGACGGCGGCCTGCTGCTGCCGTCGTCGATCCCCACGCTGACGCTGGAGGACCTGCGGGCCATGGGCCCCATGGACTACCGGCAGCGGGCGGTCCGCGTCATGAAGCTGTACCTGGAGGAGTTTTCCGAGGACGAGCTGGCGGACTTCGCCGCCCGGGCCTACGCCGTGCCGGGGAAGTTTGACGACCCGGCTGTGGCGCCGATCCATTCCACCCACCACAAGACCCACTTCCTGGAGCTGTGGCACGGGCCCACCTGCGCCTTCAAGGACATGGCCCTGCAGATGCTGCCGCACCTGCTGACGGCCTCCCTCCGCAAGACCGGCGAGGATAAGACGGCCTGCATCCTGGTGGCCACCTCCGGCGACACGGGCAAGGCCGCCCTGGAGGGCTTCCGGGATGTGGCGGGCACGAAAATCCTGGTGTTCTACCCGCGGGACGGCGTATCTGACATCCAGAAGCTCCAGATGGTCACCCAGGAGGGCGGCAACGTGGGCGTCTGCGCCGTGGAGGGCAACTTCGACGACGCCCAGTCCGGCGTCAAGCGCATCTTCTCCGACGAGGCCATGCGGGCGGAGCTGGCGGCGCGGGGCTGCTTCCTGTCCTCGGCCAACTCCATCAACTGGGGCCGCGTCCTGCCGCAGATCGTCTACTACGTCTCCACGTACGCCGAGCTGGCGCACCGGGGGGACATCGCCCTGGGCGACCCGGTGAACTTCTGCGTGCCCACCGGCAACTTCGGCAACATCCTGGCCGGCTACTACGCCCGCCGCATGGGCGTGCCCATCGGGAAGCTGATCTGCGCGTCCAACGCCAACAACGTCCTGACGGACTTCATCCGCACCGGCGTCTACGACCGGAACCGCCCGTTCCACACGACCATCTCGCCGTCCATGGACATCCTGATCTCCTCCAACCTGGAGCGGCTGCTGACGCTGCTGGGCGCCTCCGACGGGGAGGTCCGCGGCTACATGGAGCAGCTCCGGACCACCGGGCGCTATCAGGTGGCGCCGGCGCTGCTGGAGCAGATCCAGGAGGCGTTCTGCTGCGGCTTCTGCGACGACGGGCGGACGAAGAACGCCATCGGCAAGGTCTTTTCCCACGGCCGCTACCTGATGGATCCGCACACTGCCGTGGCCTATACGGTCATGATGGACCACCGGGCTGCCACCGGCGACGCGACGCCGACGGTCGTGGTCTCCACGGCCAGTCCCTTCAAGTTCTGCGACAGTGTACTGGATGCGCTGGGGATCGCCGACCGGGCCGCCGGCACGGGCGTCATCGGCCAGCTGGCGGAGGCGGCCGGCCAGCCGGCGCCGCGGCCCCTGGCGGAGCTGGCCGGCCGCGCCGTGCGGTTCGAAGGCGTCACCGACCCGGCGGGCATGGCCGGCGCCGTCCGGGCCATGCTGTAGCCATGGCGCTGTACGCCATCGGCGACCTGCACCTCTCCCTGGGGACCGACAAGCCCATGGACGTGTTCGGCGGCGCCTGGGAGGGCTACCTGGACAAGCTGCGGGAGGGCCTCTCGGTCATCGGCCCCGACGACACCACGGTGCTGCTGGGCGACCTGAGCTGGGCGCTGAACCTGGAGGCGGCGGAGGCGGATTTCCGCTTCCTGAACGGGATCCCCGGCCGGAAGCTGCTGCTCAAGGGCAACCACGACTACTGGTGGGTGACGGCCGCCAAGTTCCGGAAGTTCTGCCAGGAGCACGGCTTTGAAAACCTGGAACTGCTCCACAACAACTGCCATTTCTACGGGGACACGGCCCTGTGCGGCTCACGCGGCTGGTTCTTCGAGGAGGACCGGGCCGGCACCCACGATGAGAAGGTGTTCCGCCGGGAGCTGTGCCGGCTGGAGGCGTCGCTGCAGGCGGCGGGGGAGGCAGAGAAGCTCTGCTTCCTCCACTATCCGCCCCTGTACCGCGGGTATCGCTGCGGCGAGGTGCTGGAGCTGCTCCACCGCTACGGCGTCCGCAGCTGCTTCTACGGCCATCTGCACGGTCCCAGCCACCGGCTGGCGGTGGAGGGCCCGGCGGAGGGCATCACATTCCGCCTGGTGGCGGCTGATTATGTCAACTTCCGGCCGGTGCGCATCGAATAGGGCCGGCTGTGTCGGAAAAAACTTCGGAATTGTGAAAAAAACAGTGGAAATGTTGTGGCCTTTCTGGTAGAATAGTACGGCTGGTATGGCATCTACAGGTAAACATGGCTGCGCTGCAGTCCACCACATAGGAGGAATACACCAATGAACGTAAAGAGCGTCGAGAAAGAAAACGGAAAAGCAAAGATCGTCGTGGAGATTGACAAGGATCTCTTCGAGTCCGGCCTGAACAAGGCGTATCTGAAGAACCGCAAGAGCATCCTGATTCCCGGCTTCCGCAAGGGCAAGGCGCCCCGTAAGGTCATTGAAGGCATGTACGGCGCCTCCGTTTTCTACGAGGACGCCATCAACGAGCTCTTCCCCGAGGTCTACACCAAGGCCGTGGAGGAGCAGCAGCTCCGGGCCGTGGGCATGCCGTCCGTGTCCGACATGGACGTGCAGGACGACGGCTCCGTGGTCCTGACCGTGGAGACCGAGCTGTACCCGGAGGTGACGCTGGGCCAGTACAAGGGCCTGGAGGTGCCCAAGTCCGAGGCCGTCGTCACCGACGAAGAGGTGGAGGCCGAGGTGGATCGCCTGGCCGAGCGCAACGCCCGCATCACCACCGTGGAGCGCCCCGCCGCCGAGGGTGACACCGTCGTGCTGGACTTCGAGGGCTTTGAGAACGGCAAGCCCTTCCAGGGCGGCAAGGCCGAGAACTACACGCTGAAGCTGGGCTCCCATCAGTTCATCCCCGGCTTTGAGGAGGCCCTGGTGGGCGTCAGTGCCGGCGAGGAGAAGGAAGTGAACGTGACCTTCCCCGAGAACTACACGCCGGAGCTGGCCGGCAAGCCCGCCGTCTTCCGCTGCAAGATCCACGAGGTCAAGGAGACGAGCCTGCCGGAGAAGGACGACGAGTTCGCCAAGGACGTCTCGGAGTTCGACACCCTGCAGGAGCTGCGGGACGACATCCGCGCCAAGCGCCTGAAGAACCGCCAGGAGGCCATCGACCAGGAGTTCGACAACACCGCCGTGACCATGGCCGCCAAGAACATGACGTGCGAGATCCCCGCCTGCATGATCGACGAGCAGGTGGACAAGCACATGGAGCAGTTCGCGTACCAGCTGCAGGCCAGCGGCATGAAGATGGACGACTACGCCAAGATGATGGGCGGCGACCTGAACGGCCTGCGCCAGAACATGCGCCCCATGGCCGAGACGACCGTCCGCTCCAACATCCTGCTGAGCCAGGTCATTGAGGAGGAGAAGCTGGAGGTCTCCGACGAGGAGATCGACGCCGAGTACCAGAAGCTGGCCGAGCAGTATCAGATGGAGCTGGACAAGGTCAAGGCTGCCCTGCCGGCTGAGAGCATCCGCTCGGATCTGCTGGCCCGCAAGGCCGTCCGCCTGATCGCCGACAGTGCCGTGCCCGTGGCCCCCAAGGCCGCCGAGGAGCAGGCGGAGGCCGCTGAGCAGGCGTCCGCCGAGAAGAAGCCCGCCCGGAAGCGCACCGCCAAGAAGAAGGACGAGGGTGAGCAGCCCGCCGAGGACGCCGAGCCTGCCGAGAAGCCGGCGCCGAAGAAGCGCACCACCCGCAAGAAGGCGGAGACCGCGGAGACTGCCGAGGGCGAGACGAAGCCGGAGGAATAATTTCCACGGCCGGCGGTTAGAATGTTTCATCCCAGGAAAGGAGCTTTCCACATGAGTCTCGTACCATACGTCGTAGAGCAGACCAGCCGCGGCGAGCGCTCGTACGACATCTTTTCCCGCCTGCTCAACGACCGCATCGTGATGCTGTCGGAGGAGGTCAACGACACCACTGCCAGCCTGGTGGTGGCCCAGATGCTGTACCTGGAGGCGCAGGACCCGGACAAGGACATTCAGTTCTACATCAATTCGCCCGGCGGCTCGGTGACGGCCGGCATGGCCATCTACGACACGATGAACTACGTCAAGTGCGACGTGTCGACCATCTGCATCGGCATGGCCGCCAGCATGGGCGCGTTCCTGCTGTCCTCCGGCGCCAAGGGCAAGCGCATGGCGCTGCCCAATGCGGAGATCATGATCCACCAGCCCTCCGGCGGTACCCGCGGCCAGGCCTCGGACATCAAGATCCAGGCGGAGTGGATGCTTCGCACCCGCGAAAAGCTCAACAAGATCCTCGCCGAGAACACCGGCAAGAGCATCGAGCAGATCGCCGTGGACACGGAGCGGGACAACTTCATGCCCGCGGAAGAGGCCGTGGCGTACGGCCTGATCGATAAAATCATCTATCCCAAGCGGTAATGCCGGCCGGCGCATCGGACAGCCGTCCGATGCGCCGGCGTGCGTACCGCACCTCGAGAGGAGGGCGCATCCACCATGCCGCGCAATGACGACCGCACGGTCCGCTGCAGCTTCTGCGGCAAGACCCAGGATCAGGTCAGCCGCCTGATCGCCGGGCCGAACGTGTATATCTGCAACGAGTGCGTCGACCTGTGCTCCAGCATTCTCCACGACGAGATGACCAGCGGCGAGACACAGTTCACCGTGCCTGACAAGCTGCCCACGCCCCGGGAGATCAAGGCGTATATGGACGGCTATATCATCGGCCAGGAGGAGGCCAAGATTGCCCTTTCCGTGGCCGTATACAACCACTACAAGCGCATCTATTTCGGCGACAGCTCCGACGTGGAGCTGCAGAAGAGCAACATCCTGCTCATCGGCCCCACCGGCAGCGGCAAGACGCTCTTCGCCCAGACCCTGGCCAAAATCCTCAACGTCCCCTTCGCCATTGCCGACGCCACGACCCTGACCGAGGCCGGCTACGTGGGTGAGGACGTGGAGAATATCCTGCTGCGGCTGCTTCAGGCGGCCGATTTCGACGTGGAGCTGGCCCAGCGGGGCATCATCTACATCGATGAGATGGATAAGATCGCCCGCAAGAGCGAGAATACCTCCATCACGCGGGACGTGTCCGGCGAGGGCGTGCAGCAGGCCCTGCTGAAGATCCTGGAGGGCACGGTGGCCAACGTTCCGCCCCAGGGCGGGCGGAAGCACCCGCAGCAGGAGTTCATTCAGATCGACACCAGCAACATCCTCTTCATCTGCGGCGGCGCCTTCGACGGCCTCGACAAGATCATCGAGGCCCGCACGGACCGGAGCGCCATCGGCTTCGGCAGCCAGGTGGAGAGTAAGAAAAACCGGGATGTGGGCAAGCTCTTCCAGCTGGTCCAGCCCCATGATCTGCTGAAGTTCGGCATCATTCCCGAGCTGGTGGGCCGCCTGCCGGTCATTACCAGCCTGGAGAGCCTGACGAAGGAGGACATGGTCCGCATCCTTACGGAGCCGAAGAACGCCCTGTGCAAGCAGTATACGAAGCTGCTGGCGTACGACCATGTGGAGCTGAGCTTCGAGCGCGAGGCGCTGGAAGCCGTGGCCGAGAAGACCATGGAGCGCCAGATCGGCGCCCGCGGCCTGCGCGCCATCCTGGAGCGGGTCATGACCGGCATCATGTATGAAATTCCCTCGGATCCGTCCGTCACCCGTGTGCTGGTTACGGCGGACAGTGTTCGCGGCAGCGCGAAGCCAACGGTGTTCCGCAGCGGCGAGCCTGAGCGGCTCAACGGTGCCGCCGACGCCTCGTAGCACAGAAGCCAGACGGGAATTCGCTGCCGCAGCGCGGCCGGCCACGCGTGCAGCAGCCCGGAATAGAGACACGAGGGGCCGTATGGCCCCTCTGCCGGTTTCCGGCCCATACCTCCCGGGAAAGGAGAGATTTCCGCAATGAGCGAGATTATTATTTCCGAGCGCCTGCCCGTACTGGCGCTGCGGGGACTTTGTGTTTTTCCAAGAATGCTGGCCCATTTTGATGTGGGGCGGGAGAAATCCATCCGCGCCCTGGAGGAGGCCATGGGGGGCAGCCAGGAGATCTACCTGGTGGCCCAGCGGGAGATTGCCGACGACGATCCTGTCAGCGGCCAGCTGTACGGGATGGGCACCGTGGCCCAGGTCCGCCAGGTGCTCCGGCTGCCCAACGATACCGTCCGGATCCTGGTGGAGGGAAAGTTCCGCGCCCAGGTGGCGGAGTGGGAGCAGGAGGAGCCGTTTTTCCAGGGACGGATCGAGTCCGTTCCGGAGGCCCACTACAGCGCCGGTGCCACCCGCACGAAGGCCCTCGTGCGCCAGTACCGCCAGCTGGTGGAGGAGCTGATGGAGCTGCTGCCCAAGAGCGTCCAGGAGGGAATGCTCCAGGCTTTTTCGGCGGACGACGTGTCGTACCTGGCGGATTTTGCGGGGCAGCACGTCTCCTTCTCCGTGGAGGATAAGCAGCGCATTCTCGAGACGCTCCACCCCGTCAAGCGCCTGAGCCTCGTCAACGGCCTGCTGGCCAAGGAGATTGAGGTCCTGCGCCTGGAGGGGGAAATCCAGGAAAAGGTCCAGGAGAACGTCAACCGCGGCCAGCGGGATTACTACCTCCGGGAGCAGATGAAGGTGCTGCGCCAGGAGCTGGGCGGCGACGATGACGACGCGGAGCTGGCCGAGTATGAGGCCCGCATCCGCGCGCTCCATCTGCCGGAGGAGGTGGAGGAGAAGTTCCGCAAGGAGGTTGGCCGCCTGTCGAAGCAGCCTTCCGGTTCCTCCGAGGCCGCCGTGATCCGCAACTATCTGGACACCTGCCTGGAGCTGCCGTGGAACACCCGCACGAAGGAGCGGGTCGACGTGGCGGCGGCGCGGAAGCTGCTGGACAGGGACCACTACGGCCTGGACAAGGTCAAGGAGCGCATCCTGGAGATCCTGGCCGTCAAGCAGATGGCACCCAGCCTGCCGGGGCAGATCATCTGCCTGGTGGGCCCGCCGGGCACCGGCAAGACGTCCATCGCCATGTCCATTGCCCGTTGCCTGAACCGGAAGCTGGCCCGCATCTCCCTGGGCGGCGTCCACGACGAGGCCGACATCCGCGGCCACCGCAAGACGTATATCGGCGCCATGCCGGGCCGGATC
The DNA here is from genome assembly GCA_904395865.1 of uncultured Oscillospiraceae bacterium. GTDB lineage: Bacteria > Bacillota > Clostridia > Oscillospirales > Oscillospiraceae > Avoscillospira_A. The sequence goes on from CAJFNY010000043.1 coordinate 15,292, forward strand.
ATCAACGGCATCCTCCAGGCCGGCAGCAGGAACGCGCTGCTGCTGCTGGACGAGATCGACAAAATGGGCGCCGACTACCGCGGCGACCCGTCCTCGGCGCTGCTGGAGGTGCTGGACTCCGAGCAGAACGGCACCTTCCGGGACCACTATGTGGAGGTGCCCTTCGACCTGTCCGAGTGTATGTTCATCACCACGGCCAACACCCTGGACACGGTGCCGCGGCCGCTGCTGGACCGGATGGAGGTCATCGAGCTGAGCTCGTACACCGACGAGGAAAAGCTGCACATCGCCCGGGAACACCTGCTGCCCAAGGTCATGAAGCGCCACGGGCTGAAGAAAACGCAGCTCCGCGTTACCGACGACGCCCTGCGTGAGATCATCACCTGCTACACCCGGGAGTCCGGCGTCCGGAGCCTGGAGCGGGAGCTGGCCGCCGTCTGCCGCAAGGCCGACATGCGTCTCGTGGCGCCGGACGCGCCGAAGCGCGTGACGGTCACGGGCGGCAACCTGGAGGAATTCCTGGGCGTCCGCCGCTATCTGCCCGACCCGATGCCGGCGGCGGACCCGGTGGGGCTCGTCACCGGCCTGGCCTGGACGAGCGTCGGCGGCGAGACGCTGGAGGTGGAGGTCAACGTCATGGACGGCACCGGCAAGCTGGAGCTGACCGGCAACCTGGGCAACGTCATGAAGGAGTCGGTCCAGGCGGCCATGAGCTATATCCGCTCCCGGGCTGCAGCCCTGGGCATCGACCCGACGTTCTACCAGAAGAAGGATATCCACGTCCACTTCCCGGAGGGAGCCGTCCCCAAGGACGGGCCGTCGGCCGGCATCACCATCTGCACGGCCATGGTCTCGGCCCTGACCGGCACGCCGGTGCGGCGGGACATCGCCATGACCGGCGAGATCTCCATCCGCGGCCGCGTGCTGCCCATCGGCGGCCTGAAGGAAAAGACCATGGCGGCCCTGCGTCACGGGATCCGGACCGTCATCATCCCGGCGGACAACGAAAAGGACCTGGAGGAGATCGACCAGACGGTGCGCCGGGCGCTGAACTTCATCACGGTCCGCCACGTGGACGCGGTGCTGGAGGCGGCGCTGGATGCGCCGGCCCACCGGCTGGAGATGCTGCCGGCGGAGAAGGCCGCTCCTGCGCCGGCGCCCCGGACGGTGCTGCCGCCGCCGGAGCGGCCGGAGGCGGGCCAGCCCGGCCTCTGCCAGTAGGGGAGGCGGACGATGAATCTGCAGCGTGCGGAGTTCCTCCGCTCCTCCACAGCGGTGGCCGACTGCCCCCACGACGGGCTGCCGCAGGTGGCCTTCGCCGGCAAGTCCAACGTGGGGAAGTCGTCGGTCATCAACCGGCTGCTCCAGCGGAAGAACTTCGCCCGGGTGGGAGAGGCTCCCGGTAAGACGACCCACATCAACTTTTTCCGCATCGACGACCGGATTTACCTGGTGGATCTGCCCGGGTACGGCTACGCCAAGGTCAGCCAGGCGGAGAAGGAGCGCTGGGCCAGGCTCATGGAGGCGTACTTCGCCTCTGGGCTCATCACCTGCGGCGTCATGATCGTCGACGCCCGGCACCGGCCCACGGCCAACGACGTGACCATGGCCGCGTGGTTCCTGGAGTCCGGCGTCCCCTTCGCGGTGGTGGCCAACAAGCTGGACAAGCTCCGCAAGCGCGACGTGGAGCCGAACCTGGCGGCGATCCGGGAGACGCTCTCCCTGCCGGAGCGGGTGCAGCTGATCCCCTTTTCCGCAGAGAAGGGCGACGGCCGTGCGGAGCTGGTGCGCTTCGTCTGCGCCGCTGCCGGCGGGGAATGAATGCAACGACGGGCGCGCCGCATTCGCGGCGCGCCCGTGAAGTTTTGCGCGGTGCTACGATTCGCTGTGCGGCGCTGCCGCCGTCCAGCTGCTGCTGGCGGGGTTCCAGAATTCCGTGCGTGTGCCGGAATCGTCGAAGGAGAGGCGCGCCAGGTAGTTGCGCCGGTCCGCACGATAGGCGGTCCGCGCCTCCTGTTCGTTCTGCGTCACAAAGACGTTGACGTAGTCGTATCCGCCGCCCCCGGCGGGTACCCGAATTCCGGTTTCGTAGTAAACCAAAGCCATACGGCCGACCTCCTTCTGCATTTCGCGGCATCGCCACCATTATAACAGATTCCCGGCCGTTTGTGTATCCTCTTTTCAGAGATTTTACGTCCGTTCTGCGGCGGCGGTTCTGTAGGTTTGTCAAACATATTGGACGGTGAACTGGGAAGGAGAAGAGTAGTTTAAGGGCCTCATAGGGAAGTTGTTGGAGCGGCGG
>CAJFNY010000044.1 GCA_904395865.1 uncultured Oscillospiraceae bacterium
CCAACCGCCGCGCAGCGGCGGCGCTTGGGCCGAGATGAAGCCGGTCTGGACCGTTCGCGTTCAATCAAACCCGAATTTGCAACTTTTGGAAGTTGCAAATTCGTGAGCAGCTTGTCAAAAAATTCTCGCAAGAGACTTTTTTGACAAGCTGACGCCGCCGCCCCGAGGGGCGGCGGCAGTGGCTTTTGCGGTTACGGCAGCAGATACCGGTACCGGCTGTAGATCGTTTCCACCAGGTAGGCGATGCCGGCGGGCAGCGTGTGGTCCGGATCGGCGACCCGGCGGGCCGTCCAGCCGAACAGGCGGACCTGACGGCCGGGGGTCCTGGACGGCTGGGTGCGGCGCGGGTCCGCCATGGCGTACACGGCGTCCAGCTCCCCGATGCGGATGCGGACCTTGTTGCCCCGGAGGAACAGGATGCCCGGGTTGTCCGGCGTGGCGTCCATGTCCTTGCGGGAGGCGAACAGCGTCAGCTTGTCCCGGTACGGGGCGCTGTCGTACGGGCAGAACACGGCGCAGTTGCCGCACTCGTTGCACATCTGGTCGATGTGGACGATCTGCCGGCGGCCGTCGGGGTACGCGATGACCACGTTGGCCCGGTTGGGGCAGACGTCCGCGCACGTCTGGCAGACCTTGTCGCAGTGGAGGCAGCGCTCCCCGTCCCGGGGGGCTGCGTCCCGCAGGATGCCCTTGCGGCGCTCGGCGGCGTCGGTGCTGACGAGGTCGATGGGCGGCAGGTCGGCCTCCTCACCGGTGACGGCGGCGCAGAAGGCCGTGGCGTCGGCGATGCCCTCGACGATGGTGGCCGGCCCGCGGCGGGTATCGCCGGCCGTGTAGACGCGGCTGTTTTCGAAGGCCGGGCGGCCCCGGTCGTCCACGGCCACGCCGTTGTCGGCCAGGAACTGGCCGTCCACCCGCTCGCCCACGGCGGAGACGACCAGGTCGCACGGAATCTCCACCGTCTCGTCCGTCTCCACCGGGCGGCGGCGGCCGGAGGCGTCGGGCTCGCCCAGCGCCATCTTCCGGCACAGCAGCTTCCCGTCCCCCTGGGAGATGGGGGAGACCAGCTCCAGGAACTGCACGCCGTCGGCCAGGGCCATCTCCAGCTCCTCGGCGTCGGCGGGCATGTACCGCTTCGTGCGGCGGTAGACGATGGTGGAGCTCACGGCGCCGGCGTGCAGCGCCAAACGCGCCGCGTCCATGGCCGTGTTGCCGCCGCCGATGACGGCCACGTGGCCGCGCACGGCCGTCTCGCCGGCCTTGACCCGGCGCATCCAGCCGATGACGGGCTCCACGTTCCCGGGCAGCTCCAGCCGCCCCGGCAGCCCGGCGCCCACGGCCAGCAGCACGTGGGTGTACCCCTGCTCCAGCAACGCCTGGGCCGACGGCGCCGGCGCGCCGCAGCGGACGTCAACGCCCACCTGCTTCAGCAGGGCGGCGTCCTTGTCGATGGCCTCGTCGGAGATCCGGAAGCCGGGAATCACGTACCGGACGATGCCGCCCAGCTTCTCCTCCTTTTCAAACAGCGTCACCGGCACGCCGGAGCGGGCCAGCAGGAACGCGGCGGCCATGCCCGTGGGTCCGCCGCCGACGATGGCGGCGCGGCAGTCGGCCCGCCAGATGTCCGGCGGCGCCAGCTGGGCAAAGACCTCGTCGTATCCCCGCTCGGCGGCGGCCAGCTTCGTCTCCCGGATGCGGACGGCGGCGTCGTAGTGATTGCGGGTGCAGCGGCCCATGCACGGGTGTGCGCAGAGGGTGCCGGTCAGGAAGGGCAGGGGATTCCGGTCCAGGATGACCTCCAGCGCCTCGGCGTACCGGCCCTGGCGGCACAGCTCCAGGTAGGCCGGGATGTCCTGGTGGATGGGACACGTGTCCTGGCAGGGGGCCGTAAAGCAGTCCAGCAGGGGGACGTGCTCCGGCAGCTTCCGGTCCGTCTGGGGCTTGATGGCCTTGATGTGGTGCCGGTCGGCGCGGAGCTCGGCGGCCAGACGGCCCACGGCGCCGCAGTCCACGCGGGTGAACGGCGCGAAGGGCAGCGTGTCCAGCTTCTCGGCGATCTGCGTGAACCGCTGGTAGCCGCCGGGCTTCAGCTCGGTGGTGGCCATGGTGATGGGCCAGATGCCGCAGGCGAACAGCCGGTCGATGTTGAAGAAGTCGGCGCCGCCGGAGTAGGACAGCCGCAGCCGCCCGTCGAACTCCGCCGAGATGCGCCGGGCCATCTCGATGGTCAGCGGGGCCAGGGACTTGCCGGACATATACATCTCCTCCGACGGCAGCTCCCCTGCCGTCACGTCTACCGGGAACGTGTTGGAGAGCTTCAGGCCGAACTCCAGCCCCTGGGCGTCGGCCACGGCCTTGAGCCGCCGGAACATGGGGATGGCGTCGGCGTACTGGAGGTCCTCGTCGAAGTGCTTCCGGCCGAAGGCCACGTAGTCGTACCCCATGCCGTCGAGGATCTCCCGAGCCGATTCGTAGCCCAGGATCGTCGGGTTGCACTTGACGAAGGTGTGCAGATGCTTCTCCGTCAGGAGGTACGTGGCGATCCGCTCGATCTCGTCTGGGGGACATCCGTGGAGGGTGGAGACCGTGACGCTGCGGGAGATCTGGGCCGGGATGGTCTCGATGAAATCGGCGTCGGACGGGAACAGCTCCTTGAGCTGGCGGATGCACGACCGGAAGATGATCGTGTCGGAGGCGTCCATCATTCCGTTGAGGAAGCCGTCGACCTTGCTGCCGCGGATGCCGTCCAGGTCGTAGCCCACGGACATGTTGAACACGATGCCGTCCGGGTCGCCCAGGTCGTAGTACCGGGCGAGCATGTGGATGGCGCACCAGGCCTTGACGTACTCCTCGAAGGCCTCCTGAACCGACAGCTCCGTGGACCATTCACAGTTGTAGCACTCATCCTCGGCGCGGATGCACGGCTTGTTGACGCAGGCGGCCAGGTCGGCGCCGTCCACCTTCTGGACGGTCTTGAGCTCGAAGAAGCGGGCGCCGGCGTAGTATCCGGCGATCAGGTTCTGGGCCAGCTGCGTGGCCGGCCCGGCGGCGGGACCGAAGGGCGTCTCGATCCGCTCGCCGAAGATGGGCAGCGACCGGTCGCCGGCCCGGTACGGCCGGTACACGCCGAAAACCGTGCCGTCGAGCCGCTGCTCTGTGGTCAGCCAGGTCATCAGGCGGGCGAAGGGGATCGGAATCATTCGCTCAGACATGCAGTTCCCTCCTTATCTCAATAGGTGGTGTGATTCAGGGCGCCCCAGAGCTTCCGGGACTCCTCCAGAATGTGGGCGTTGACGGCCTCCTCATCGATGCCCACCAGCTCCCGGTCCTTCATGAGCACCTTGCCGGCGGCGATGGTCGTCTGGCACTGGCGGCCGGTCATGCCGAAGATCATGTGGCCGTCGATGTTGTCACCGGAGAAGGGGGTGAAGGGCTTGTAGTCCATGACGATGATGTCGGCCGAGGCGCCGGCCTGCAGCACGCCCAGCCGGGCGGGGAAGTACTGGGCGGCGATTTTCGCGTTGTTCTCGAAGAGCATGGCCGTGGCCTCGCCCCAGCCCACGTTGGGCAGGCAGGCATTGTGCCGCTGGATGGCCAGGGCGACCTTCAGGGACTCGAGCATGTCGTTGGTGTACGCGTCGGTGCCCAGGCCCACCAGGATGCCGTGGCGGAACAGCTGCAGCACCGGCGAGCAGCCCACGGCGTTGCCCATGTTGGACTCGGGGTTGTTGACGCACATGGTGCCCGTGGCGGCGATCAGCTCCATCTCGGCGGTGTTGACGTGGATGCAGTGGCCCAGGACGGTTTTCGGACCCAGGATCCCGTGGTCGTGAAGCCGCTGGACCGGCCGACGGCCGTACTGCTGCAGGGAGTCGTAGACGTCGTTCATGCCCTCGGACACGTGGATGTGGTAGCCGGTGCGGCCGTCGTTGGCCGCCACCATCCGGTCGAACGTCCTGTCGGATATGGTGAACAGCGCGTGGCCGCCGAACATGGCCGCCAGCATCGGGTCCCGCTCCCGGGCGCACCAGGCGATGAAGTCGGCGTTCTCCTGAATGGCCTGGAGGCACTTCTCCTCGCCGTCCCGGTCGGAGACCTCGTAGCACAGGCAGGCGCGGACGCCGAACTTCCGGGCCGCCTGGGCGATCTCCAGCAGGGAGCCGGGGATCTCGCAGTAGGAGGCGTGGTGGTCGAAGATCGTGGTGACGCCCTGCTTGATGCAGTCGATCAGCAGCGCCTCGGCGCTGGCGCGGGTGCCGGCCAGGGTCAGATGCCGGTCGATGTACCACCACTGACCGTCGAGCACCTCGAAGAAGTTCGTCGGATTGTAGCCCTGGATGGACAGGCCCCGGGCCAGCGCGGAGTAGATGTGGGTGTGTGCGTTGATGAACGCCGGCATGATGACGCCGCCCCGGGCGTCGATGCACGCGGCGTCGGGATACCTGGCCCGCAGCGACGCCTCGTCGCCCACCTCGGCGATGACCGGCCCGTCGAAGGCCACGGCGCCCCGGGCAAAGTAGGGCTGCGCCGGATCCCGGGTAATCAGGCGACCGTTGGTCAGCAGATACATGTGCAGAACCTCCTTTTCTCCGATAACAAAAAATGTTACAAACCCCGTCGGTTTGTAACACTCCGCCAAAAGCCGAGTGATAGTTGCAGCCCGTGCGCGCAGCACTTCGTTACAGCTACCAGTCTTGGATTGTACTTTCATTGTACCCCCCAGCCGCGAAAATTGCAAGGGTTTTCCACGGAATACCCCTGAAAATTTGTGATAGATGGAAAAATCTCCGGCGGCCTCTTGCCGGAGGCGGGAAAAGGCAGTATAATACACAAAGACAAGTGTTTCCCGCAGGAAAACGGGGACCACGGTACTTTACGAAGGAATGGAGAATCCTATGCTGTCAAACGCCTATCTGAAGCGTGTCTATGAAGACACCGTCCGAAACAACCCCAGCCAGCCGGAGTTCCTGCAGGCGGTTGGCGAGGTCTTTGAGTCGCTGGAGACGTACGTGGAGATGCACCCGGAGCTGGAGCAGTTCGGGATCATGGAGCGGCTGGTGGAGCCGGACCGGATGGTCACGTTCCGCGTCACCTGGGAGGACGACCAGGGCCGGGTGCAGGTCAACCGGGGATATCGCGTCCAGTTCAATTCGGCCATCGGCCCGTACAAGGGCGGCCTGCGGTTCCATCCGTCGGTCAACGCATCCATCGTCAAGTTCCTGGGCTTCGAGCAGGTGTTCAAGAACAGCCTGACGTCCCTGCCGCTGGGCGGCGCCAAGGGCGGCTCCAATTTCGACCCCAAGGGAAAGAGCGATGCTGAGGTCATGCGCTTCTGCCAGGCGTTCATGTCGGAGCTGTACCGGCACATCGGCGCGCAGATGGACGTGCCCGCCGGCGACATCGGCGTCGGCGGCCGGGAGATCGGCTTCCTGTTCGGGCAGTACAAGCGCCTGCGCAACCAGTTCACCGCCGGCGTCCTCACGGGCAAGAGCCTGCGCTTCGGCGGCAGCCTGGCCCGTACGGAGGCCACCGGCTACGGCCTGCTGTACTTCACCCAGGAGATGCTCCGCTGCCTGAAGGGCGACTCGGTGGCCGGCAAGACCGTCGTCATCTCCGGCTCCGGCAACGTGGCCATCTACGCCACGGAGAAGGCTCAGTCCCTGGGGGCGAAGGTCATTGCCATGTCCGATTCCGGCGGCTACGTGGTGGATGAGAACGGCATCCGGCTGGACGTGGTCAAGCAGATCAAGGAGGTCGAGCGGGGCCGCATCAAGGCGTACGCCGAGCGGGTGCCCGGCGCCAAGTACGTGGAGGGCTGCCGCGGCATCTGGACGCTGCCGTGCGACATCGCGCTGCCCTGTGCCACGCAGAACGAGCTGGACCTTGACGCGGCAAAGGCGCTGGTCGCCAACGGCGTCATGGCCGTGGCGGAGGGCGCCAACATGCCCAGCACCGCGGAGGCAGTCAACTACTTCCTGGAGCACGGCATTCTCTTCGGGCCCGCCAAGGCTGCCAACGCCGGCGGCGTGGCCACCAGCGGCCTGGAGATGACCCAGAACTCCATGCGCGCCAGCTGGACCTTCGAGGAGGTCGACGCCAAGCTCAAGGACATCATGGTCAACATCTTCCATCAGGCCGAGGAGGCCGCGGCGGAGTGCAACGCGCCGGGCAACCTGGTGGTCGGCGCCAACGTGGCCGGCTTCAAGAAGGTCTCCAACGCCATGCTGGCCGAGGGCATTTCGTAACCGCCCCGGCGTGGGCCGACATGCCCGCAAGTGCCGGGCTTCCGTCCCCGGCAGGAAACTGAAACGCAGAGAGCCGCTGAGAACCGCCGTTTTGGGGATTCTCAGCGGCTTTTCTGCACGATCGGTGGTGGTGCGGCTTGTTGGGAAGCCTGGCGGAGGCATGACACGCCAAAAGGGTCTGCAGGCCTGCGTCGGATGGAACGGCCGCCAGCCTCAGCTACACCAAAGGCTTGGGGCGGTGCAGGGACAATGGCGGGATTCAGAAAAAGGCAGCCTGCCTCCGCCTTGCCATTCTGCGTGCAGCGAAGAATCCGCTCCTTATCTGAGAGAAAGCCCCCGGCTTGCGCCGGGGGCCTTGCTGTTTCTGTGGAATGCTACACCGTCAGGCCGAACATCTGCAGCAGACGGGCGTATTCCTGCCGCGTCAGGCCCAGCTGCTCCTGCTGACGGTAGGCCTCGATGGCCTGGCGGACGAAGTCCGGATCGCTGCGGTTCAGCGGCGTGTCGCGCATCTCGAGGATGTTGTTGTAGAGCTGCTGCACCTTGGCCTCGTCCACGCCCAGCTCGCCCCGCGCCGCCGCGATCTCCAGCTGCGAGGCCAGCTCCTGGGAGACGCCGTCGCCGTAGCCCAGCCCCTTGAAATACGCCAGGGCCTGGGCGTACGTCCGGCAGCCGGCGTCATAGGCGTCGGCCAGCGGATCCGCCGGCAGGGCCGTTCCGCCGCTGTTCCCGCCGGCTGAATTGCCGGAGCTGCCGGAGCCGGTGCGGCCGCCGCTGCCGGAGCTGCCGCCTCCGCTGGAGGCGCTGCCGCCGTGGGCCGCTTGCCAGAGGGCCTCCATCTGCCGGACGCGGTCGTCGTCCCAGCCGTAGTACTGGCCGTAGAGGCTGTAATCTCCGGCCTCGGCGGCCAGCTTTGCGGCAGCCAGCTGGTCGGCGCGGCTCTGCTGGCGGCTGTCATTTCGGGCGTCCAGGTCGGCCCGGTAGGTGTCCAGCGCCGCTTGGTACTGCTCCATGGCCATGCCGGCGTTGAACTGGCTCTGCTGCTGCAGCGCCTCATCCAGCCGGACGGCCTCGTCGTACAGCTGGCGGAACAGCTGATAGTCGTTGTCAGCCTGGGCCTGCAGCAGGGCGCTGCGGTACTCCCGTCCCAGGTTGCTCCGCTGCCGCGCCAGCTCGTCGCCCGCGGCCTGCTCCGCCGCCCGCAGGCCGGTCAGATCGCTCTGGAGCCGGTTGGCCAGGGCCAGCTCGGCCTGGCCGGCGGTGCCGCTGTTGAGGCCGCGGGCGGCGGCCGTCTCCTGCCAGCTCCTGCGGGCCGCGGCGCTGTCGGCCGCGGCGGCGTTCCGGGCGGCGCGGTAGCCGCTGCTCAGGGAAGCCTGCTCGGCGTCCAGGTCCGAGAGGTTGGCCCGGTACGCCTCCTCCAGCGCCGCCTGCTGCCGCGCCAGCTGCGCCGCCGCCATCTCCCGCAGGTACTCGCTCTGGTCGGTGGGGGAGAAGCTGCCGGACGCCAGCTCCGGCGGCGTCGGTGCGCCGGCGGTGCCGCTCCAGTAGCCGGTGGTGCCGTCGTACCGGACGGAGCCGCCCAGCTGCGCCGCCAGGGCCTCGTTCTCGGCGTGGAGCCGGTCCTTTTCAGCCTGGCTGTCCGTCTCGTACCACGCCTGAGAGTTGGCGTTCATCTGCCGGCGGATGGCCTCCTGCCGGTCGTCGTACACGCCGACGCTGCCGGCCGAGCCGGTGTACCCCGCCGGTGCCGACGACGTGTTCCGGGAGCTGCCGGATGACGTCTTTTTCTTCTGACTTCCGGCGGCGCTGACGGCCGCGGACACGGCCGAGGACAGCGCGCTGCCGATGAGGGAGCCCAGTAGATTTGCCATACGCTGCCTCCTTTACGCGTCGGCGCCGCCGTAGCGGAGCGGAATGTCCTCCCAGACGGCCGGCAGCGCGGCGCGCAGCTTCTGGTACAGCTCCAGGTACCGCTGGGAGAAGTAGTTGGCCATCACGTTGTTTTCCCCCAGAAGCAGGTGGGCCGCCAGGCCGTACGGCAGGATGCCCTGGGCCACGGCGTCGTCCAGGCCGATCTCATCGGTGAACGCCGTCAGCTCCGGGCAGACGCTCCGGGGCGGCCCGCCGGGGACGTACGTGTCGCTGATGGGGTACAGCTCGTGGCGCAGGATGTTGAGGATGCTCACAGTGCGGAAGCGGTACTCCCGGGTGTCGTCGTGGAGGGTCTCGCCGCTGGCCTCCCGCTGCTCGTCCATCAGGTGGATGGCGCGGTCAAAGACCCATTGAACCGTAGTGGACATGGTGTTCCTCCTTTGTACTCATTTGACCGCCGCCCCGTAGCGCACCAGCAGATCGGCGCCTAGAACGGTGGTGTCGGCGCCGGGTTCGTCGCAGCGGAGCAGCAGGCGGTAAAACGCGAAGCGCCGGACCTTCAGCCGGACGCGCCGGATATTGGGATTCCAGTTGGTCAGGAACGACCAGTGGCGGAAGTCTGCGCCGGTGAAGGCCGCCAGGCTGGACGCCGCCACGCGGACCGTGTAGTCGCTGCGCCGGTCGGTCTGGGCGGTGACGGACAGGCGCGTCCGGGCCGCCGGCTTCAGGGAGATCCAGATCCGTCCGCCGCTCTTGCGCTGGCTGGCCCGGCCGAAGTCCATGGCGCCGCTCTGCCAGGAGCAGGGGATGCTGAGGCCATCGTCGGTGCTGCTGTCGGCCGAGAAGGCGCAGACCCGCCCGTCAGCCAGGCCGAACCAGATCCGCTCCCCGTCCCGGACCGCCGCGCGCACCGGCAGGCGGCTGTAGCGGTACCAGACGTCCCCGTCGCCGTACCGGTGCACCAGCGCCGTGCCCGGCCCGTCGTTGAAGAACAGATAGTACTCCTGCTCCCGTTCGTCGTCGAAGGCCACCACCCGGGCCGGGTCGGCCTGGTGCAGCGTCCGGAATACCCGCTGGCTGACGAGCCGCGCCCGCCGCTCGTCCCGCCCGCCGGTGACGGTCTGCCAGTCGTACAGATTCCCGGCGTACAGCGTCCGCGGGTAGTTGTAGACGGAGCAGACCTGCCCCGGCGCCTCGCAGCCGATCTCCCGGTTCACCGGCTGGACGCAGAAGCCGGCGGTGACGGTGCCGTCGTCCAGGGTCACGGCGCTGTACTGGGTGGAGAAGGCCCCGTCCGGCTTGAAGATCATCAGGTACGAAAACTGCTTCATCATCCCGGTGATGGGCGTGTTCCCGCTGTCCACGGCGATCTCGCTCAGGTCGGGGAAGTACTCGGCCGACGGCTCGCCGGCCTCGGTAAGCCCCGAGTAGACGGTGCGGTTGGAGCCGTCGCCGTACAGAAAGACGCGGGTGTCGGTGGCGCCGTTGTACGTCTCGGCGTACCGCATGGCCGTCACCTGGCTGCGGAGGCTGGACGCCGCCGTGTACCGGATCTCCACGTTGTTGACGCCCTCCGCCGGAGCCGTTACGAAGGTGACGGTGCCGGCCGCCGCCTGGACCGTGTAGGCCGCGGCCGCCTGCGCCGTCCCGTCGATCTCCACCCGGTCCACCGACTGGAGATCCTGTTCCGGCAGCACGTACACCAGGGACGACCCGTCGCCCGAGAAGCGGCAGCGCCGCCTGGCCGTCAGCCGGTTGACGGGCTCCAGGGCCGTGCCGCCGCCGGCCGGCTCCGCCGCCGTCACCACCAGCGGCACGTACCCCTCCACCGATTGGGCTTGTCCCGTGCCGGTCCAGCAGAGGTATTCGTGGCCGTTGAGGATGTACAGCTTTCCGCCGAAGCCGAAAAACGTGGTGGCGTCGTCGGTGAGGGTGCCCAGGCTCACGGGCTCCTGGCCCTCCTTCAGCTCCCAGAGGCAGCCGTCGGCGGCGGCCACCAGCCGCGTGTCGCCGCCCAGCCGGCCGCACCAGAGGCCGCGGACCGGCGCGTCCAGCTCCCAGTGGGTCCGGAGCCCCGGGCGCACCCGCAGGTGCCCCTCTGGCGTCACCTGCCAGTTGTCCATCTCCGAGGCCTCGCCCAGCTCCAGCTGGGTGTCCCCGTCCGGGGACTCGTGGAGGCCCAGAAAGGTGCGGATCGTGTAGAGCCGCTCGCTGTCCGTTGTCATCGTCTCACGCTCCCTTCCATTACAGAAAAATGTCAAAACTCGCTCCGACGAATGGATTCGGAGGGAGGGGATGTGTGCAGGGGAACCGTCAGGGTTCCCCTGCGCGTTCAATCAAATGGGAATTTGCAACTTCAAAAAGTTGCAAATTCGCCCCGGATCGTCAAAAATCTCTCGTGAGATTTTTGACGATCCGGTGGGCCGCCGGGAAAACCCGGCGGCCCGGGCGCTTACGCCAGCGCCCGATACAGCACCTCCGCCAGCTCCTCCCGGGTGACGAAGGAGCGGTACCGCAGCCGGCCGTCGCCGTCGCCGCGGAGCAGTCCCTCCGCCTGGGCCCATTCCCGGGCCTCGGCAGACCAGGCCGACGGGGGCCACTCGGCCCGCTCGGCCAGGTACCGGTCCAGGTACTGGCAGAACGTCTCATACGTCATCTCGTCCTCCACCTCCTCCTCCGGCAGCCCGGCCATGAGGCCGGCGGCGATGGCCGCGGCCACGGCGTCGAACTGCCCGGTGTAGATGGCCATGTCGTCCGGGTCGTCGATGAAGCACACCTCCAGCAGCGCCGCCGGCGTGCCGGCCCGCTGCGCCGCGGCGATCACCGACCAGTTCTTCCGCTTGACGCCCCGGTTGGGCAGCCCCAGGGCCGCCACCCGGCGGCAGATCTCCGCCGCCGCGTCGTCGTCCTCCTGGGCTGTGGGGACGTAGCACTCCACGCCCTTGGCCTGGCCGTCGGCCGGGTCGGCGCGGAAGGCGTTGAAGTGGATTTCCAGCACGTAGTCGTACCGGGCGAACTGGGCGATGGCCGCCAGCGTGCCCTTCCGGTAGTCCTCGTAGGCGTTCCGGTCCACGGGATACCGTTCGGCCTCCCAGCCGGCGGCCCGCAGGTCTGCGGCCACGGCGGCCGTGACCCGGCGGGTCTCGTCGGCCTCGTGCCAGGCACGTCCGCCGAAGGTGCCGGTGGCGCCCGAATCTCCGGCGCCGTGGCCGGAGATCAGCAGAATTCTCATGGTTCGTCCTCTCCCTCGTCGGCGGGACCCTGCTCCCGGCGGAGCAGCCGGCCGGCCAGGGCGCTGCAGCCGGCACACAGGATACCCTGGGTCACGGCGGCGAAGCCCGCCATGGCCGCCTCAGCCCCGCTGCGCGCCGGCGCCTCCGCCAGCAGGTACAGCAGCGCCAGGCCCACGCCCATGGCGCCCAGGGCCAGGGCGGCCCAGCGCCGCGGCAGCGGCGTCTGCGCCAGCCCCCGGCCGGCGAAATGCAGCACCGGCACCAGCACCAGCAGCTCCGGCCGGATCCATTGGGTCATTGCTTCCATTGTCGCTTCCTCCTTCGTATGGGGGCGCGGGGTGCGCCCGTTTCATTGTATGCGTTCAGAGGCCCAGCCGTCCCAGCACGTACGCCACGACGGCCGTCACGGCGGCCAGCAGGGCCTTTTCGGCCACCGCCTCCCACCGGCGGGCCGGGCGGCGGCGCTGCTCGTCCTGCCAGGCCAGCAGCTGGTCCAGCTTCTCCAGAATGCTCTCGTACTGCACCTGCCGGACGGCGGCGTCCCGCTCCAGGGCGCCCAGCCGCCGCCCGTCCTGCTCGAAGCCGGCCTGGAGCCGGTCCAGCCGCCGCTCCAGCTGCTGCAGCTCCGGGCAGGGGGCCCGGGCGCAGCGCTCGGCGTCCACGGCGCGGCCCTCAGCCGCGGCGGTAGACGGTGATGCTGTCGGTGGTGAACAGCACCTGTCCGCCGCTGATCTGGATGCCGTTGGCGCCGGTGTCGTCCAGCAGCGTCAGGCCGTCGGCCGCGGAGAGCAGCTGCAGCTTCCCCGTGCCCAGGATCCCGTCGCTGACGACGGCGTACCCCTCGTCCACCAGGTAGAACAGCCCCTGCTCCGCGCCCTTGCTGGCGTACCGGTGGAGCACGTACTTGTCGTCGTCGCCCAGGGTGTACGAGCCGCCGGCAACGGTGACGCCCGTCATGACGGCAGCGCCGCCGCCGGACGGCAGCGCCGTGATGGCCGCCGCCAGCTGGGCGAAGGTGTCGTCTGCCGCAGCCTGTCCGCCCCTGCCAGTGACTGCGGCAGCAATCTGGGCCTTGCCCTCACTGGCAGACGTAAAAAGCGATTCGATGGCCGACTGCACGTCGTCGGCGCCGAGGCCGGTGTCGCCGTCGTCGTAGGCGACCGCCGCCGCGGCGGGTGCCGACACGGCCGAGGCGGCCACGCCGCTGTCGGTCAGGTTGCCGGAGGCGTCCAGGGCCGCCAGATTGCCGGCCGCCGCCGGGACGGCCCGGTCGGCCTTGGAGCCCACGGCGGCAAGAGACGCCCGGAAGTCCGCCTCGCTGCCGGCGTACCCGCCGGCCACGGCCGCCTGGTAGGCGCTCTGGCCGTCGGCGCCGGCGGGACCCTGCAGGGCGCCCACGTCCTGCCACGCCGCCGCGTCGGCGCTCCAGAGGTAGATGGTGTTGTCCGCCGCCGTGCCCACGGCGTAGGCGTCGCCGGCGCCGCCCGCGGGGTGGGCCGCCTGGAGGGCCTCCAGCGTGTCGTACCGGCCCAGGACCGAGAAGCTGGTGCCGTCGGCTCCCGGCGCGCCCTGGGGGCCGCGGATGTTCACCGGCGCCGGCGGCGTGGCGCTGTCGCTGCGGGAGAAGGACAGGACGCCCTGACTGCTGACCGTCGGGTACCACGTGGCGCCGTCCTCGCCCTTGAGGCCGGTGACGACGGTGCAGCCGCCGCTGTCCGTGACCTGCCCATCGGCGAACTGCAGCGCCGCCCGCTGGGGGACGGCTGCGCCCGAGGCGCCGCGGATCTCGTGGCCGGCCACGGCCGCCGGGGCCCACGTCACGCCGTTTTCGCTGACCTCCAGCGCGCCGCCGTCGCCGATGCGCAGGCAGCGGACGCCGGTGCCGATCCGCTGCACCAGCTTCTCCACGCCCAGGGACTCCAGCTGCGGCAGCAGCGTGTCGTTGAGGTATTCCTGCAGGGCGGCGCCGCCCTCGTCGAATTTGGCCTTCAGCTGGGCGGCCGTCAGGCCGCCCACGTCGTTGGGCTGGTCGTCCAGGGCCGCGATGATGTCCATGTCCTTGTCAAAGGTCAGTAGTGCCATTGTCTGCCTCCTTTCCGCTTCCGGGCTGTGCGGCCCGGAGCTTTTCGATGAGCTCTTGCTTCCTGGCAATGTAGCCGTTGGGGATCCGCTCCAGATAGTCGGCCAGGTCGATCTTGTTCTGGACCAGCAGGTTGTCCAGCGTCTGCTGGCTGGCGATCTCCGACCAGTAGCTGGAGGCCCCGGCGTCCAGCTTCAGCGAGACCGGCAGCCGCTCCAGCACCGAGAAGTCGAACGGCCGCTGGAACGACTGGTCCGGCAGGCCCATGTCCAGGGGCTGCCGCCGGCTGTGGAGGGCCATGGTCACCTGCACGGTCCGCACGCCGTAACAGCAGCGCATGTAGTCCATGTAGATGCGGCCCAGCTCCTCGATGGCCCGGTAGAGGTTCTGCCGCACCAGCTCCAGCGGCACGCTGGTGGCCCGCTGCAGGGCCAGGATGGCCGAGGTGTTGTCGGGCCGGGCGTTGCCCAGGGCCACGTCCGACGCGCCCAGAAAGCTCTGGGTGTAGTCCACGGCCAGCTGGATGAACTGGGCGATCTGCGGCGAGATCTGCGCCGGGTCCAGGATCCGCGCCACGCTGTTCATGTCCCCGCCGTGGACGGCGATGGCCGCGCCCACGCGGCTGTCCCAGCTGGCGATGCGCGTCTTGTCGTAGACGATCCGCGGGTACGCCGTCGTCATCAGCGAGATCATGGACATGGCGAACAGCTTGTTGACGAACACCTGGTTGGGCAGCAGGCCCGAGACGAGCGCCTGGCCGTGGTAGCAGTCCTGGACGTAGTCCCAGCAGAGCCAGACGATGGGGTACCGGGTCAGCCCCGTGTCAGCCTCCGGCTGCAGCGCCGCGGCACGGGTGCAGACGTAGCGGCGGATGGTGCCGGAGCCCCGGTCGCGCCACAGCAGCGTCAGCACCGTCACCTTGTCGTCGGTCATGGCGTCGGCGGGGTTGTGGAAGTCCTCGGCATCCGGCCGGATGGCGGCCCGGTCCGCCTCCGGCATGCCGTTTTCGGCGGCCATGGCCCTAGCGTCCTCCACCGGCATCCGCCGGCTCAGGAGGATCCACGGCTGGGTCTGGACGTCGCGGCTGTTGGGGTTGCCGAAGTGGACGCGGGTGTTCTCCACCACCTCGGTGACGATCTCGCCGCGGACGGCCTGGCCGTTCTCCACCGTGGGGTCGAACCACGTGTACAGGCAGCCGTCGCCGTCCACCGCCGCGTTGCGCAGGAACTCCCGCACCAGCCCCACCACCTGATTCCGCTCAAAGACCGACTGGAACTGCTGGTTGAGCACCTCGGCCACCTGCTCCACGTCCCAGAGGTCCATGTCCAGGGCCGCGGCCAGGGGCGAGGCCTGCAGGGCAATGTTGTCGGACGTGATCGTCGCCACCTGGAACAGCACCACCCGTTTGAGGAAGTTGAACACCGGCGTGGGCAGCCCGTTGGCCTCCACGCCCTCCCACTGGCGGCCGATGAAGAAGTTTTCGTTTTTCCGGACCGTGTCGTACAGTCCCAGCTGCGTGTTGAACTCCAGCGCCCGGTGGTACAGCTGCGCCACCGCCGCCGGGTCCGGGGCGCGCATCACGCGTCCTCCCCGGCGTCGTAGCCGAGGATGCCGGCGATGCCGGCGTTGAACCGGTCGATGGCCTCGGCGGCCCGCCGGGCGGCGTCGCCGTCGGGAGCCGGCGGCGGGGGCGTCCGCTCCAGCCGCCGCAGCCGGGCCAGCAGCAGCCCGTGGAGCGTCAGCTCCAGGGCCAGCAGCAGAATCGTCATCAATGCGCTCTCTCCTTTCTCCGGAAGGCGCGGGCGGCTGCCCGCGCCCCCGGCTGTGTTATTCCGCCGTGCCCTCGCCCACGGGGGACTGGAACATGCCCGCCTTCCGGGCGCAGGCCCGGACGACCGTTCCGCTCTCCACGGTGGGCTGGGCCGAGGCGCTGTAGTCCAGGGCCGAGGCCGAGTACCGCGGGTCGCTGCCGTCGGTGGTGTACCGGATGGCGGCGCCCTCGGTGGCCGAGGTGATCGTCACCGTGCCGGCGCTGATGCTCACCGTCGGCGCGGCGCAGACCGTGCCGGACGATGCGGCCACGTAGATGCCGCCGGCCCGGGCGCCCTTGACGAAGGCGTCGAAGATCACGCGGCCCTCCACCAGGTCGCCGGAGATGCCCGGCGGGTCGGAGTGGATCTTGTAGTCGTTGAGCTTCACCGGCGAGATGGCCGCGCCGCGGCAGACCACCAGGAAGTAGACGTTCTCCGGCATGTAGCCCGAGGGGATCTTCTTGACGGCCATGCCGTCGAACTCGCCCACGACGCCGCGGGCCAGGGCCTTTTCGCCCAGGCGCTCCACGGCCAGGAACTCGTCGCTGAGCCGCAGCAGCTTGTAGAGCCCCGAGGTCAGGTACAGCGTCCGGCCCTCGGCGGGGGCCAGGGCGTCGTCCAGGGCCGCGCCGGCGTCGAGGATCAGGCTGGCGATGGTCGTCTTGTCGGGCGCGGCCGTCAGGGCCTGGACGATGCCGGCGTTCTGGGCCCAGACGTTCAGGCGGTACCGGTCGATGTACGGTGTGACCACCTCCCGCAGCTGCCGCTTCAGGGAGCTGGCTGCCTGCTTGACGTTGTACTGCTCCCGGGCGTTGCCCTTGTCGATGGTGTACGTGAACGCCTTGTCCTGGGTCATCAGGAACTCCTGCAGATTGTCCGCCAGTTCCCGGGGCGTGCCGTAGCGGTTGGAGCCGGAGCGGACGTAGTCGTTGAGGGGCGCCGTGTCCACCTCATAGACCTTCACCGACCGCACGCCGGTGAACGCCACGTCCAGGTCCTTGGAGAAGCTGCTCTGGGTGAACGAGTCCCGGTAGAACCGCTCCTGCGCCGCCTCGGCGTACTTCTCCGCGAGATTGATGGTGTTTCCCATGGATTGCCTCCTTTTTCGTCAGTGGGTGATTTGCGGGACGGCTCAGCCGTCCCCCAGCAGGGCCTCCACGAAGGCGTCCCGGGCCGCCGGGCCGCCGTGGGTCTGCTGGCTGCCCAGGCTCACGGCCCGGTTCCGGCCGTTGCGGGTCTCGGCCTCCAGCTGGTCCTTGAGCCGGCGGTTTTCGGCCTCCAGCCGGCTGGCCCGGCTCTCCCGGTACGCCGCCGTCAGGCTCCGGCCCGCCCGGACCGCCGTCCAGACGGCCTCGTCCAGCTCCTCCGGCCGGACGTCGGGGTACGCCTCCACGAACTCCCGGACCTCCCGGGAGACCCGGTCGTCCGGGGCCGCCTGCGCCGTTCGGTTTTCCTCCATACGCTGCCGCTCCTTTCAAAGTGTGAATTGTACGTACTGCCGGCCCGGTACGCCGCCGCGCATGGCGTCGTCGTAGGCCGTGGCGCCGCCGTCCTCGTCCTCCGGCTCCGGCAGGGCCGCCGCCTGGGGCCTGCCCTGCACCAGGTAGCGCAGGGCGTCCGGCCGGTGGGTGACGGCGTGGGGCTCCGTGGCCGCGTCGTTGGGGTCGGTGTCGTCGGCCTGCAGGGCTTCCAGGTCGTCGATGAGCCCGCGGCAGCTGCGGAAGATCCGCAGCCCCGGAAGCCCGTCGTCCTGAAACCGCAGCAGCTCCTTCACCGCCAGCCACCCCGGCACCCGCCGGCCCGACGACCGCACCGGCGGCAGCCCCGCCCGGGCGAACAGCTCGGCCATGGTGCGGCCGGTGTCCTTCTGGGCCGACCACACGTCCGGCGGGGCGAAGGTGCACTCGATGGCCTCGCCGTCGGGCGTGGCGGCGAGCGCCAGCTCCGCCGCCCGGGAGACGATGAGGCCGCTCTGCGCCGCCTCGCGGTAGACGTAGCACCGCCCGGCTGGGTCCACCGCCGCCCACAGGCAGGCGAAGCAGTCGAGCCCGTAGTCGAAGGCCCGGTACTTCCGCCACCCGGCGGGGATCGGGAACGGCGCGCACGTGTGAAGCTCCCGGTCGAACTCGGGGAAGTACTGGCCCGCCAGCGCGTCCCAGTCGCCGTCCCGGTGGGCCCGGCGGATCTTCTCGGGCAGGTTGTCCAGCATGGCCCGGTACCCGGGGGAAGCGGCCATCAGGTCGGCGTTGTCGGTGAACCGGGCGGGGATGAACACGTAGTCCTCCGGGTCCTCCCCGGGCCGGAACTGCCGGTCGATGAACAGCCGCTTGACCCACCGGTGGCCCACGCCGCCGGGGTTGCACGTCAGGTACATCCGCTTGGGAATGGCGTTGACGCCCCGGAGGCACGCGCCGATGGCCCGGAAGGCCTCCTCGGTGAACTGGGTGGCCTCGTCGATGAAGATCCAGTCGTACTCCTGCCCCTGGTACTCGCCCTCCATGGCCGCCGCCGCGCCGGGCAGGTGGCCGAACCGGATGGACGAGCCGTTGGCGAACCGCACCACGTTGCGCGACGCGTTGTACTGCCCGACCTCCGGCGGCACTGCCTGCACCAGCGGCTCGATCAGCGAGTTCTCCAGGTCGCGGTACGTCCGCCGCAGGATCAGGATGCGGATGCCCGGCCAGCGCAGGGCGCCGCCCACGGCCTTCGTCCGGACGGCCCAGCTCTTGCCGCCGCCACGGGCGCCGCCGTAGCAGGTGTACCGCTTCCGGCTGGCGAAGAACTTCCGCTGGGGCTCGGAGTTGGGCCGCCCCAGGTCCACGGTGACGCCGCTCATCCGAAGGCCTCCCCGCCGTCCGGCCCCGGCCCGAAGACGACGCGGACGTCGCCGGCCGCCGGCTCCCGCCGGTCGGCGTAGCACAGCCCGTCCCAGAGGGGCTGCTTGATGAGGAACACGGATTTGGTGCCGTTGCTCCCCGCCCAGGCGGGGGACGTCTCCAGATGGGCCCGGAGCCTCGTGGCCGCTCGTCTCATGAGCCGTCCGTACCGGCGGTACGGTCCGGCCGATTCCTGTGCCATTTGAATGGCCGTCGGCATGTCCAGCTCCAGGGCCGAGAGCAGATCGCTGGGCCCGCCGCGCCGGGTCGGGTCGTTTTCCAGCGCGGCGAAGTATCCGTCGATCCGCCGTTCCAGTTCCTCCTTGCCGTATGGATATCGTCGTTTTGCCATGTGTGCCTCCTTCCTCCCGTCGGCGGCAGCGCGATTTCCTCCGGCGCATCCCCAGCATAGCGCGGATTTTCAACGGAATTTCAAATTAAGTTTACAAATATCAACTTTCCGGGCGCGTGAAACCGCTGCGGCTCAGGGCGTCCGACGTCGGCCGCCCCCGCAGAAAACGGGCACATTTGTCCACACGGCTTGCACTTTTCCCTGCGATGGTATATGCTGAAAAAAAGAGTATGGGGAGGGCGATGACCATGAAGTCGAGACGCCTTGCGGGCCTGCTGATTCCGCTGCTGCTGCTGGCGGCCTGCGCCGCCCCGGAGGCGGCCGCGCCGGAGACGCCGGCCCGGCAGCTGCCGTCCGTCGATCCGCTGCCGGCGGAGGAGCTGGAAGCTTTGCCCGCGCCGGCCCAGTCCGCGGCGCCGGAAGAGGTGCCGGACGACCCCAGCCTGTGGCCCGATGAAAAGCTGCTTTTCGAGATTCTCATACCGCCGGAGGTCGTCCTGGTGGACGACGGCTTCACCTTCGACACGCCGGAGGACCTGCCGTCGGAGCAGCTCTGCCTCCTGGCCCTGAGCTGGGCCGACGATGCGCAGCTGGAGGCGTGCTACGACGCGGCCGACCAGCGGTACTACATCGGCGATTCACTCCTGCGGGAGAGCCTGAATCAGCACTTCCATACGTACGACTTCGACATCACGGCGTGCTGCGGCTACGACTCGGACCGGGACGCGCTTTCGATGATGACGGCCTCCGGCTTCGGCGGCGACCGGTCCATGTACATCGCCGACCGCCGGAGCGACGGCAGCGTCGTCACGTACACCGTGGACTTCTACACCGAGTACGCGCCTCCGGGCGTCCTCCCCGACGGCCCGGCGTATCAGCGGAAGGTCTACCGGGTGGACTTCCGCGACGGCGGCTGGTACTACCTCTCGGCCCAGGACGTCACCTGGACGCTGGAGCCGGGTGCCGCCGCCAACGACGCCCCGGCGTTCTGCAGCCGGGACGTGCAGTTTGGCGGCCAGCCGTTCTTCCCCATTCAGCCGATCACGGCCGAGGCGCTGGACGCGCAGTTCGGTCCGCCGGCCTCCGTGACCCGGACGCCGGTCCACGACTGGTACTGGGAAACCCGGGACTACGGCGGCGTCACGGCCACGGTGGACACGTACGGCGATGCGGGCCATCTGGCCGCGCTGACGTACCGGCAGCCCGACCTGGCGTGCCTCCGGGACGTCCGGGTGGGGGATTCCCTGGCGCACGTCCTGGCCGCGTACCGGAACGACGCGGCGGCGCTGCAGGTCACGGAAACGGAGTACGGCCCGGCCGCCGTGCTGTACGGCACGCCGGGCCACATGCAGGAGTTCGGCATCCTGCAGTACCGGGGCGGCCGGCCGTACCAGCTGCAGTACCAGGAGGACGGCGTCGGCGTGATCATCCGCCTGGATGAAGCTGCCTGCGTCTCCGAGATCGAGATCATCGGCGGCCTGCTGGCCTGAGCACCGCAGCCCGCTCCGAAACACACGGCCAGGCGCCCCGGAAGCCCGGGGCGCCTGGCCGATTTTTTTGATTTACAAGACGATGCGGCGGCAGCCGCAGCACCGGGCGATTTCCCCGGCGCCCAGCCGGTCGCAGAGGTAGGGGAGGGCGCACTCCGGGTGCAGCGCCGCGCCGTCGTGCAAGAGCGCCCCGTTCCCGGCGTACAGCTCCCCGCCGCACCAGGCGCAGCGTCCCCGCAGGGGCGGCTCCGGCGGCAGCAGCGGCCGCTCCGGCTCTATCACCGCCGTCGTTGGACCGCCTCCTCCTGCTGCCAGACCCGCAGCTGGGCCTCCGCCGCCGCCAGGCAGTTCCCGGCCCGCCGGCCGTTGAGCACCGCCGTCACGTACGGCCGGGAGTACCCGATGGCGTCTGCCAGCTCCTGGTGGGTGTATCCCAGCTGGTCCAGCCGGAATTTTACGCGCTCATACCGTGTGAATCTCGCCATATCTGCTCCTTTCTGTGGGCCGGCAGCCCGGGAAGAGTCCTGTTTATGGGACTGCCGTTCTGGTATCCTTGGGACACTTCCTCCGGACCCGGATGTCCAAAAAAACCGTTGATAGCCATAAACTTCTGTGGTATAATGAAACCGGGCTGCCCGGGCATGGCGGCCCGATAGAACATGAAAGTTTATGGTTATCAGCTCTTGAACCGAGTATACCGCAAAACTTCCCGGATGTCAACGGTAAAATGCTGATTTGCATAAACTTTTTTCCGACACGAGGGAGGAGCAAGTTTATGTTTTACGATGTATACTGTAAGCTTTGCCGCGACAAGGGGCTGACGCCCAGCGGAGCGGCGGCGAAGATCGGCTTCAACCGCGCCAGCGTGACCGTCTGGAAGAACACCGGGAAGGCGCCGAAGCAGGAGCTGCTGCTGAAGATCGCCTCCTTCTTCGGCGTCACCACCGACTACCTGCTGACCGGCCGGGACACGGCGCCGGACTCCATGGGCGACCTGGAGTACGCGCTGTTCGGCGAGGTCCGGGACATGACCGAGGCGGAGAAGCGCGACGTGCTGAAATTTGCGAAGTTCATCAAGCAACAGAGAGGGGAATAGCCTATGGTCCAGCCCTGGCACATTTACCGCGAAGCGGAGGAGCAGGGCATTCAGGTACACTTTTTGCGATTTGAGGAGCTCTCGGCCGTGTCCGTGCCGGGCCACATCGGCATCGACCCGGCCAAGTTCCCCACCACGGCCGAGGAGGCCACGGCCGCAGCTCATGAGCTGGGCCACGGCTGCACCGGCGCGTTCTACGCCGCGGGTGACAGCGACGAGGAGCGGCGCCGCTGCGAGAACATGGCGGAGCGGTACGCCATTCTGCACTACCTGCCCCGGGAGGCGCTGCTCCGGGCCATGCGCGGCGGCCTGACCGAGCCGTGGCAGCTGGCCGAGCACTTCGGCTTCACCGAGGCGTTCATCCGGCGGGCCGTCCGCTTCCACTTCGGCGGCGACCCGGCCGAAGCTCCGCCCGCCCGGGGGACGGGATAGGACGGCCGGTGCGCGGGGATGGTTGCACTTTTTGGAAGAATATGATACAATGCTCATGAAAATTGCGAAAAACTGCCGGGGAATTTCCCACGGATGGGAACCGTGTGTCCCGCAGCGGCGCATTTTGCCTCCCCGAAACCGGAAAACGGATGCCGGGCGCGCATCTCCGCCCGGCATCCGGTGCCGGACGGTGGCTCTGCGGATGCTGCCTCGTCGCTGAGACGGGATTGTATCATCAATGAACTGGGAGGAATGCAACATGGGAAAACGTCTGCTCACGCTGCTGCTGGCCCTGGCGCTCTGTCTGGGACTCGGCACGGCAGTATACGCCGATACGGTGGACGCTGTGTGGAACGACGACTATAGCGTCCTGTTCACCGTGACCTCCGGCTTCCATCCGGAGTGGCAGCTGTTCGAGGACCAGTACGCCGTTCAGACCCTCACCGGCTACAGGGGCACCGCTGCCGATCTGACGCTCCCCGCTGCGGACGCCGACGGCGCGGCCATCCAGGCCGTGAACGACAACGCCTTCAGCGGCAATACCGCCATTCAGAGCGTGGTCATTCCCGACAGCTACGTGTGCCTGGGTTGGAGCGCCTTCGCCGGCTGCACCGGCCTGAGCTCCGTCGTGCTGCCGGATGGCATGGTCCGCATCGGCAGCAGCGCCTTCAGCAATTGCTCTGCCCTGACGGCCATCGATCTGCCCGCGAGCCTGACGTCTGTGGAGCAGAGCACGTTCTTCTACTGCGAAAAGCTGACCCGGGTGGAGATCCCCGACGGCGTGACCTCCATCGGCAACAGCGCCTTCTGGGGCTGCAGCGGCCTCACCAGCATCGCCATTCCCGCCAGCGTGACGACCATCGATTACGGTGCCTTCATGGGCTGCACCGGGCTCACGGATGTATACTACGGCGGTACGGCGGATCAGTGGAAGGCCATTCAGATCAACAACAACCAGAATTACAACGACGCGCTTCTGAATGCCGCGGTGCACTACGGCAGCGATGCCCCGGCGGAAGAGCCCATTGTGGGGACCTTCGGGGATGTGAAGCAGAGCGCCTGGTATGCCGACTCCGTGGCCTGGGCCGTGGAGCAGGGGATCACCAACGGTACCAGCAGCACGGCGTTTTCCCCCGATGCCACCTGCACCAGAGGCCAGATCATCACGTTCCTGTGGCGTGCTGCCGGCGCTCCGGAGCCTGCCGGCGCTGCCGTGTTCACAGACGTCTCTGCCGATGCCTACTATGCCGATGCTGCTGCCTGGGCCGCTGAGGAGGGCATCGCCGATGGAGACGCGTTCGCGCCCGACGCCCCGTGCACGCGGGAGATGGCGGTGGAATTCATGTGGAAGTACGCAGGAAGCCCTGACGCCGCCGACGCCTCCTTCACCGATGTGAGCTCCGACGCCGTGAACTGGGCCGTCGCCGAGGGCGTCACCAACGGTACTTCCGATTCCACCTTCAGCCCGGATGGCACGTGCACCCGCGGTCAGATCGTCACATTCCTTTACCGCGCGTTCGCCGCATGATCGGAAATCCTGCCGGACAAAGAGAAACAGCACGCCCGGATCCCATGGGATCCGGGCGTGCTGCCGTCTCAGGGCCGGCGGCCCTGCTTCAGTCGTTCCAGTCGGTGAGCTTCGTGGAGCCGGTGCCGCAGTCGGTGACGATGGCCAGCGATCCGTCGCCCCAGACGGTCTCCCCGTCGTCCTCCGCCTTCCAGTCCCGGTACTCGTCCTTTACCGAGCCGACGCCGGCCGTGTGCCGCCACGTGTACCCGGTCACGCCCTCCAGGGCCAGCTTCACGGAGCCTGTGTCCGCCGTGACGGACACGGTGCGGCTCTCCGGACCGGCCACGGCCTTCACCGAGCCGGTGCCGCTGTCCACCGTCAGGCTGCGGAAGGGAGTATAGACCTTGACCGAGCCGGCGCCGGTCGTGACCGTCAGGGAGTCGCCGCCCCGGCGCACCTTCACCGAGCCGCTTCCCACCTCCACGGTGCCGTCGCCCATGGGGGCGTCCCAGTCCACGCTGCCGCTGCCGGAGCGGATCGTGCAGTCCGCCGCCAGCCCTGCCGGCAGCCGGAGCTCCAGCCGCCCGCCCAGCAGGGAGAAGATGCCCGACGCGGCCGGCGCCGAAACGGACAGCGTCGCGCCCGCCTGGGTCATCTCCGGCTCGCCGGTGCGCAGCAGGCCCGGGGCGTAGTACGCCACCTGCACCGTGTCGCCGTCCCACACCGTGGCCCGGACGCTGCAGCTGCCGGCCCGGATGTCCAGCGCCGTGACGTCGGAGAATTCCGCCTGCGCCGCGGGCTCGCCGCGGAGGACGGCGCCGCCGCCCAGCAGCCCCGCTGCCGCGCCGGCTCCGATGGCCGCCAGCAGCACCACCAGCAGCACACACAGGACGACCAGCCGGATGGTCCAGTACGTCCGCCGGCTCATCGGGCGTTCCTCAGCTCAAAGACGGCCCGGCAGATGGCGCTGATCACGGCCGCCACCGGCCAGATGACCCACGTGGTGCCCCAGGAGAAGGTCACGAAGCTGACGGCCAGATAGATCACCAGCACCACCAGCCAGTACAGCTTCATGGCCGCCTGGAAGGCCGCGCCGCCGGGCCTGGCCAGCAGCGCCCGGTCATCCTCGTCCTCGTCGTCCGGGTCGCGGTACTCCGGCGGCGTGGACATGTGGGTGTAGACCAGCAGGGCCGTGGACGCCGCCGCCAGCACCAGCAGCAGGACCACCGCCGTGATCTGCGCCGCCTCCGCCTGGAACAGCGCGCTGCCCACCACCAGGGCCGCGCCCAGGATATACCCGGCCACGGCGATGGCCGTGTTCCGGGCGCTGCGGAGGCGGTACCGCTGGGCCTCCCGGCGGAAGTCCTCGTCGGGCCGCACCTGGGCGATGGCCTCGTCCAGGTCGCCCATGCTGGCCACGGTCAGGCTGTACGCCTCGGTCTCGCTCTTGCCCTGGCGGAGGTAGTCCTCGTACCGCTCGGTCATGTTGGCCAGCAGCTCCTCCCGGAGCTCCCGGGCTTTCTCCGTCCGGGGCACGCCGGCGAACAGGGCGCTGAGATACCGTTCAATCCTCTGATTCATCGTTCGTCTCCTCTTGCAGCAGATTGTCGAGAATGGCCCGCACCCGGGCCCAGTCGGCGGCGTTCTCCCGGTACAGCGCCCGGCCCAGGGGCGTGATGGCGTAGTACCGCCGCCGGGCCCCGGTCTGCTCGTCGCCCCAGTAGGAGCGGATGCAGCCGGCGTTTTCCAGCCGCCGGAAGGTGGTGTAAAGCGTGGCCTCCTTGAGCTCCAGCAGCCCGTCGGTGGCCAGAGAGAGCTGCTTGTTGATCTCGTAGCCGTAGCTGTCGTGGCGCAGCAGCTGGGCCAGGATGATGGTGTCCGTGTATCCGCGGATCATGTCGGACATATTCAGCATGGCCTCACCCCTTTGTGTCCTCAGTGTATCATGAGATACCTCATCTGTCAAGGTATATTTTCTGACAAAGGTATCGGGACCGGCCGCCCGCCGGAGGCCGGTCCCGGGTGCACAGGTGCTTTTTGGCGGGGAAGCTTGACACCTCCGGAAGCCGTGCGATATAATATTCGAACTTTGTCGGGGGCATGGCCGGTGCCCGGCAGCGATTTATGGGAGAAGCCGGCCGCTGGGATTCCGCGCCGTCAACGGGCATTGCCGCGCGCAGGAAAACCAGTTGCCCCGCAGAGAATTGTGTGGGAGACCGGAGATGATGGCAGAAAAACTGACACGGAGGTCGATAAGAGGTCTTGCTGAGCCGTAGAATCAGCACATCTGTGAGAGACAGATGGGGTATGAATCGTGTGGGAAGTGTGAATAACGATGAAACGAACGAAACCCGGCGTCGGGGGGAGAATCGGAAAACTGCTGCTGGGGCCGATTCTCTGCCTGCTGATCTTTGCCGCACTCCGGACGACTTTTTCCCGGGAGCAGGCGCTCACTCTGGGCGTCCTGGCCTGGATGATCTGCTGGTGGATCGGCCTGCCGGTACATTACGCGGTCACGTCGCTGCTTCCGGTGGTTGCCGTCAGCTTTCTGCGGCTGGCGCCGGTGGATGTGGTGGTGAGCCAGTACTTTTCGGAGACGATCGTGCAGCTGCTGGGCGCGGAGTTCCTGTGCCAGACCTGGAAAACGACGGGGCTGGGCCGGCGGATCTCCCTGAAGGTGCTCAACCTGGTGGGGCCCTCCATGCACCAGCAGATCTGCGCCTGGTTCTTTGCCAGCGTGCTCCTGTCCCTGTTCCTGCCAAAGACGATTACCTGCGCCGTAATCACGCCGATCGCGGTTTCCATGCTGGATTTCGTCGGCGAGAAGGACATCCGGACGAGCCGGCCTGCGCTCCCGATCCTGCTGGCCATCGCATGGGGCATCGGCATCGCCGGGGCGACGACCCCGCTGGGCGGCGCCATGAACCTGGTTTCCATCAGCAACCTGGAAAGCGTGCTGGGGCACGAACTGCCGTACGCCGACTGGGTGATGCGCATGGCGCCGATGGTCGCCGTCCTTCTGGTGATCGCCCTGATCTACCTGCTGTCCTTCCGGCTGCCGGTGCGCAAGCTCGAAGGGACGCGGGAATTTTTCCGGCGCGCCTACGCGGAGCTGGGGCCCATGGGCCGGGGGGAGCGGATCTCGCTGATCCTGTTCCTGACGGCGCTGGTCCTGTCGTTTGCAAGGCCGCTGTACGCGGACCTGTTTCCGGAATTCAAGGCGTCGTACGTGTTCCTGGCCTGCGGCCTGCTGACCTTTGTGCTGCATGACGAGTCGCATCAGCCGCTGCTGGACTGGTCGTACGCGGAGAAGAACGTCATGTGGGGGATGCTCTATCTCTACGGCGGCGGCCTGGCGATCGGAAAGCTGATGACGGAGAGCGGCACGGCGTCCCGGATCTCCGAGCTGCTGGTGGCCATGAACATTCAGAGCGACCTGCTGCTGCTGGTGATCTTCGTGGTGCTGGCCGCGCTGCTGGCGGAGACGTCCAGCAACACGGCGGCGGCGGCCATCGCCACGCCGGTGGTGCTGAGCATCACCATGGCCCTGGGGAAGAACCCGATTCCGTTCTTCTTCGTGACGGCGCTGGCGGCCAACGGCGGCTATTTCCTGCCGCTGAGCACGCGGGCCGTTCCCGTCAGCTACGGGATGGACAGCCGGCATCTTCTGAAGAAGGGCCTGCCGCTGGCGGTCATCAACTATGCGGCGATGGTCGCAATGGGGTATCTGTTTCTTCGGTTCTGGCCGTTCTTCGGCACCGTAGGATAACGACACGCCCGGATCCAAAGGATCCGGGCGTGCTGTTTTTTATGGGAATTGGAAAGGCGTTCAGAGGCGGTGCTCCATCCACACGCTGCCGTCCAGCGCCTTCCAGCGGGCGGCGGTGTCGTCCAGCAGCAGATAGCCGCGGCACGACGCCTCCTTGGGGATCGAGACGGAGCCGGGGTTCCAGTAGGTGAACGTCCCGTGGTCGGCGCAGCGGGGCACGTGGGTGTGGCCGCACAGGAGGATGTCCCCCTGGCGGAGCTTCGGCGGGTTTTCCTCGCCGAAGTGGTGGCCGTGGGTGGCGTAGATCCGCCGGCCGGCCCACCAGAACACGGCGTAGTCGGCCAGAATCGGGAAGTCCAGGACCATCTGGTCCACCTCCGCGTCGCAGTTGCCGCGGACGCACAGCAGATCGTCGGCCACGCCGTTGAGCATGGCCAGAACGGCCCTGGGGTCGTATTCGTCGGGCAGGTCGTTCCGCGGCCCGTGGTACAGCAGATCCCCCAGGAGCAGCAGCTGGTCCGGGGCCTCGGCCCGGTACGCCTCCAGCAGCGCGGCGGTCCACCGGGCCGAGCCGTGGAGATCGGATGCGATCATCAGTTTCATACGGTCCTCCTATGACAGCAGCGGGGTGATGGCAAGGATCACGCCGTAGACCACCGGCTGGTGAATCAGGTAAATCCAGAGGGAGTGGCGGCCGCAGGCCCGCAGGAAGCGGATCGGCGCCGCCTCCGCCGGGAACCGCGGCAGCAGCGTCCGGCGCTCCCGGTAGACGGTCCTGCCCAGGACGACGCCCAGCAGGAACCAGCCCAGGTGCGGCAGCAGCGGGAAGTAGTCCCCGGCGGTGAAGTCGGCGGTGCGCAGGCCGAAGATGAACAGGTACGGCGTCTCCACCCGGAACGTCCGGAACCAGTAGCCCAGGACGACCATCACGAGTCCCGCCGCGGCCAGAGCGCCCGTGGGCATCCGCCGGAACAGCGGATAGACGAGCATGGCCACACCCAGCAGATGCAGCACGCCGAACTGGATCCGCACCGACGGCCCGGCCATGCCCAGGGCGATCATCCCCTCGGTGACGGCCGTGATCAGCAGCCCGCAGGCCAGGACGACGGCGCCCCGCCGGGCGCTGTGGGACCCCAGCGTCACGCAGATGCCGCTGAGGACGACGAACAGCACGCCGCCGTAGTCCATGATGAACTGGAACACCGGGTGCAGCGAGAACTCCAGCCCCGCGAAGTACCGCAGGTCGAACACCGCGTGGACGACGATGACGCAGAGGATGCACAGCCCCCGGAAGGCGTCCAGCTCCCAGATGCGCGGCTTTCCGGTGCTCACTGTCTCGCCTGCTCCTCTTCCTCCAGCACCCGGTAGGCCACCTTGCCCACCAGGGTCTTGGGCAGCTCCGCGCGGAACTCGATGTCGTACGGCATGGCGTACTTGGCGATGTGCTCCCGGCAGTAGTCCAGCAGCTCCTGCTTGACGTCCTCGCCGGGCTCGATGCCCGGCTGGAGCACCACGAAGGCCTTGACCTTCTGGACCTTGTACGGATCCTTGACGCCGATGACGCAGCTGAGCAGCACCTTCGGATGGCCGTCGATGATGTTCTCCAGCTGGCTGGGGTAGACGTTGTAGCCGCTGGTGACGATCATCCGCTTGATCCGCTGGCGGAAGTAGACGAAGCCGTCGGCATCCATGTAGCCCAGGTCGCCGGTGTGGAGCCAGACGCGGCCCTCGTCGTGGCGGCGGAGGGTGTTGGCCGTCTCCTGGGGATTGTCCACGTAGCCCACCATGACCGTGGGGCCGGAGATGCAGATCTCGCCGTCGGTGTTGGGCGGCAGCTCCTCGGTGGTGCCGGGCTTGACGATCTTGTAGTACGTGTCGGGGAAGGGGACGCCGATGGAGCCGGGGCGGTAGTAGTCCACGGGCGTCAGGCAGCTGGCCGTGACGCACTCGGTGGTGCCGTACCCCTCGCGGATCTGGATGGTGGCGTTGTGCTCATGGAGGAAGGCGTCCACCTTCTTCTTCAGCTCGATGGACAGGGAGTCGCCGCCGCAGAACATGCCGCGCAGGAAGCTCAGGTCGGCGCCCTCCAGATTGTCGGCCCGGAGCAGCGCCTCGAAGAGCGTCGGGACGCCGGGGATGATGTTCGGCTTCTTCTTCACCAGCAGCTTGGCGTACGTTTTGACGGAGAACTGCGGCACGAGAATGCACGTGGCGCCGCCGATCAGCGGCGTGTGGATGCCGATGCCCAGGCCGAAGCCGTGGAACAGGGGCATGACCGAGAGCATCTTCATGCCGTCGATGGGGGCGAAGCCGCTGGCGGCGATGGTCTGCAGGGCCAGGGCGTTGAAGTTCAGGTTGGAGAGCAGGATGCCCTTGGTGGTGCCGGTGGTGCCGCCGGAGTAGAGGATCGCCGCGCCGTCGGAGGCCAGGCCGTCGTCCGGCGGCAGAGGCTCCTTCCGGCGGCGGCCCATGGCCAGCACGTCGCGCCAGAGGCGGAAGTTCCCCCGGGCCGGCAGGCGTGGGATCTTGCGCCCGGCCGTCAGGCTGTAGCCGATGGCCAGGGCCGGCGGAAGCTCCTCCTGGATCCGGGCGATGAGGATCTCGGTGGGCTGCTGCAGCTCCGCCTCGATGGAGGCCAGCTTCGGATAGAACTGGTCCAGCGTCAGCACGGCCTTGGAGCGGGAGAAGTTCAGGTAGAACAGGATCTCCTTGGGGGCCGACAGCGGGTGGATCATGTTGGGGATCGCGCCGATCCGGTTGCACGCGTAGAAGCAGTCGACGCCCTGGGGCGAGTTGGGCATGCAGATGGTGACGCGGTCGCCCTTCTGAATGCCCAGCTCCAGCAGCGCCTTGGCCGTCAGGTCGATGCGGCGGATGAACTCGCTGTAGGACGTCTGCTTGCCCATGAACTCATAGGCGATGTGGTTCGGAAACTTCCGGGCTGCGGCGTGGACCATCTGGTAGAGCGTTTTCTGCGGATACTCGATGGTCCGCGGCGTGTCCCCGTAGAACTTGAGCCACGGGGCGGTGGATGAGATGCTCATGCGAGGCTTCCTTTCTGATAAATCTCTGAATCTCTGCGGTCGGTTTTCCCGATGACTGCGCAAAATACGGTTACGGCTGGGGACTGAGCAGGCGCGAGAGCAGCGGCCGGTGCTGCCGCAGGGCGCCCCGGGGGCAGAACTCCTGGCAGCAGAAGCAGCGGATGCACTTCCGCCGGTCAATGGCCGGCCTGCCGCCGCGCAGGACCAGCGCGCCGGCGGGGCAGACCCGCTGGCACGCGCCGCAGCCGACGCACCGGGCCGCGTCCAGCGCCGGCCGGGGGCAGACGGCCGCGGAGACCACGGCGCCCTGCAGCCGGCCCAGCGGGCCGCCGCGGCCGCGGAACAGCAGGCTGCTCTGCCCCTGGGTGCGCCGGAAGTCCGGCACCGCGAAGGCCCGCCAGTCGCCGGCCACGGCCAGCTCCTCCGCCGTCTCCGGCACGTAGCCCCGCTCCAGAGCGGCCTCCAGGGTCGGCACGTCCCGGCGGCGCAGGCCGATCAGCGCGGCGCACAGCAGGTCCAGCCGGTGGGGGCTGCGGGAGGCGGCCAGGCAGCCCACGGGCCGCGGCGTCCCGGCGGTGGGGCCGTTGCCCTCCATGGCCACCACGGCGTCGCAGATGCTCAGCACCGGGGCCACGAAGTCGTCCAGATCCACGAGCATCCTGGCGAAGTCGGCCGGGTTGGGGTAGCGGAAGTGGAACTCCGGCTTCCGCGTCCCGGGAATCACGCCGAACACGTTCTTGGCCGCGCAGGACAGGGCCATCATCCCGTGGGTCTTGAGCTTGCAGAAGTTGATGACCGCGTCGGCCCCGTCGAGCCACGCGGTGTACGGGAAGTGCCGCAGCACCCGCCCGGCCGGGAAGTCGGCCTCCCGCTGGGAGAAGTCGGCGTTCAGCGCCGGCGCGCAGGACGGGTCGGCCCGCAGGCCGGCGGCGGTGTAGATCCGCTCCACCCAGGCCGCCGTAAAGAGCCCGCCGGGGCTGTCGCCGATGACCGGCACGGCGCCCCGCGCCCGCAGCAGCTCCGCCAGAGCGCCCAGCAGGGCGGGGTGGGTGGTGACGGCCGACTCCGGCTTCCCGCCGGCCACCAGGTTGGCCTTGATGGCCACGCGCATCCCGGGGCGGACCCAGTCCAGCCCGCCCAGCGGCGCCAGAACGGCCTCCAGCGCGGCGCGGCAGGCGGCCGGCTCGTAGGAGCGGCAGGGGACGACCGATACGTCGCACGGTGCCATGGGAACCGCCTCCTTCCGCTTGCCCGGCATACCAACGGATACTATACCATATTCCGGTGTCTGCTGCAAACCCCGTGGTACAGAATTTGACAATCTTTGAACAGTTTCCCGAAAATGTGGTTTACATATTGCACCTTTCGCGGTAAAATACGAAAAGCGGCGGCAGACTGCCGGAAAACCGCCCCGGCCGAAGGGTCCGGAGGCCGGAATTGCCGGGTTTCTTCCGCGCCTGCAATCAGATTCGTGCGCAGCCCGCCCGAAGCTCCCGCGCCGGATGCCGGAGGACTGCAGCGGAAAGGAGTGGAGCATTTGTCCACCTACGATACGTACCATACAGACGACCTGGACGCGCTGCTCAGCGACGTCCGGCGGCTTTTGAATGAGGATGCGCCGCCGGCCCCGCGGCCGGCGCGGCCTGCGGCGGAGCCGCCCGCGGCCGATCCGGACGCCACGCGGACCTTCCGCCCCGCAGCGGCCGATCCGGAGGCCACCCGCGCCTTCCGGCCCGTCCGCCCTGAGGAGGCGAATGCCGCGCGGCCGCCGTGGGAGGCGCCGGACTTCGCCGGCACGTACCGCGGCGGCGCCGACGGCCCGGTGGTCCGGAGCGCGTCGGTCCATGCCCGGCCTGCGGCCCGGCCCGCGTCTGCCGCGGCCTCCGCCTCTGCAGGGGCCGCCCGCCCGGCCGCCCCGTCTGCGGCATCCCAGGCCGCCGGGATGGCCCGGCGGCAGCCGGCCGCGGAAGCCCGGCGCCAGCCGGCCGGGGAAGCAGCCGTCCGTCCGGCCCGCCGCCGGGAGGACCCTTACGCCGCCCACGCCCGCCCGGCGCCGGAGCCGGAGGAGGATGAGGACGACGAGGAGCTGGAGCCGCCCAGGAAGCCCCACCGCTTCCGCCGCTTCGTGCTGAAGCTGCTGCTGGTGCTGGTGGTGCTGTTCGCGGCGCTGACGGCGGCGTCGCGCCTGCTGGCCAGCCAGCCGGAGTACGACGGGGAGTACACGCTGGGCGCCCGCAAGGACGGCGTCTCCACGATCCTGCTCATCGGCACCGATGCCGGCGGCACCCGCACCGACACGCTGATGCTCCTGCGCGTCGGCACGTCCGACGACACCATGAGCCTCGTCAGCATCCCGCGGGACACCCGGGTCAACGGCTCCTACTCCGTCCCGAAGATCAACGGCGTCTACGGCGTCAACGGCGGCGGCGAGGAGGGCATGACGATGCTGCTGCAGCGGGTGGCCGAGTGCATCGGCTTCTACCCCGACGGCTACCTGCTGGTGAACCTGGACAGCTTCGTGGAGCTGGTGGACATCATGGGCGGCGTCACCTTCGACGTGCCCCAGGACATGTACTACGCCGACCCGTCCCAGAATCTGTATATCAACCTCCAGGCCGGCGAGCAGACGCTCAACGGCGAGCAGGCCATGGGCCTCGTGCGCTTCCGCAGCGGGTACGCCCAGGCGGACCTGACCCGCGGCAGCGTCCAGCGGGACTTCGTCTCGGCGGCGGCGGACCAGTGGGTCGGCCCGGGGCTGATCCTCAAGGCGCCGCAGCTGCTGGCCTGGCTGAACGGCAACGTGGAGACGGACCTGTCCGTCCGGAACCTGGCCTGGCTGGCCTGGGCCGTGCTGGGGGCCGACCAGGTGAACACGGAGATGCTGCCGGGCACGGCCGTCAACATGGCCGGATCCTACTATATTCTCGACGCGGCGGGCGTGGCCGACGTGGTCAACCGCTGCCTGAACCCGTATGCGCGGGACATTACCACGGCGGATCTGCAGATCCGCACGAGCTGAGGTGCGAACATGGACGAATTTTACATCGACGAGACGCTCTACCACGGCCGTCCCCACTCGGCCGCCGGCCGGCTGGACAAGGAGATGGCCTGCTACGACCTGCTGGACGAGCTGGAGATCCCCTTCGCCCGGGCCGACCACGGCCCCGCCGGCACCATCGAGATCTGCGAGGCCGTGGAGAAGGTGCTGGGGGAGAAGATCTGCAAGAACCTCTTCCTCTGCAACCGCCAGCGGACGCAGTTCTACCTGCTGATGCTTGACGGCGAGAAGGTGTTCAAGACGAAGGACCTGTCGAAGCAGCTGGGCGTGGCCCGGCTGAGCTTCGGCAGCGCCGAGGAGATGGAGCGGCTGCTGAACGTGACGCCCGGCTCCGTGACGGTGCTGGCCCTGATGCACGACCGGGACAACCGCGTCCAGCTGGTCATCGACCGGTCGGTGGCCCGGGCGGCGCGGATCAGCTGCCACCCGTGCATCAACACGTCCACCATCTGGTTCTCCACCGACGACCTGCTGCGCAAGCTGCTGCCGGCGGTGCACCATGAGCCGATCTTCGTGGACCTGCCGGAAGGGGAGGGAGAGGCATGAGCGGCTGGCTGTACGTCCTGCCGGACCTGCGTGACGACCAGCGCCGCCGCGTGCTGGCCGCCGCGGACGGGCGGATCCCCGTGCGCTTCCGCCAGGACCTGGACGAGGGCGGACGGGCGGAGGCCTTCGCCGCCGCCGAGATCATCGTGGGCGAGCCGAAGCCGGAGCGGCTGTTCGGCGCGCCGCGGCTCCGCTGGCTCCAGCTGACGACGGCCGGGGCCGACCGGTACGCCGGCGCGGCCCTCCCGCCGGGGCTGACCGTCACGTGCGCCACCGGCGCCTACGGCTTCGTCATCGCCGAGTACCTGATCGGTGCCATCCTGGCCGTGTACCGCCACATTCCCGAGTACGTCCGCCAGCAGGAGCGGGTCGTCTGGCAGCCGCGGCAGCCCAGCCGCAGCCTGTTCGGCGCCTCCGCCCTGGTGCTGGGCACCGGCGACCTGGGGGCCACCTTCGCCCGCCGCCTGCGGGCCTTCGGCCCCCGGGAGATCCTGGGCGTCCGCCGGACGAGCGCAGGGCCGCTGCCGGACTTCGACGAGGTCCACACCACCGCCGACCTGTCGCAGCTCTGGGGCCGGGCCGACCTGGTGGTCTGCTGCCTGCCCGGCACCGCCGCCACCCGCCGCCTGGTGGACGAGGCCGCCCTGCGGGCCATGCGCCCCGGCGCCCTGTTCGTGAACGTGGGCCGCGGCTCCCTGGTGGACCCGGACGTCCTGGCCCGGGTGCTGGCCTCCGGCCATCTGTCGGGCGCGGTGCTGGACGTCTGCGATCCGGAGCCCCTGCCGCCGGACCACCCGCTGTGGAAGCTGGACAACGTGCTGATCACGCCCCA
Organism: uncultured Oscillospiraceae bacterium; assembly: GCA_904395865.1. Classification (GTDB taxonomy): domain Bacteria; phylum Bacillota; class Clostridia; order Oscillospirales; family Oscillospiraceae; genus Avoscillospira_A. The sequence continues at coordinate 34,247 of CAJFNY010000044.1, forward strand.
CATCGCCGGCGTCGGCTTCGGCGCCGTGCCGGAGACGGCGGAGCGGATCGTCGACCTCCTCTGCGCCAATCTGCGCAGCTACCTGTCCGGCGAGCCGCTCCAGAGCCGCGTGGACCTGTCCGCGGGCTACCGCCGCTCCCAGCCGTAAAAGCCGGAAAAACGAAGTGCCCCCGCGCCGCTCTGCGGCGCGGGGGTATTTGGCCTGTCGAAAAACCGCTCTGGCCGCAGAATTCGGAGGGAGGGAAAGTGTGAAAGGGAACCGTCAGGGTTCCCTTTCGCGTTCAATCAAACTCGAATTTGCAACTTTATAAAGTTGCAAATTTGCGATCAGCGTGTCAAAAATCTCTTACGAGAGTTTTTGACACGCTGATCGCCCCCGCGCCGCTCAGCGGCGCGGGGGCGTCTTGTCCGTTTCCGGGGCTTCAGCGGGCGATCAGCCGGTTCTCCGGGTACATGACCCGGGCGAAGATGGCTGCGGCCTCGCCGCGGGTCACCGGGTCGTTGGGCCGGTACGTGCCGTCGGCGTAGCCGGAGACGATGCCCGCGTGGTACATGTCCAGCACGTAGGAGACGTAGTCGGTCGTTGCGAGGCCCGTCTCGTCGTACAGATCCGGGAAGTTGCTGCTGCTGCTCCAGCTCCCGTTGGGCCACTGGTCATACGGCAGGGACAGCGACGCCAGGTACGCCAGCTCCGCCCGGGTGGCCGGCCGGGACGGATCGTCCCACTCCGCCGGGACGAAGGATGTGTACCGCTCCAGGAAGTCGTAGTACGTCTGATACCACGGGTCAGTTTCCGTCAGACGGTCCTCGAAGCCGGTTCCCCGGGCCAGGATCGCCGCCGTCAGCTTCACGGCCTGAGCCACGGTGACGTTCCCCTCCGGGTCGTACCGGGTCTCCGTCACGCCGTCGATGACGCCGCTCTCATACGCCCGGGCCACCACCTGGGCGTACCAGGCGTCCTCCGCCACGTCGGCGAACTGGCCGCCGTACGTCCGCACCGGCGCGAAGGCGTCCTCCAGCAGGTACGGCAGGCCGCCGGTGCCCTCAAAGACCGTGCCGCCGAAGGCGCTGTATGACACGGCAGAGCCGGGCAGGTCCAGCTCCGTCAGGGCCGTGCAGTCCTGGAAGGCGCTGATGCCCAGGGACGTGGCCCCCTCCGGGATTACCACCCGCGTCAGGTTGACGCAGCCGCTGGCGCCGCCGGCCACTTCGATGCCCTCCGGGTACGTGATGGAGGTGATCGTCTCGTTGCCGTAGAATGCGTAGATGCTGACGGCGCGGACGCCCTCGGGGATCACCACGTCGCCGCCCGGGCCGCCGTAGGCCAGCAGGATGCCGTCCTCAATCCGGAATTCCTCCCCCGGTGCCGCCTCCACCGGCGAGCCCAGCAGGGCCGCGTCGTAGCACCGGATGGCCCCCGCCGGCGCGGCCAGCACGGCCGCCACCAGCAGGCAGAGGAGCGCGCGAAGTGCATGGTTTCGTTTCATCTGGAAAACCCCCTTGTTCTCTCTGGTGACTCCAGGATACCACGGGTTTTCCGCCCGTTTTCCGCCGATTGACCCCCTACGCCTTCAGCCGGTACAGCACGGAAACGAGCCCCTGCCCCGCCAGGGCCTCCAGCTCCGCCCGGGCCTCCGCCGGCGTGATGTCCAGGTACGCCGCCACCTGCTCGGCTCCGGCGGCCGCGTGGTCGGTCAGGTAGCTGAGGATCAGCTGCCGCCGCAGCGGGCCGGCGGCCGGCTGCTTCCGTCCGGGCCGCAGGGGCAGCGTCACCACCGTGCGCGCCGGGGCGAACCGCTCGGCGATGGACGGCGGGGCCCAGCCCTGCCGCTTCCAGACGGCGTAGATGCCGGGGATGCCCATGCCCAGCCCGGCGCCCACGCCCAGCAGCCGGAACATCCGGCTCAGGACGGCGTTCCGCGGGTCGGACAGGCCGCCGCTGCGGGCCGCCTCCACGCCGATGCGGAAGACGCCGGGGTTCGTGAACGTGACGCGGCCCGGCTCCTTGACGATCTCCACGGCCGCGCGGCTGCGGTAGTCGGCGTTGACGAGGCAGTTGGCCAGGGCCTCCCGCAGCGCCCGGTGGACCGGCGCGTCCCCGCCGTCGCCGGCCGCACCGTCGCCGGCCGCACCGTCGCCGGCCGCCACGCCCAGGGGCAGCCGCGCCCCCACGCGGAAGCAGAAGTCCAGCAGGCACCCGCCGGCGATCTCCGCGCCGCCGGCCTCCGCCGCCTCCCGGTACACCGGCGCGGCGCCCGGAAAGGCCTGGGCCACGGCCTCCGCCGTTCCCAGCAGCAGGAGCCCCGCCGCCGTGGGATGGAGCGCGCCGTCCGGCCCCGCGCCTGCGGCGCCCAGCCGCGGGAGAAAGTCTCCGCCCCGCTCCCAGCCGTCCTCCGGGTGGAGCGCCGCCAGCCGCGCCCGGCACCGGTCCACCGCGCCGGGCTCCAGGGACGCCAGCGGCACGTCCTGCAGCAGCGCCATGTCCGGCGTCTCCACAGCGGCGTCCCGGAGCATGGCGTCCACCTCGTCGCGGGTGCAGCGGTAGTCGCCCTCGCCGCTGCGGCGGTACGTGCCGGTGTAGGGGCTGCCGTCCAGATAGACCGGCCGGTCCTGCCGCTGCGCCCGCGGCACGCGGATCACCACGATCCGGCAGCCGCCGGCGTCCTCAATGCGCACGTCCCCGTCGGTGAGAATGTTGGCGCTGACGCGCTTCGGGTCCCGGAGAATCTCCCGGAACTCCCGCACCAGGGCCTCCGGGTCCGGCAGGTGCACCGGGTGCAGCGCGTGCTCCCGGTCCTCGTCCACGCCCAGGAGGATGATGCCGCCCAGGGCGTTGGCGAAGGCCGAGTACGTCTCCCAGATGCTGTGGGGCAGGCCGCCCAGAGCCCGCTTGGCCTCGATGCGGTTGTTCTCCCGGTACTGGGCCAGCCGGGACAGGTCCATCACGGCCGCGTCTCCGCCGGCGCGCCCACGGCCCGGTCCACCAGCTTCTGGCTCCGGGGCATCATGAACTGGCACACCGGCCCGATCAGGCACACGGCCACGATCGTCCCCGCGCCCACGGTGCCGCCCAGCAGGAAGCCGGCCAGCACGAAGGCCGCGTCGCAGGCGATCCGCACCCAGCGGAACTGGAATTTTTTCAGCTTGTCGGCGGCAATGACGGCCACCAGGTCGTTGGGGCCGGTGCCGGCGTCCGACCGGATGACCAGGGACATCCCCGCGGCCAGAATGGCACAGCCGGCCACCGTGCAGGCCACCCGCGCCGCCATGGGCAGCTGCGGGTTCAGGTAGCCCCCCAGCAGCCCCGTGAACACGTCGATGATCGGCCCGCCGCAGAAGGCGCACACCACCGTCCCCGGCAGCACGTACCCCCGGGTGAACACCAGCATCAGCACCATCAGCGTCACCGTGCAGATCACGTGGGTCGTGCCGACGGTCAGCCCGGAGCGCACCGAGATGCCCTGCACCAGCACCGTGAACGGGTCGGAACCAAGCCCGGCCTGCAGGAACAGCGTCACGCCCAGGTGGGCCACCGTCAGGCCCAGCAGCAGCAGGACGAGCCGGATGGCCCACTCCCGCAGAGAGCGATGCTTCATACGCGCCTCTCCTCCTTTTCCTCCAGTATAGCAGGCGTCCCGCCGGCTGTCACCATTTTTGTTGACCGCCGCGGCCATCTGCGGTAAGATGGGGCCGAAAGGGGAGAGGACCATGGTCGGACGATTCGCGCCCAGCCCCAGCGGGCGCATGCACCTGGGCAACGTCTGGAGCGCGCTGCTGGCGTGGCTCTCGGTCCGCGCCGCCGGCGGGACGATGCTGCTGCGCATGGAGGACCTGGATACGGCCCGCTGCCGGCCGGCGTACGCCGAGCAGCTGCGGGACGACCTGCGCTGGCTGGGCCTGGACTGGGACGCCGAGCAGCCGCCCCAGAGCCTCCGGACGGCGGCGTACGCCGCGGCCTTCGCCCGGCTGGAGGCGCAGGGGCTCGTCTACCCCTGCTACTGCTCCCGGGCCGACCTCCACGCCGCGTCGGCGCCCCACGCGGCCGACGGCCGCGTCCTGTACGCCGGCACGTGCCGCGGCCTGACGGCGGAGCAGCGCCGGGCGCAGAAAAAGCCGCCGGCCTGGCGGCTGCGCGTCCCCGACGCGGTGTACGGCTTCACCGACGGCCTCTGCGGCCCGTACTCTGAAAATCTGGCCCGGGCGTGCGGAGACTTCATCATCCGCCGGGCCGACGGCATCTACGCCTACCAGCTGGCCGTGGTGGTGGACGATGCGGCCGGCGGCGTTACCCAGGTGGTCCGCGGCCGCGATCTGCTGACCTCGACGCCGCGGCAGCTGTACGTGCAGCGGCTGCTGGGGCTGCCGCAGCCGGAGTACTGCCACGTGCCGCTGCTGCTCTCGGCCGACGGCCGCCGGCTGAGCAAGCGGGACGGCGACCTGGACATGGGCGCCCTGCGGCAGCGGTACACGCCGGAGGCCCTGCTGGGCCGTCTGGCGGCCCTGGCCGGCCTGATCCCGCCGGGGGAAACGGCCTCGGCCCGGGAGCTGGTGGCGGTGTTTTCCCGGGAAAAGCTCCCGCAGAACGATCTGCCGCTCCGTGGCCAGTTCTGAATGCGCGCCGAAAGCGCCGCCGGGCCCCGCTCAGAGCGGCGCCCGGCGATCGGTGAGGCCCAGGATATAGTCGGTGGTGGTGTGGTAGAAGCCGGCCAGCTTGATGAGCACCTGGGTGGGGATGTCGTTCTCCCCGGTTTCGTATTTGGAGTAGCCCGTCTGGGACATGCCCAGAAAGCGGGCCACCTGCGTCTGATTCAGATCGGCGTCCTCCCGCAGATCCCGCAGTCGGTTCATGGCGTTCACCTCTTGAGTATGTTATAGCGTGAATTCCGATGATTGTAGTGCGACCAATCATCCTTCCGAAATTAGGCCGCAGCATCTGCCATTTCTGACGTCGTATCGTTTGGACTTATTTAATCATCATCATGTTCGATAATTCCGTAATTGTCCTCATATTCTTTCTGTTTTCTTCGCATCTCTTCGTATTGCTTTCTGCCTTGTTCCGTATTATAATTCCTATATTCAACGTATATAAATAGCCAAAAACATCCCACAACAGAAAGACAAATCAAAGTGGCAATCAGACCGACTTTTAATCCTGCTACAATAATAGCACCAGAAAAGAATAACAGAATAAATCCAAGCATCATGATAATACCCCCTTGCTTTACAAAAAGAGTATAACACAAATCTATAGAGTAGGACAAGAGATGTAACCTGGAGCCGTTCCGGGCCACGGAGCGGGCCATCAACGTGCTGATCGACGCCCGGCGGCGGTGCGAGGAGGCGTACCTGCGCGGCGGGGACGGGGTGCCGGTGGTGCTCCCGGTCAGCCGGCCGGAGGAGGCCGCCGGGGAGGACTGATCCGGCCCCGGAGTTTCCGGAGCACGCCGCGCCGGTTTCGTGCGGAAATTGCCGGAAATCTGCCGCAGCCTGCTTTACTTTCCGTGGGATGCTGTGGTATAATGTTGCCGCATGCGGGGGCGGAGATTCCGCGGCCGCATCGCGTCGGTCCGGCAGCCCCGGCCGCGCGGGTCATACTGTCCGGCGCCATCCCAACGGCGGCCGGTGAAATGAAGGGATGAACCAAATGTATAAAATCGTGCGCAAACAGGAGCTGAACCCCACGGTGACTCTGATGGAGATCGAGGCGCCGTTCGTGGCCCGCAAGGCCCAGGCGGGGCAGTTCATCATCTTCCGGGTGGATGAGAAGTCTGAGCGCGTGCCCCTGACCATCGCCGGCTACGACCGCGAGAAGGGCACCGTCACCATCATCTTCCAGAAGGTCGGCCTCTCCACCAACATGCTCGGCATGCTCAACGAGGGCGACAGCATCCGCGACTTCGTCGGCCCCCTGGGCCGCCCGACGAACATCGAGGGCAAGAAGCGCGTCTGCGTCGTCGGCGGCGGCGTCGGCTGCGCCATCGCGTACCCCTCGGCCAAGGCCTTCCACGAGGCCGGCGTGCAGGTGGACGTGATCGTCGGCTTCCGCAGCAAGGACATCGTGATCCTGGAGGAAGAGTTCAAGGCCGCATGTGACAATTTCTACATGATGACGGACGACGGCTCCTACGGCGAGAAGGGCTTCGTCACCGCCAAGCTCCAGGAGCTGCTGGAGCGGGGCGAGCAGTACGACGAGGTCCTGGCCATCGGCCCGGTGCCGATGATGAAGTTCGTCTGCGCCACCACCAAGCCCTTCAACGTCCCCACCACCGTCTCCCTGAACCCGATCATGGTCGACGGCACCGGCATGTGCGGCGGCTGCCGCGTGACGGTCGGCGGCCAGGTCAAGTTCGCCTGCATCGACGGCCCTGACTTCGACGGCCACCAGGTGGACTTCGCCGAGCTGATGAACCGCAACTCGGTCTACAAGGCCCGCGAGGCTGAGGAGTCCAAGACCCACATCTGCCGGCTGGAGAAGCTGGGCAAAGACCTGATTCAGTAAGGGAGGCTGCCGATTATGCCGAATATGCAGAAGAACAAGACTCCGATGCCGGAGCAGGACCCCAACGTCCGCAACCACAATTTCAAGGAGGTCGCCCTGGGCTACACCGCCGAGATGGCCATTTCCGAGGCCCAGCGCTGCCTCCAGTGCAAGAAGCCCCGCTGCGTCGAGGGATGTCCCGTCAACGTCCGCATCCCGGAGTTCATCGCCAAGGTCGCCCAGGGCGACTTCCTGGGCGCCTATGAGGTCATCACCTCCACCAACGCCCTGCCGGCCCTCAGCGGCCGCGTCTGCCCCCAGGAGACCCAGTGCGAGGCCCTGTGCGTCCGCGGCAACAAGGGCGAGCCGGTGGCCATCGGCCGTCTGGAGCGCTTCGTGGCCGACTGGTACATGGAGAACGTCAACAAGATGCCCGCAAAGGTCCCGTCCAACGGCCACAAGGTCGCCGTGGTGGGCTCCGGCCCCGCCGGCCTCACCTGCGCCGGCGACTTGGCCCGCAAGGGGTACGACGTGACCATCTTCGAGGCCCTCCACGTGGCGGGCGGCGTGCTGGTGTACGGCATCCCTGAGTTCCGTCTGCCCAAGGCCATCGTCCAGAACGAGGTGGACAAGCTGGAGGCCCAGGGCGTCACCGTCATGACGAACATGGTCATCGGCAAGGTCCTCTCCATCGACGAGCTGATGGACGAGATGGGCTTCGAGGCCGTGTTCGTCGGCTCCGGCGCCGGCCTGCCCATGTTCATGCACATCCCCGGCGAGGCCCTGGTGGGCGTCTACTCGGCCAACGAGTACCTGACCCGCGTCAACCTGATGAAGGCCTACATCGAGGACGACGACACGCCCATCATCCAGTCCAAGGCGGTCGCCGTGGTCGGCGGCGGCAACGTGGCCATGGACGCCGCCCGCTGCGCCAAGCG
>CAJFNY010000045.1 GCA_904395865.1 uncultured Oscillospiraceae bacterium
ACTGAACAGCGAAAAGTCCGGAAAAGCCCGAAATACCAAGGAAAAACGGCTCAAAAACGAGCGCAGTACGGCCTCAAGGCTGCCCGCCGCGCGCCGCAGTTCTCCAAGCGCTGAATCCCTGTTTCTGCCATTTGCAGTGCCCCGGAAGCCGTCCGCTTCCGGGGCACGTTCCGTTTCCGGCGGGTCTGCTGCGCCCGGCGGCTTGCCTTTCGGCGCGGCAGCTGCTATGATGAAGGAGAATCTGCATGTACCGTGAGGAGGACTGCACATGAACCCAATTACCATGACGCTGCAGGCGGACCCCCTGCTGCTGTCGGCTCTGCGGGAGGATCTCTCCAGCGAGGACGTGACGACGAACGCCGTTCTGCCGGAGGCCGTCCCCGGCGCGGTGGACCTTCTGGCCAAGGAGGACGGCGTGCTGGCCGGGCTGGACGTGTTCCTGCGGGTCTTTCAGCTGCTGGACCCGGCCACCACCGGCCACTTTTCCTGCCGGGACGGCGAGACGGTCTCCGCCGGGCAGGTGCTGGGAACCGTCCGCGGCGACCTCCGGGTGCTGCTCTCCGGGGAGCGCGTGGCGCTCAACTACCTGCAGCGCATGAGCGGCATCGCCACGTACACCCGCTCCGTCGTCTCCCTGCTGGCCGGCACGGGTATCCGCCTGCTGGACACCCGCAAGACGACGCCCAACATGCGCATCTTCGAGAAGTACGCCGTCCGGGTGGGCGGCGGCGCCAACCACCGGTACAACCTCTCCGACGGCATCCTGCTCAAGGACAACCACATCGCCGCAGCCGGCAGCGTGCGGGAGGCCGTGCGCCGTGCCCGGGCGTACGCGCCCTTCGTCCACAAAATCGAAGTGGAGGCGGAGACGCTGGAGATGGTCGACGAGGCCGTGGCGGCCGGCGCCGACATCATCATGCTGGACAACATGGCCCCCGACACCATGCGCGAGGCCGTGCGCCGGATCGCGGGGCGCGCCGAGACCGAGTGCTCCGGCAACGTGACCCGGGAGCGCATCGCGGAGCTGGCGTCCGTCGGCGTGGACTACATCTCCTGCGGCGCCCTGACCCACTCGGCCCCGATCCTCGACCTCTCCCTGAAGCACCTGCGGCCGGAGGCCGCCGAAGGCTGAAACCGGAGCGCCCCGGAATCCCTGCGGATTCCGGGGCGTGGTTTTCTATTGCGTCCGGGCGGCCTGGGCCGGCAGCGTCTCCAGCCGGGGCCGGAAGCGGCGGTACACCAGGAGGGACATGACGACGGTCAGCGAGTCGGCCGCGGCCTGGGACCAGACGAGGCCGTACATGCCCACCAGATGGTTCAGCAGGTACAGCATCGGGATGTTGAACACGAGCCACCGGGTGGCGCCCAGAAACAGCGAGATGTGCCCCTTGCCGAAGGCCTGGAACAGGTACACCGTGAAGAAGCTCATGAACATCAGCGGCGTGGCCAGGATGCGGATGCGCAGGAAGCTGGCGGCCATGGCCGACGTCTCCCCGCCGGAGAGGAACAGCCCGGCCAGCTGCGGCGCGAACAGCTCGTAGAGCACGATGCTGGCCGCGGCGACGATCAGCCCCAGCGTCCGGGAGAGGCGGATCGTCTCGTCCATGCGAGCGCGGTTCCCGGCGGCGTAGCTGTACGCCACCAGGGGCATCATGCCCTGGCAGATGCCGATGCCCACGTTCAGCGGGAAGCGCTCCACCTTCAGGACGATGCCGATGGCCGCCAGGGCCAGGTCGTGGTAGGAGACCATGAGGCGGTCGAGAATCACGTAGTCCAGGTCGAAGAGGAACGTGGTGACGGCGGACGGCACGCCCACCGCGAACACCGACGCGATGCTCCTCCCCTGCGCCAGCCCCACGCGGGGGTTGAACGTGATGACGGCGCCGCGGCCCATCCGCGCCAGCACCACGATGAAGAACAGGCACGCGATGCAGTTGGACAGGCACGTGGCCACGCCGGCGCCCAGCACCTCGTATCCGTCCGGCAGCAGCACGAACATGAACAGCGGGTCCAGGGCGATGTTCAGCAGACCGCCCAGGATGATGCCGAAGCCGGCCTCCCTGGAGCGGCCGATGCTGCGGAACAGGTTGGACAGGACGTTGGAGAGCACCGTCGGCACGCCGCCGATGACGATGACGGTCATCAGATACTGGCGGGCGTATCCGAAGGTCTGCTCACTGGCGCCCAGGAAGTACAGAAGCGGCTCCAGAAACAGCCCCATGCCCAGGGAGAACAGCGCCGCGATCAGCCCGCCCAGATACAGGGAGAAGGCGCTGACCCGCCGGGCCTCGTCGGTCCGGTTCTGCCCCAGCAGGCGGGAGATCAGCGAGCCGCCGCCCACGCCGGCCAGGCCGGCCAGGCAGAGGGTGATGTTGAACACCGGCAGGATCAGAGATGTGGCGGCAACCATATAGGGATTGTCGGTCTGACTGACGAAGAAGGTGTCCGCCATGTTGTAGATCAGGACGATCAGCTGGCTGGCCACCGCGGGGAGAATCATGATCCGCAGCGCCCTGGGCACCGGCAGCTTCTGAAATACGTCCTCCCGGGACGCACCTGTGTTTCCGTTCATCTCGCTCCACCAGTTCTTTCTTTCCGTTTCTCCCAATCATTATGGCATGGTCCGTCCGGAAATGCAAGCGGCAATTCCGGGCCCCGCGGCGGTGTCCCGCTGCTGCAGACGCTTGACGGATTTTCGGTTTTATGGTATCTTCATTCCATCACAGGCGGCATACTTCCGGTGTGCTGCCTGTAAAATTCGAAGATATTGTGTATTTTTCCAAGAAATCCGGAAAGGAGCGGGACCATGGTGCGCATTGCCCTCTGCGACGACGAGCCGGCGGAGCTGGCGCAGCTGTCGGAGCTGCTGGAGGAGTATTTTCGCGCCCGCGGGCGCACGGGCCGGGTTTCCTCCTTCTCCAGCGGCGAGGCGCTGCTGGCCGCAGCAGAGTCCGGCAGGTTCGATCTGTACCTTCTGGACATCATCCTGCCCGGCTGCAACGGCATCGAGACGGGCCGGCGGCTGCGGGAGATGGGCGACGGCAGCGAAATCCTCTACCTGACCGTCTCCGACGAGTACGCCGTGGAGAGCTACGCGGTCCGCGCCTTCTTCTACCTGCTCAAGCCGGTGACGGCCGCGGCGCTCTTTCCGGTGCTGGACGAGGCGCTGGACCAGCTGTCCCGCCGGCGGGACGCCTATACGGTGGTGGCAACCAGCGCCGGGCAGCGCCGGCTCCCGCTGGATCAGCTGTACTACGTGGAGCGGGCGGGGCGCCGCATGCGCTACCACTGTGCCGACGGCGTTCTGGAGTCGCTGACCTTCCAGGTCCCCTTCCGGAAGAAGGTGGAGCCGCTGCTGGAGCATCCCCAGTTCTGCCTGTGCGGCGTCAGCTACCTGGTGAATCTGGAACACGTCACCGGCGTGGACGGCGCCGTGGCCCTGCTGGACGACGGCTCCGTGCTGGAGCTGCCCCGCTCGGCCGCCCCGGCCTTCAAGCTCGCCTGGGGGGAATACTGGCTTGGAAAAGGGCGGCGGTGAGCCGCGGCATCCTGGCAGAAAACGCCTGCCGGAGCGGACGCAATGCGTCCCGCTCCGGCAGGCGTTCCTATTCTGCTCCGGCTTCCGGGCGGGCGGGGCGGCAGGGCGTCACCGGCGCCTGCGGCTCCTCGTAGACCAGCAGGTCACCGACCTCCACCCGAAGATACCAGCAGAGCTTGCACAGCAGCACCGCATCGATGCGCTGGAAGTCGCCGCGGCAGTAGCGGTTGAAGTTCCCTCTCGGAAGGTCCAGATCCCTGCAGATCTGATTCTTGGAAATGCCCCGCTCCTGCAGCAGCTCCGTCAGGCGCAGACGAATCACGCCGAAATCGTCATTCATATGGAATCCCTCTTTACTTTGCTGCTGCTATTATATAATACTTTCTGAATTCATAAGTTCATATATAATGCCTTATTATTTAGTGGCTTCCTGTTTCGTAAGCCCCGGAACCTCGCCGGGCCGTGCTCATAGAATGGACAGGGCCTTTTCGGAACGCGCTCCGAGTCTCGGCAGTACCAGGAGGGATGAAACTTGTGCAGCCGGATTTCCGCCCTTTTTCACATTCCGCCGGACGTGCTCCCGTCGTACCGGGAGGATGTCCTGCAGCAGAATCACGTGCCGCTGCTGGTGCTCTCCGTGCTCGCTTTCACGCTGGCCGCGCTGGACGCCCTGCGGGCAGCGCCCGGCATCGCAGCACCGGACGCCGCTCTGGCGGCGGCCGCAGCGGCGTACCCGGTGCTGCGCCCGGTGACGCGGAAACGTACAGCGGCCGTCCGCCGGGCCGTGCAGTACGGCGCCGTGGTGTGTTTCCTGGCCGCGTCAGTATGGCGTTGCGCCTGCCTCCTGCCCTTCGCTCCCGGCGAGATCACCGGCAGCTACGCCACGGCCCTGCTCTCCGTGAGCGTGCTGATTCTCATGCCCGGCAGGCAGGCAGCCGCGATCTTCGGCCTGAGCTACGGGCTCTTTCTGCTCCTGTGCGCCGGAAGTCTGCCGTCCGGAAGTCTGCTGAATCTGACCTTCACGACCGTCGTCGCCCTGGCGGCGGCCGCCGTCCGAAGCCGCCACGCGGCGGCCATGACGGCCCAGCGGCTGGAGATTCAGCAGACGAATCTGCATCTGCAGAGGCTGCTGCAGAAGGATCCGCTGACGGGTCTGCTCCACAAGTCCGCCTTCGAAGCGTGCGCCGTCGACCTGCTGGAGCAGTGGCCGGAACGGACGGCGGTGGCGCTGCTGATCGTGGACCTGGACGACTTCAAGCGCATCAACGACCAGCTCGGCCACCCCTGCGGCGACCACGTGCTCCGCGGGACGGCCCACGCCCTGAGGGCGGCATTCCCAGGTGCTGCCGGCATCGGCCGCATCGGCGGCGACGAGTTCGCCGTGCTCCTGTCGGGCACTTCTCCGACAGCGCTGGAATCCGGCTGGCGGCACCTGCGGGCGTCGCTGCGCCGGATGGTCTGGCGGGAAACGCCGCTGCAGGTCAGCTGCAGCCTCGGCAGCTGCCGGGCGGCCGCCGCCGTCAGCTACGGCCGCCTCTACCGGGAGGCCGACTGGGCGCTCTACGACGCCAAGCGGGCCGGCAAGGGCCGGCACCGGGCCCGCAGCCTCCGCTGAGGTCCGGCAGTTACGCGGTTGACCGGCGGCTTATTTGCAGGATCCTGCGCATTTCTGCATTTCCTCTGGCCTTTGCCTGCGGCTTCCTGTAGAATGAAAATGACAGCTGACTGCACAGAATGGAGGGATCGACGTGCTCGGACGGATCGCTGCGTTTCTGCGGATTCCGCAGGAGGTACGGCCGGCATACTGGGAGGAGACGCTGGCCCGGAACCAGGTTTCGCTGCTGATCATCAGCATCATGATCTTCGGCATGGAGCTGTTCAACATCGTGAACGTGCTGTTTCTGTCCTCCTCCGGGCTTGGAACCCGAAACAACCGCATCTACTTCTCCCTCTACTGCGCGCTGCTGCTGGCAGCGGCGCTGGCACTGGCGCTGCAGCGGGCGGTGCGCCGCCGGAGCCGCGGCGTCCGCTGGGCCGTGCAGTACGGCGCCACGCTGTTTTTCCTGCTCTGGCACGTCTGCGTCAACGCCTATGACCTGTATCGCAGCCCCGACGGCGAGGTGGGCATCTACGTGACGGCCATCCTGGCCATCGGCGTTTTCATCCAGATGCCCAGCGGCTACAGTCTGCTGTCCTACGCCCTGGCCTACGGGCTGTTCCTGACCCTGGCCGGCCGCAGCCTGCCTTCCGGGAGTCTGCTGAATCTGACGTTCACGACCATCGTCGGCCTGGCCGTGGCGCTGACCCGCAGCAGCAACGCCGTCGTCATGACGGCCCAGCGCCAGGAGATCCAGCAGATGAACCGGCAGCTCCAGGCGCTGCTCCAGAAGGATCCGCTGACGGGTCTGCTGAACAAGACGGCCTTCGACGCCTGCGCCGCCTGCCAGCTGGACGGGCACGAGTCAGCGCCGTCCGTCACGCTGCTGATCTTTGACCTGGACGGCTTCAAGCAGATCAACGACCAGCTCGGCCACCCCTGCGGCGATCACGTGCTCCGGGAGGCGGCCCGGGCCCTGGAGGCGGTCTTTCCGGACGCCGCCGGCATCGGCCGCATCGGCGGCGACGAATTCGCAGCCGTTCTGTCAGGCGAAACGGCGCCGGAGGCTGAGGCCGGCGGGCGGCAGCTGCAGGCCAGGCTGCGGAAGATCGTCTGGCTGGACGAGCCCGTCCCCGTCGGATGCAGCATCGGCATCTGCCGCACCAGCCGGGCCGGCGTGGGATACCATCAGCTGTACCGTGCCGCCGATCAGGCGCTGTACGAGGCCAAGGCCGCCGGCAAGGGCTGCAGCCACGCCGTCCGGATCTGAAGCCCGGAAGTACGACGAAGCCCCTGCCCGCGTATCGCGGGCAGGGGCTTTCCGTACGCGGCCGCGCTCAGCGGCCGTTGAGGGTGTAGACGTCGGTGCGCCGGTGCTGCAGCAGGGGCAGCTGGCGGCGGATCTGCGCCGGGCGTGCCATATCCAGCTCCACAGTCTGCTCGCCCGGGGCGTCGTCCAGCTGGGCCACCAGGGCGCCCCACGGGTCTGCCACGAGGGAGTGGCCCCAGGCGTGGTACGACGCCGCCGGGTCCAGGGCCGGGGCCGTGGCCACGCAGTAGACCTGGTTGTCCAGGGCCCGGGCGCGGAGCGTCAGCTCCCAGTGGGCCGGGCCGGTGGTGAAGTTGAACGCCGCCGGCACCAGCACGGCCAGGGCGCCCTCCAGGGCCATGAGCCGGAACAGCTCCGGGAAGCGCATGTCGTAGCAGATGCACAGGCCCAGGCGGCCGAACTCCGTGCCGAACGTGGTGACGGCGCTGCCGGCCGAGAGGGTGTCCGACTCCCGGAAGTGCTGGCCGCCGTCCACGGCGATGTCGAACAGGTGCATCTTCCGGTGCTTCGCCGCCTGACGGCCCTGGCGGTCAAAGACGTAGGCGGTGTTGTAGACGCGGCCGCCGTCCCGCTCGGGGACGGAGCCGGCGGAGAGCCACAATCCGTTCCGGGCGGCAAGCTCGGCGCAGGCGCTCCAGACGGGGCCGCCCTCCGGCTCGGCCAGCCGCGGGAACTGCGGTGTCTCATACGGGCAGCAGAACATCTCCGGCAGCGCCACGAGGTCGACGCCGTCTGCGGCGGCGCGGGCCAGCGGCGCCTCCAGCGCGCGGACGCGCTCCAGGGGCGCGCCGTCCAGGCGCGTCTGGAGCTGGCGGACCCGCAGCACCGTGCGGGGCGGTTGGCGGTTTTCCATGGGCGTTCCTCCCTTTCTGCGGCGCTCACGGGAGCACCGCAGTGAAACAGATGCGCCGGCCGTCCGTCTCGGCCCGCAGCGTGCCGCCGTGGCGCTCGGCGATGGCCCGGGCCACAGCCAGGCCGATGCCGCTGCCGCCGCTCTCCCGGGACCGGGCCGGGTCCAGCCGGTAGAAGCGGTCGAACAGGCGCTCGGTGTCCACGTCCGGCGGCAGGTGGCAGGCGTTGCTGATCTCCAGCACGACGCTGCGCTCCCGCCGCAGGCGCAGGCGGATGACGCTGCCGTCATCGGCGTACTTGACGGCGTTGTCCAGCAGCAGCGAGAGCATCTGCTGGATGGCCGCCGCTTCGCCGCGGAAGGAGACGTCATCCTGAATGTCCAGCTGCAGCTGCTTGCCCCGGGCCTCGGCCACGGCGCGGAACTGGGCGGCCACGTCCCACACGGCCTCGGAGAGGACGAAGGCGTCCGGCCGGACCGGCAGGGACTCCTCGTCCATCCGCGAGAGCGTGACGAGGTTGGCGATCAGGTCCGACAGGCGGGCAGCCTGGCAGCGGATGTTCGCCACCCACTCGTTGCCGGGCAGCTCGGCGTCCAGCACGTCGGCGCTGGTGGAGATGATGGTCATGGGCGTCTTGAGCTCGTGGCCGGCGTCGGTGACGAACTGGCGCTGCTTCTCCAGGCTGCGGAGCATGGGCCGGATGATCCGCTTCGACAGCAGGTACACCGCCGCGAACACCAGCCCGTACGCCACCACAGCCACCGACGCGGAGATGCCCAGGAACGTATACACGGACCGGAGGTCGCGCTCACAGTTGAGGAACACGGCCAGCTCTCCGTCACCGTCGGCCGTCAGGTAGTACCGGTACGTGCCGCAAAAACCGTAGCCGGGGCCGCGTTCTGCGGCCTCGGCATAGTACGCCCGGGCGTCCTCCTCGGAGATCTCGGCGATCTGCTCCATCTCCACGGCCACGACCCGGTGCGACGCGTCCCCCCGCACCACGAAGAAACGGGTCAGGAAGGGCGTCTCCTCGGTATAGCTGAGCCCCGGCTCCGGGCGCAGCTCGCCGGCGGCCACCTGGCCGTATTCCGGCAGGCGCCCGTCGTTTTCGGCGATGAGCCGGAGCATGGCATCGGCCGAGCTTCGGAAATTCCAGTAGTTGATCAGGTGGATGGCGCCCAGCAGGAGCAGCAGCACCGCCAGAGTCGCCCCCATGGTGATGCCGATGAACCGCCACTGGAGCCGCCTCAGCACGGCCCCTCCTCCAGCGTGTACCCCACGCCGCGGACGGAGCGGATCGTCACGGCGCTCCCGATCGCCGCGATGCGCTTGCGCAGGTACGTGATGTTGACCCACACCACGTTGATCTCCGCCTCGGAGCCGAAGCCCCAGATCCGCTCCAGGAACGTCTGCGTGGAGAGGATGACGCCGGTGTTCCGCATCAGCAGCTCCATCATCTGGAACTCCTTCCCACTCAGGCGCACCGACGCCTCGCCGCAGGACAGGATGCACGAAGCCGTGTCCAGCGTCAGATTCCCGAAGCGCAGCCGTTCCTGGACGAAAGCCGGGCGCCGGCGAAGCAGCGCCCGGATTCTTGCCAGAAACTCGGTGGTGGAAAAGGGCTTGGGCAGGTAATCGTCGGCGCCGGCGTCCAGGCCGGCCACCCGGTCCTCCACCTCGCCCCGGGCCGAGAGCAGCAGCGTCGGCGTGCTGCAGCCGGCGGCGCGCATGCGGCGCAGGACCGTCAGCCCGTCCAGCCGGGGCATCATGATGTCCAGCACCACGGCGTCGTACGTGGTGGTCTCCAGGTAGTCCAGTGCCTCACGGCCGTCCCGGGCCACGTCGACGCCGTACCGGTTCCGCTCCAGCATGGTCCTGAGCGCACGGGTGATCTCCACCTCGTCGTCAGCCAGCAGGATGCGCATGCCCGTTCCCCCTTCTGTCTCAGTCTCTCCGGCGGCGGCGCGACTCCTGCGCCGGCTGGGTCAGCCGGCGGTAGGCACGGGGCGTCTGCCCCGTGTACTGGCGGAACACCTTTCCGAAGTAGCTGGAGCTGCTGAAGCCGGCGTCCATGCCGACCTTGGCCAGGGAGCCGTGCCCCCGCTCCAGCTCCAGCGCCGCCACACGGACACGGAGAATCGTCAGATATTCAATCGGCGTCATATCCAGCAGGTCGTGAAAGCAGCGGGTGCACTCCCGGCCGCTGATGCCCGAGGCGGTGGCCGCTTCGTCCAGACGCATATTCTCGGCATAGTGGTCCTGCAGGTAGCGCAGGATCGTGCGCAGGCGCCGCTCGCGGATGCCGCGGGTGGCCGGCTGGGACCACGTCTCCAGCAGCTGCAGCATGGCCATCCAGATGTCCGTCAGGTTGCTGCGCACGGCAAACTCCCACCCGGGCGCCTGGCCGCTGCACGCCGCTGCCGCCGCCTTGATGTTCGACAGGACCGACCGCTGCCACGGCTCCCCGCCGGTCAGTGGGACGAGCGTCAGCGAACGGCTCTGCAGGATCGGGCTGAGGTACCGGCTGACGAGGCTCTCATCGCGCCCGGCGATGACGGCCTCCGGATCGAACAGCAGCACCGCCACGCGGGCCGTGGCGTCCTCCGGGCAGCTGGCGCGGTGGAGCGCGGCGCAGCTGATGAAGCAGCCCTGGCCGGCCTCCAGCGTCACCTCCAGGCCGGGCGCGGCGACCGTCACCTGACCTTCCCGGACGAACAGCAGCTGAGCATGCTCGTGCCAGTGCCATGGCACAACTGTGCCGAGATACCCTTCCATCCGGCTCTCGATCTCTATGACCGGTTTATCCGGTCTCTGCTGCTCCGGCAGCACTGCGTCCTGCGGAAACGGTAACAGTTGCATTGATTTGCCCCCTTTCATGCGATGCCTATAGTATACGCTACAACACGCCGGGACGCAAGGCCTTAATTTGCAAAAATGGAGGAGCCGAAGCCCCTCCGTTTTTGCAATTCAGGCGCGGATTTCCTGGCGCATGAACACCACGTACGAGGCGCCGAAGCACACCGCCGTCAGCGCAACCATGCACACCAGGTGCGGCCAGACCAGCAGCAAGCTCTGCCCGAACGGGAGATACCCGGCCACGGCGCCGGACAGCTGCGACACGCTCACGATGCCGATGGAGCGCACGTTGGGGTTGAGGATCGTGGACGCCGCCTCGCTGAACAGGTAGTACGGCGAGATGCGGTTGAGCGTCAGCTCCAGCGTGTAGTTCTTCTCCATGTTCAGCAGGCCCTCGATGCCCTCCAGCGGGTACAGGCCCGCGGCGACGGCCGAGGCCACCATGCTCATGAAGAACGACAGGAACACCCACAGGGCAATGCCGGCCAGGGCCGACGTGGCCGCGTGGCGGCTGAGCACCGAGAAGAGGATCGACAGTGCCAGCCAGAAGGAGATATACACGCACGTGAACAGCAGGAACGTGAAGATCCGCGCGATCTCCTCCCCGGTGGGCGCCATGCCCATGGACAGGATGCCCGCCGCCACCACCAGGATGCCCAGGGCAAAGACGGTCATCAGGATGATCAGCACGCCCGAGAGGAACTTGCCGTTGATGATGGCGTCCCGGTGGATGGGCTGGGCCGCCAGGCGGTTCAGCGTCCCCATGGAGCGCTCGCGGCTGACGGCGTCGAAGCCCAGGACGATGCCCATCAGCGGCCCCAGGAAGGCCAGGAACGAGGCGAAGGACGGGATCGAGTTGCCGCTGGTCGTCAGCAGCGTCAGGTACAGGAAGTCACCGGCGTCGGAGGCGTCGGAAATCGTGGAGATGGCCCCGTAGAAGCCGGCCACGCTGGCGACGGCCAACAGGGCAAAGAGCAGGAAGAACCGGGTGCTGTTGAGCTGGTCGGCCAGCTCCTTGCGCAGCAGGGCCCCCAGGCCGCCGCCGGCCGGCAGGGACTCACGCGCCGGCCCGTTTTGCGCGCTTTTTGACATTGGAATGGTCATGGTCGTCACCCGCCTTCTCGAAGTATTTATGGTAGATCTCGTCCAGGTCGCCGCCGCGCTGGTGGATCCGCTGGGGCACGTAGCCGGCCTCCAGCAGCTTCCGGCTCACCAGCGGCCGCAGGTCCGTGGCCGAGTGGAGCATCCATCCGGAGCCCTCCCGGTAGACCTCCCGGACGCCGTCCAGGCCGCGGAGCAGCTCCTCCAGGCCCTTGTCGTCGGGCGAGGCCTCCAGCTCCAGCACGCAGCTGCCCTCGCTCTGGGTCTGGCGGCCCAGCTCGGCGATGGGGCCGCAGGCCACCAGCTTCCCCTGGACGAAGATGCCGACCCGGTCGCAGATCTGCTGGATCTGGTGCAGCTGGTGGGAGGAGATCAGAATCGTCCGCTTGTCGCGGCTGGACAGGGCGCGGATCAGGCTCAGCAGCTCCCGCATGCCCTCCGGATCGATGCCGAGCGTCGGCTCGTCCATGATGATGACCTGCGGGTCCTTCACCAGCACGTCGGCGATGCCCAGGCGCTGGCGCATGCCGCGGGAATACGTCCCGGCCTTCCGGTCGGCCGCATCCTCCAGCCCCACGCGGCGCAGCAGGCCGTCCAGCCGCGCCTCCAGCGCGTCGCCGCCCAGGCCGTTGAGCCGGCCTGTGAAGCGAAGGTTCTCCCGCCCGGTCATGTCGCCGTAGAAGCCGACGTTGTCCGGCAGATAGCCCACGATCCGCTTGACGGCGATGGGCTCGCGGGTGCAGTCATGGCCGGCGATCCGGGCCGTGCCGGCGCTGGGCTCGGTCAGGCCCAGGAGCATCAGGGTCGTGGTCGTCTTGCCGGCGCCGTTGGGCCCCAGCAGGCCGAACACCTCGCCCCGCCGGATCGTCAGGTCGAGACTGTCCACCGCCGTCAGGTCGCCGTAGCGCTTCGTCAGGCCGCTGGTCTCGATGATATAGTCGTTCATCTCACCGTCTCCCGTACTTGTGGAACACGAAGGCCAGGCCGCCGGCCACGGCGACGATCAGCACCACGCCCACGATGCCCCAGACCGTGGAGGTCTTGACGGACATGCGGAACTCGGTCAGGTCCGAGGCCTCGGCACAGCTGGCCGTCAGGGAGACGGCGTAGTCACCGGACAGCGCGTCCTCGCTGGCCGTGACGGTGGCGGTGAGCTCCATGGTGGCGCCGGCCTCCAGGACGTCCACGGTGGACTGGCTGAACTCCACGGTCCAGCCGTCGGGCGCGGAGGAGGTCAGGTTGACGTTCTGAATGTCGGTGTTGCCGGTGTTGACGAGATTCAGCGTCAGGGTCGTGGTCTTGCCGGCCTCAATGTCGGCGCTCAGCAGGCCGGAGGGCGTCGTCAGGTCCAGGGAGTAGCTGCCGGTGATGACGACCGACAGGTCGGCCGGCAGGGTCTCGCCGGCGCTGACGGCGGAGATGGAGATGCCGTACGTGCCGGCCTCCACGGTCTCCGGCGGCTCCACGTTGATGGTGACGCCCTGGCTGCTGCGGGCGCCCACGGTCAGGCTGGAGACCTGGGTCGTGTCACCGCTGGGCTGGTAGCTGATGGTCCAGCCGGCGGGCAGGTCGGAGGAGAAGGTGTACGTCTGCTCCGTGGCGCTGTTGTTGACGATGGTGGCGTCGAAGCTGTACGACGTGGTGGAAGAGCCCTCCTGCTCGGGGTACGTAACCTCGAAGGTGCTGGCGCCGATCTCCTGGCTGGTGACGTTCAGCTGCAGCGCCAGGTCGTCGGTGGCGCCGCCCTCACCCACGGCCCGCAGGCCCACGGTGTACGTGCCGTCGGCGGCGTCGTCGGGGATGGACAGTTCAAAGTCCGCCAGGCCCTCGTTCTCGCCGTCGCGGACGTAGACCTGTGAGATCTCGCTGCTGCTGCCGGTGAAGTAGCCCTCCCAGCCCTCCGGGATGGAGGTCACGGAGAGGCTGACCACCTGGCCGGCGCCGGTGGTACTGTCAAAGTCCAGGGCAAAGCTCAGGTCGTCGCCGGCATTGACGGTCATGCCGGGGTATGCGGTGCTCATCTCCAGGCCGTTGGCCGCGCCGGCCGACACGGCCATGGCAAGGATGGCAGCCGCCAGCGCCGCGGTCGTCACGGCCAGGCGCAGGGCTCTGCGGGGAAGCGATAGGGACATAATGTGGTCACTCCTTCATTGTTTTACGGGGTTTGGCTGCACCTATCATAGCGCCGCCACCCTAAATAAACCTTAAAAAAGTTATGAACGTTTTTTAAATTTCCGCCCGAAGCGGCCGGATCGCTCTACGGCGACCAGAAGCTCAGATTCAGGTCCACATCGCCCTCAATCCCGGCCACCTGGCCGGCGTTGGTGTACTGCCAGATCTGATAATCGTAGTAGAAGTCCGGCGCGTCGGCGTACTGGGCCAGCCAGAACACGTAGTCCTGCAGCTCCAGCAGGTTGAAGTGGCCGTAGCCGTACGCCTGGTTGAAGTAGACGGCGGCCGTATAGCCCGCGTCCTCCACAGCCTGGCAGAAGGCCGCGGCGCAGTCCGTCAGCGTCTCGTCGTCCAGATTGGCGGTGCGGGCGTCGGACTGGTGGACGTTCTCCCAGTCGTAGACCACCGGGTACGTGATGTCCAGCCCCTCGATGGCGCGCAGCGTGATGTCCGCCTCCTCCAGGGCCTCCTCCACAGAGATGGCCTGGGAGAAGAAGTAGACACCCACGGCAATGCCGTTGTCCCGGCAGCCGGCCACGTTGTCGTAGAACCGCTCGTCCAGGTACGTGGTACCCTCGGTGTAGCCCCGGTAGCCCACCCGGAGCATGGCGAACTCCACGCCGTCGGCGGCCACGGCGGCCCAGTCGATCTCCTGCTGGTGGGCGGACACGTCAATGCCGCGGCGGGCCGTCTCCGGGCCGTCGTAAACCAGGTAGTTTCCCTCCCACCGGAAAGCCGTCACGTCGTATTCGCTGGCAGGCAGGCCGGGGAACAGGCTCTCCGGCCCGGTGCTGACCTGGGGCGTCCCGGTCTCCTCCTCCGTCTCCGGCTGCGGCGCCTCCTGCGGACGGCCCAGCAGCTCGAAGCCGAACCACAGCGCCGCAAACACCGCCGCAACGCCCAGCGCAATGCGAAGCAGCCGCCCCACGGTGGGGCCGCGATACGGTCTTTCCGCCATGCACATCCGTCCTTCCCTGACTTTCTGCGGCATATTATATCACATTGCGGCCCGTACCGCCAGAGGCAGACATTTTTTTAGGGATTTCCCCGGATTCCGAAAAACTTCCGTTGCGTATTTTCGTCACTTATTGTAAAATAGGAGCAGAATGACACAACAAGGAGGGGTCGACATGGCAGATCAGGAGTACGAGCGCGACGAAAAGCTGCTGGAAGCCCGACGGCTTCGCCGCCTGGAGCTCAAGCGCAAGCGGATGATCCGGCAGCGCATTACGCTGGGTGTGGTGTTTGTGGTGATTGTGGTGCTGATCGTGGTGCTTTTCCGGGCCTGCGGCGGCAGCGAGGACACGCCGCCCGCCGACAACACGGACGTGACCGACCCTGCCTCCCCCACCGAGCCGGAGACGCCCTCCGGCGACACCGCCACGGCCACACTGGCCGCCGTGGGCGACATCATGGTCTACGATTCCCAGCTGGCCGACGCACTGGAGGCCGACGGCACGTACAACTTCCTGCCCATGCTGTCGCCGGTCTCGTCGTACCTGACGGCTGCCGACGTGACCGTGGGCAACTTTGAGGCCAACTTCGGCGACGATCCCGTGGGCTACCCCGACTTCCGCGCCCCGGCCTCCCTGGCCTCGACGCTGTCGGGCCTGGGCTTCGACATCCTGCAGACGGCCAACACCTACAGCATCCAGAACGGCATCACCGGCCTGCAGAGCACCATCAACACCGTCCGCGGTGCCGGCATGGACGCCCTGGGCACGTACCTGTCTGCCGACGACAAGACGGCCAATCAGGTGATCGTCCGGGAAGTCAACGGCATCCGCATGGCCTTCATCGGCTTCACCAAGGGCGTCAACAACCTGACGCTGCCGGAAGGCTCGGAGTACGCGGTGGACCTGCTTTACACCGACTACGCCACCAACTACAGCACCGTCAACACCTCGGCCATCAGCGCGGCCGTGGCCGCAGCCCAGGCCACGGAGCCGGACGTCATCATCGCCATGGTCCACTGGGGCAGCGAGTACGAAACGTCCGTCAGCGCCACCCAGACGCAGATCAAGGACCTGCTGATCCAGAGCGGCGTCGACGTGATCCTCGGCAGCCACCCGCACATCGTCGGTCCCATGAAGATGGAGACCGTCACCGTGGACGGTCAGGAGAAGCAGGTGTTCGTGGCGTATTCCCTGGGCAATTTCCTGGCCGCCATGACCCGGGAGGATCAGACGTACCTGAACGAGGGCGTTGTGCTGAACCTCACCTTCACCAAGTCCGGCGGCGAGACGACGATCTCCCACGTGGACTACGTCCCCACCTTCCGCTTCGACAACGGCGAGTCGGCCGTCAACCGCTATGAGGTCCGTGCCGTCCATGACGTGCTGGCCAACGAGCCCGACGAGACCACGGCCGCGGAGATGGAGCAGGTGCTCTCCCATCTGCAGTCGAACACCGGCTCGGACTACGACATCGGCACCTCCGTCCCGGCTGCCGGCAGCGCGGCCGCCGGCAGCAGCACGACCGATGCCGGGGAAACGGAGGCCACCCAATGAAGCGGCAGGACTACATCAGCTGGGATGAGTACTTCATGGGCGTGGCCATGCTGGCGGCCAAGCGCAGCAAGGATCCCAACACGCAGGTGGGCGCATGTATCGTCAGCCCCGACAACATCATCCTCTCCACCGGCTACAACGGCTTCCCCAAGGGCTGCAGCGACGACGACTTCCCCTGGGAGCGGGAGGGCGCCGAGACGAAGTACCCGTTCGTCGTCCACGCAGAACTCAACGCCATCCTCAACAGCAACGGCAAGAGCCTCCAGGGGGCGACCATCTACGTGGCGCTGTTCCCGTGCAACGAGTGTGCCAAGGCCATCATCCAGTCGGGAATCCGGCAGGTGGTGTACCTCTCGGACAAGTACGCCGCCACCGCCGCCACCCTGGCCTCCAAGCGGATGCTGGACGCCGCCGGCGTCTCGTATCGCCGGCTCCGAACGGAGCTGCAGGAGCTGACGCTGGACTTCCGGCTCCGGGAGCCGTGAGAATCCGCCCGTGCAGGCGCCTGGACGTGCCTGCACGGGCATTTTCCGCCCCGCGCACCCGGGTGCACAAAACCGGAAAAAAGCGGTTGACAAACGGGGGCGCGTCCAGTATAATAATACACGCCCTCTTGAGACGGGCATACGGCGGCATAGCTCAGTTGGTAGAGTATCCGGTTCATACCCGGCTTGTCACTGGTTCGAATCCAGTTGCCGCTACCATCCCGGCCCGTTGGTCAAGTGGTTAAGACACCGCCCTTTCACGGCGGTAACATGGGTTCGAGTCCCGTACGGGTCACCAATGTGAAAGCCCCGACGCTGCAAAGCGTCGGGGCTTTTCCATTCCGCGGCGCCGCTGCCTGCTGCCCGGGCGGCCTCCCGGCGGCCGCGGGCCGGGCCTGTCCTGCACGTTGCCGCATTTCGATACAGTGCGGGGCATTGCTTTCTGCGGCGGATCTGTTATAATGATAGCGGTTTGGGAGTACGGCGGCCCGCAGGCCGCGGGGTTTGGGAGGATGCAATGGCGCTGTTTTTTGAGATGCTGTCGCTGCAGGGCATGCTGTTCCTGCTGATCCTGACCGGGGTCCTCTGCAACAAGCTGCACATCATCACGGAGGCCGGGCGCAAGACGCTCTCCGACCTGCTCATCAACGTCATCCTCCCCTGCAGCATCGTCTCATCGTTCCTCAGCGGCACGCAGCTGCCCGACGGCTTTGCCCGCAACTGCGTGCTGGCCGTCGTCCTCTCGGCGGCCATTCAGATGGTGGCCATCTTCGGCAGCCGGCTGGTCTTTCGCCGCTACCGCCGCGAGGAGCGCACCGTCCTGTCGTACGGCATGATCTGCTCCAATTCCAGCTTCGTCGGCCTGCCCATGGCGCAGATCCTGTTCGGCGACCTGGGCGTGATCTATACGTCCGTGTTCCAGATCCCGATCCGCTTCACCATGTGGTCGTCCGGCCTCTCGCTGTTCACCAGCGTCAGCCGCCGGGATGTGCTCCGGAAGGTACTGCTGCACCCGTGCATCGTCTCCATCTTCCTGGGTCTGGTCCTGATGTTCGTCCCGGTGCCGATCCCCGCGTTCCTGCGCAACACGCTCTCCACCACCGGCGGCTGCACCATCCCCGTGTCCATGCTCGTCATCGGCTCCATCCTGGCCGACGCGCCGATCCGCTCCCTGTTCTCGCGGGACGTGCTCTGGTACACGTGCCTGCGGCTGGTGCTCTTCCCGGCGCTGGTGTACGTGCTGCTGCTGCCGCTGCCGCTGGATCCGATCCTCAAGAGCCTGAGCCTGCTGATGAGCGGCATGCCCGCCGGCTCCACCACCTCCATTCTGGCGGACAAGTACGACTGTGACGCGCTCTTTGCCTCGGAAATCACGTTCGCCTCCACACTTTTTTCCATCGTCACCGTCCCGCTGCTGTCGCTTCTGATGTGACAAACCGGGATTGACGTCTTGCATCAGATTGCGTATACTATTCCTATCCTATAGACCGGGCTGCGCCGGCAGCCGGAGGGAGGCGCTGCGGTGGACCGCAGGAAGTTCAAATCCATACTGCTGATCATCACCTTCGGCGTGCTGCTGTTCGCCCTGGTGCAAAATTTCTCCCTGGCCTGGGCGGCCCTGGGGACCGCATACCAGATCGTCGAGCCGGTCATCACCGGCTTCTGCATCGCCTTCGTGCTCAACGTGCTGCTGCGCGTGCTGGAGGGGCGCGTGTTCGCCTTCCTGGGCCGCAGCCCGCGCCGGCTGGTGCGGCGCCTCCTTCGGCCGGTCAGTCTGGTGGCCACAATCCTGCTGACCCTCGGCATCGTCGTGGTGCTGATGGTCGTCATCATCCCGGAGCTGCAGGAGACGATCCTCCGGCTCGTCACGAATATGGAGACGTACATCTCCACCATCGAGGAGTGGGTCGCCGGCATCGAAATCAACGGCCAGCAGCTCTTCCCCGCCCGGTTCGACTGGGAGAAGCTGCTGGAGACGATCCAGCAGATGCTGACCGCCCCGGAGAGCGGCAGCATCGTGGAGACGGCTGCCGGCGTCACCACGTCGGTGATCCGCAGCCTGATGAATCTGGTGTTCAGCTTCTTCATCGCCATCTACGTCCTGGCCCAGAAGGAGCGCGTGGGCGAGCTGGCCGTCCGGATCTCTGAGGCGCTGCTGCCCCGGCGGGTCGTCGACAAACTCCGCCACATTCTGACCATGGCCAACAACGCCTTCAGCAACTTCATCACCGGCCAGCTGGCCGAGGCGGTGATCCTGGGGGTGCTCTGCTTCATCGGCATGAAGATCTTCCGCTTCCCCAACGCTGCCATCATCTCGGTGCTGGTGGGCGTGACGGCAGTGGTGCCGATCATTGGCCCGCTGATCGGCGAGATCATCGGCTTCCTGCTGATCCTCATCGAGAGCCCGCTCCAGGCGCTGTTCTTCCTGATCTTCATCCTGGCCCTGCAGGTCATCGAGGGCAACGTCATCTATCCCAAGGTCGTCGGCAAGTCGGTGGGCCTGCCGGGCCTGATCGTCCTGAGCGCCGTGATCGTCGGCAGCAACCTGGCCGGGATCATCGGCGTCCTGCTGGGTGTGCCCATTGCGTCGGTGATCTACGCGCTGGTGATGGACTGGCTGGACAACCGGCCCGATGCGCCGCTGTTCCGGAAGCGGCGCGGCGGCGATGGAAAGGCGGACTCGTGACATGCAGCCTGCAACGATTCTATTCGACCTGGACGGGACGCTGACCGACCCCGGCCTCGGCATCACCAACGCCATCGCCTACGCGCTGGCGGAGGCCGGCATGCCCGTCCCGCCCCGAGAGGCGCTGTACCGGTTCATCGGGCCGCCGCTGCTGCCGGAGTTCCAGGCGGTCTACGGCGTGGACGAGGCCGGGGCCCGGGCGCTGCTGGCGGACTTCCGGGTCTATTTCAGCGACCGCGGCATCTGGGAGAACCGGGTGTACGACGGCGTGCCGGAGATGCTGGCGGCTCTGCGGGACGCCGGCTGCCGCCTGC
This sequence comes from uncultured Oscillospiraceae bacterium, assembly GCA_904395865.1. Classification (GTDB taxonomy): domain Bacteria; phylum Bacillota; class Clostridia; order Oscillospirales; family Oscillospiraceae; genus Avoscillospira_A. Next base: position 19,441 of record CAJFNY010000045.1, read on the forward strand.
TGCTGGCCACCGGCAAGCCGGAGCACTTCGCCGTGCAGATCCTCGAGCGGTTCGGCCTGGCGCCGTACTTCACGGCCGTGGCCGGCAGCGCCGAGGACGAGCGCAACGCCGCCAAGGACCAGGTCATCGCCCTGGCCCTCTCCCGCGCCGGGGCCGGTCCGGCCGGCGCCGTTATGGTGGGCGACCGGCTCCACGACGTCCGCGGCGCCCATGCCCACGGCATCCCGGCCCTGGGCGTCCTGTACGGCTACGGCACCCGCGCAGAGCTGGAGGCTGCCGGGGCCGACGGTCTGGCGGAGACCGTGGCCGACATCCCCCGTCTGCTGCTGGGCGGCGCCTGACGCGGCGCCCGTCCGGAGCCAGAACCATATATTTTGAGAGAGGAAGGAACCACATGAAACGACTGCTGCTCTGCCTGCTGGCGCTGGCCATGGTGTTCTCCCTGGCGGCGTGCGGCGGCGACACCACAGAGGCGACGGACGCCCCTTCCGAGACGGAGACGGAGTCCGAGGACACCACGCCCACCGATCCGGAGCCGGAAGCAACCGACGACCAGGAGGACGCGGACGACGGCCTGAACATCACCGTGACCTTTGAGGACACCAGCGACGAGGCCGAGGAGCCCGCCCCGGAGGCTGCCCAGCTGGACCTGCAGGGTCCCAACACCGTCGACGGCCAGCTGGAGTACACCCTGGTCCACGGCTACGTGACGAACGACGTGGTGCCGCCGCGGATCACCGGCGTCTACACCCACTATGAGGCGCCGGCCGGCAGCGAATACCTGGTGCTCGTGACCGACGTGACGAACCAGGGCCAGAGCGCCGTGCGGGCCGACGAGCTGCTGAGCGCGTCCGTGAACGTCGGCGGCATCGATTACGCCGGCTTCAGCATCGTCGAGGAGGACGAGGGCGAGGGCCTGGGCTACTCCAACATCACCGACGTGGCGCCGCTGCAGACCATGCGGCTCTATTTCCTCTTTGAGATCCCCGAGGGCAGCGACACAACGAAGCTGTCCGCGACCTTCACGGCCGGCACCGACGTCCGCGCGGCCACCTTCTCCCTGGAGGAGTTCGCCAGCCGCGTCGGCACGCTGACCGTGGGCCAGGAGATCACCGACGGCGAGACGCTGAGCCTCACCGTCACGGACATCTACTTCTCCAACACGCTCTACCCGCCCATGCCTGGCAGCTGGTACAGCTACTATGAGGCTGGCGCCGGCAATACGTACCTGATCCTCAAGGCCACGGCCACGAACCTCAAGGGCACGGACCTGCGGTACTCCGGCGTGGCCGGCGTCACCTGCGAGTACGACGGGAAGTACCAGTATACGGGCTTCGCCTGCTTCGAGGAGGACGGCGGCGCCGATCTGAACGGCTATCCGAGCCAGTACTCCATCTCCCCGCTGAACAGCGGCACCCTGTACTACCTGATCGAGGTGCCCGCCCAGGTGGAGTCCGGCCCCGTGGAGATCAGCCTCTACACCATGGGCCAGTACTACACCACCACCATCGGCGGCTGAACGCACAGCGCCCCCGGCAGCGCCGGGGGCGTTTTTGTGGTGCTGCGCAGCAGATCGTTGGAAAGGGGGCCGGACGATGCAATTTGAACGGAAGGACCCGTGGCTCTCCCTCTGCGGGCTGAACTGCGGGCTGTGTCCCATGCGCCTGGGGAACCACTGCGGCGGCTGCGGCCGCGGAAATCCGGCGTGCCGGATCGCGCGGTGCAGCCTGGCGCACGGCGGCGTCGCGTATTGCTTCCAGTGCAGCGAGTACCCCTGCAGCACGTATGCGCAGATCGACGCGTTCGACTCGTTCATCTCCCACCGGAACCAGAAGTCCGACCTGGCACGGGCGGCGCGCCTGGGTGCCGACGCCTACGGCGCCGAGCAGCGGGAAAAGCGCCGGATCCTGGACCGCCTCCTCGCCGACTACAACGACGGCCGCAGAAAGACCTTCTACTGCGTGGCCGTCAATCTTCTGGAGCTGCAGACGCTGCGGGAGATTCTGCAGGAGATCGCCGAGCGCCCGGAGATCGACCGTCTCCCGCCGAAAGAGAGAAGCGCCTGCGTCGCCGGCCTGTTCCAGCGGGCAGCGGAGGCCCGCGGACTGGAGCTGAAGCTCCGCAGGAAAAAATAGTGCCGCGGCCCCCGGCATCAACGGGCTGCCTGCTGCGGCAATCCCTCCGCCGCGGCTCCGCCGCGCCACCTCCTTTTACACAAAGGAGGCTTTTAGGCCGTGCACGCCCTTCGGCGGTGTGGTTTGGTGGGAAGCCCAGCAGAAGCTTTTGGCGTGTCATGCCTCCGGAGGAACATCCGCTCCGTTGCAAACGCGGCCTCCCCCGCATTGGGGGAGGCCGCGCAATGGCATTTCGCGGAAGGCCGCGCGTTCAGAAGGTGCAGACCTCCTCGCCGGCCGGCTCGGCGGGCTGGACGGTGACGGCCGTCAGCACCGGGCCCAGCTGGCCGCGGTAGAGGGAATGCTTCTCGGCGGAGATCTTCGCCGTCACCTGGACCCAGCTGCGGGTCTTCAGGCCGGCACTGCCCACGAAGCGGCACGGGATGCCCATGAACTGGATATCCTCCACGCAGCACGTCATGACGAAGCGCCCCGGGGCGAACCAGCCCTCCTTCTCCCGCCGCAGCCGCGCCACCTGGGCTTTGAAGGTGACGGTCTTTCCGTCGTACTTCTTCGGCTCCTCGGAGATGTCCCGGTACCAGAGGGCGTAGTCCTCGTCGCCGACGGTGATGACTGGGGCGTCGATGTCGAAGGGCAGCGGATCCTCCAGCTCGTCGAACTGGGTAGTGCCGTCGGTGTAGTCGTAGATGATGTCCACGCGGCGGTTCAGGGCGCGGGCCAGCTTGTGGAAGGGCATCACGTCCTGCCCCTTCTCCATCCGGTTGAACACCACCAGCTCACAGCCCTGGAGCTTGTCCACCACCAGGGCGCGCATGTTGGCGTTGTAGCTGAGGATCGTCCGGGCGTCGGCGAACATGACCTCCTGGGCGATCTGCCAGTGCTGCGGCAGCTTCTCGTAGAACGCGCCCACCGTCTGCATGCCGTTGAGCTCCAGGACCACCCGCTCTGCCTTGTACTGCTTCTGCCAGGCCAGCAGCGTGTCGGTGGTGACGTCGTCGTAGTCCTCCACGATCAGCTTGTAGACGCGGTCATGGGGATAGGCGGAGAAGTCGTACTCCTCCTCCCCCTCCTCGCAGACGATCAGCAGCGTCCGCTCCCCGGCGTTGAACCTGGGGTCCTCCAGGGTTTCCTGGATGAACTTCGTCTTACCGGAGTCCAGGAAGCCCGTGAAGCTGTAGACGGGAATCGGCGTCATGGTCTGCGCCTCCTCACACGCCGAAGCGCTCCGCCACGGCGTCCTCGTTCAGATGGGCGCCGATGACGCACAGGCGGCCCGTCACCTGGGGCTCGCCGGTGCGGATGTCCGGGTCGCCGGGGACGTAGTCGAAGTAGATCCAGGCGCCGTCCTCGCCCTGGACGTAGCCCTTGGCCCGCAGCACCTGGCCGAACCGCTCTGCGTCGTCCAGGTCGTGGAGGATCGCGGCGATGCCCACCTGGGTGAACTTCTTCGGTGTCTCCACGCCCCAGGAGGTGAACACCTCGTCGGCATGGTGGTGGTGATGGTCGTGCTCGTGCCCATGGTCGTGGTCGTGGCAGCCGCAGGTGCAGTCGTCGCCATGGTCATGGTGGTGCTCGTGGTCATGATGGTGCTCATGCTCATGCTCGTGATGATGCTCGTGGTCATGCTCGTGCTCATGGTCATGCGCATGGTCGTGGTGGCCGCCGCAGACGGGGCAGGCCGTCTCGGCCTCCAGGCCGGCCAGCTCCGTGGCCAGCGTGGCGTTCTGCTCCATGGCATCCAGCAGCTGCTGCCCGGTGAGCTGCTGCCACGGCGTCGTCACCAAGGTCGCGTGGGGATTGTGCTCGCGGATCAGCGCCACGGCCTGGTCCACCTTCTCCTCGGTGGCCAGATCCATGCGGCTGAGGAAGATGGTGCCGGCCGTCTCGATCTGATTGTTGTAGAACTCGCCGAAGTTCTTCATATACAGGCGGCACTTCGTCACGTCGGCCACGGTGACGCAGCAGCCCAGCTCCACGCCGTCCCGCAGGACGCGGCGGACGGCCGCGATGACGTCGGACAGCTTGCCGACGCCGGAGGGCTCGATGAGGATGCGGTCCGGCGCGTACTCGTCGAGCACCTGGGTCAGCGCCTTGCCGAAGTCGCCCACCAGGCTGCAGCAGATGCAGCCGGAGTTCATCTCCGTGATCTGGATGCCGGCGTCCTGGAGGAAGCCGCCGTCGATGCCGATCTCGCCGAATTCGTTCTCGATGAGGACGAGCTTCTGCCCGGCGTAGGCCGTGCGGATCAGCTGCTTGATGAGGGTCGTCTTGCCGGCGCCCAGGAAGCCGGAGAAGATGTCAATTCTTGTCATGAGGATCCCTTCTTTTGGTATATGGTTTTTTACATTATACCACGGCGCCGGGAAAATAGCAAATCCCGGCGCCGGGCCAATTCTGCAGTTGACAAACGCCCTTCTCCGTGCTACAATAATGTCCGAATCTCTGAGGGATCGCATGGAGAGATGTCCGAGCGGTTTAAGGAGCTGGTCTTGAAAACCAGTGACCCAGCAATGGGCCGTGGGTTCGAATCCCACTCTCTCCGCCAGCTCTCCGGCTGACCCGATCAACCGGCCTGGAGTGATACCCAAGAGGCCGAAGGGGCTCCCCTGCTAAGGGAGTAGGCGTCTAAACAGCGCGCGAGGGTTCAAATCCCTCTCA
>CAJFNY010000046.1 GCA_904395865.1 uncultured Oscillospiraceae bacterium
CACCGGCACGCAGATGGCCCGGAAGCACAACATCGTCAACTCCCTCTCCCTGGACCCGGCGGAGCTGGAGCGGCTGAACTTCGCCCGGTACGAGAAGTACCAGGCCGTGGCCGAGCACGAGGTCCGCTACGAGTCGTACCGCATGGAGGACGCGGAGCTGTGCGTCGTGGCGTACGGCATCACCTCCCGCGTCTCCAAGAACGCCATCAACGAGGCCCGGAAGCAGGGCATCAAGGTGGGCATGATCCGGCCCATCACCCTCTGGCCCTTCCCGAAGCAGGCCCTGCGGGCCGCGGCCGATCAGGTCAGGGCCTTCCTGTCCGTGGAGATGTCCATGGGCCAGATGCGCGAGGACGTGGAGCTGGCCACCCGCTGCCTGCGCCCCGTGTATCTCTGCAACCGCGTCGGCGGCATGATCCCGTCGCCGGCCGAGGTGCTCGAAGCCATTCAGAAAGCCAACGAGGGAGGGTATCAGGCATGAGCGTCGTATTTCAGAAGCCCCACGCCCTGGCGGACGTGCCGCTGCACTACTGCCCCGGCTGCACCCACGGCATCATCCACCGGCTGGTGGCCGAGGCCATCGACCAGCTGGGCATCGAGGGCAGGACCGTCGGCGTCGCGCCGGTGGGCTGCGCCGTGCTGGCGTACAACTACTTCAACTGCGACATGATCGAGGCCGCCCACGGCCGCGCCCCGGCCGTGGCCACCGGCTGCAAGCGGGCCAACCCGGACAACGTGGTGTTCACGTACCAGGGCGACGGCGACCTGGCCTCCATCGGCACCGCCGAGATCGTCCACGCCGCGGCCCGGCGGGAGAACATCACCGTCATCTTCGTCAACAACGCCATCTACGGCATGACCGGCGGCCAGATGGCCCCCACCTCCCTGCCCGGCCAGGTGACCCAGACCTCCCCCTACGGCCGCGACGTCAAAACCGTCGGCTACCCGGTGAAGATCTGCGAGATGCTGTCCCAGCTGGACGGCGCGGCGTACCTGGAGCGCGTGGCCGTCAACAGCGTCAAGCACGTGAAGGCCGCCGGCAAGGCCATCCTCAAGGCCTTCCAGAACCAGCTGGACGGCAGGGGCTTCAGCCTCATCGAGGTCATCTCCTCCTGCCCCACCAACTGGGGCATGACGCCGCAGAAGGCCCTGGAGTGGGTGGAGAGCGACATGATCCCCTACTACCCCCTGGGCGTCTACAAGGACATCACGAAGGAGGAAGGCTGAATGAGCACGACGAATCTGCTGTTTGCCGGCTTCGGCGGCCAGGGCATCCTGTTCGCCGGCAAGTTCCTGGCCTACAAGGGCCTGATTGAGGACCGCCAGGTCTCGTGGCTGCCGTCGTACGGCCCGGAGATGCGCGGCGGCACGGCCAACTGCTCGGTGATCCTGTCCGACGAGCCGGTGGGCTCGCCCATCGTCGGCGCGCCGGACGTGCTGATCGCCATGAACCTGCCGTCCCTGGACAAGTACGAGGACGCCGTCGTCCCCGGCGGGAAGATCTTCGTGGACTCCACGCTCATCACCCGGAAGATCCGCCGCACCGACGTGACGGCGTACTACGTCCCGGCCACCCAGATGGCCTCGGACCACGGCATGCCGACCCTGGCCAACATGATCCTCATGGGCAGGGTGCTCAGGGAGTGCCCCGAGCTGGGCACGACGCACATCCCCGAGGCCCTGAAGAAGGTCGTCTCCGCCCGCCACCAGGACCTGCTCTCCGTCAACGAGCAGGCCCTCCAGCTGGGCCGCGACAGCGCCGAATAACCGCAAAACGCCCCGCGGCCCCCGCCGCGGGGCGTCTCTGTGCTTCCCGGGGCCGCTCCCCCGCCGCGGGGCGTCTCCGTTCCGTACCCCGGCCCCCGGCGGGCGTGCAGGCCGCCCCCGCCAGAGCCGGCCGGCCGGCGGTCAGCCGTCGGCCAGGCGGCCCTCCACGCCGCCGGGGCAGACGGCCGTCACCGTCACGGCGCACACCCGGTTGTGCAGGCCCGCCGCCGGCACGCGGACCGGGACGTAGTTCTCCGCGTGGCCCGTGGCCCAGCCGTCGGCCTCCTGCTCGAACAGGACGCGGCAGACCGTCCCCACCATGGCCCGGCGGTACGCCTCCGAAAGCTCCGCCGCCGCCGCGCCGGCCTCGGCGGCCCGGCGGGCCTTCTCCGCCCGGGCGATCTGGCCCGGCATGGCCGCCGCCGGCGTCCCGGCCCGGCGGGAGTACGGGAACACGTGCACCTGCGCGAAGCCCACCCGCCGGACGAAGTCCACCGACGCCCGGAACTCCGCCTCCGTCTCGCCGGGGAAGCCGACGATCCAGTCGGTCGTCACGGCGCAGCCCGGGAAGTACCGGCGCAGCCGCTCCACGCTTTCGAGATATTCCGCCGTCGTATACCGCCGGCGCATGCGCTGCAGCACCGTGTCGCACCCGCTCTGCATGCTCAGGTGGAACTGGGGGCAGAGGTTGGCGCAGCCGGCCACAGCCCGGCAGAACGCGTCGGTGACGGTCCGCGGCTCCAGAGAGCCCAGCCGCACCCGCACCGCCGGCGCCGCCCGGCAAATTGCCCGGAGCAGGTCCGACAGTTCCGCCGCCCCCTCCAGGTCGCGGCCCCAGGAGGACAGCTCGATGCCCGTGACGACCAGCTCCCGGTACCCCTCGGCGGCCAGAGCCCGGGCCTGCTCCGCGGCCGCCGGGACCGGCAGCGAGCGCACCGGCCCCCGGGCGTACGGGATGATGCAGTAGGCGCAGAAGTTGGCGCAGCCGTCCTCCACCTTCAGCATGGCGCGGGTCCGGGCCGCCAGGCCGCCGGCCGGCAGCGCCTCAAACTGCCGGTGGTCGGCGGCCCGCTCCCAGAACGTCTGCACCGAGCGGACGTCCTCTCCGGCAGACGCCCCGGACTCCGGCGCAGCACCGTCCGCCTCTGAAAGACGGTCCGCCTCCGGCGCCCGGGGCGCAGCCGCCGCCCGGCCCGCCGGCCCGCTTTCCGGCCCGCCGGCCTGCTCCGTCCCGTCCGCACCGCGCGGAGCCGCGTCCCCCGAAATCCCGGCTGCCGGCAGGATTTCCGGACGGTCCGCCGCCCCGTCCGCCGGTGACGGACCGCCGCCGGCCGCCGGCCGGGACTGGCGGCGGGCCGCCTCGCCGGCCACGGCCTCCAGGAACGCCATGCGGTCGGCCGTGCCGGCCAGAATGTCCACATCCAGCGCACGGATATCCTCCGGGTGCGTCTGGCTGTAGCACCCGCAGACGCCGATGACGGCGTCGGGATTCCGCCGGCGGGCCTGACGGATGGCCGTCCGGGACTTCCGGTCGCTGACGGCGGTGACGGTGCAGGTGTTGATGATGTACCCGTCGCAGACCTCATCCCAGCTGCCCAGACAGTGCCCCAGCTGCCGGAGCCGCTGCTCCATGGCCTGGGTCTCGTACTGGTTGACCTTGCAGCCCAGGGTGTAAAACGCAAATTTCATGACCATCGCTCCCCGGTGATTCTCGCTGCGGCCGTTCGCCGCGTCGCTGGGTCTATTATAGCCTGCCGCGGGCCCGTTGTACAGCCGTCCCGTCGGGTCCTCCGGCAGGTGCCTGTGGATAAGTCTGTTGACAAGCTGTGGAAAACTGTGGAGAATCCCTCCCCAGCTGTGGATAAGCCTGTGCAAAAGCCTGTGGAAACGCCTCAAAACTTCGGAAGGCTTCCGCAGAACGGTTTCGTGTTCCCGCTGGCGCTGGGATTCTTTCTGGCGCTGGGTTTCGGATTGGGTTTCGGTTTCCGGTTGGGTTTCGGTTTCCGGTTGTGGTTGTGGTTGTAGTTGGATCGTTCGGATGATCGTCCTCCATCGTCCGATGGCGCGCGATGGCCTGCGGCGCCCCGTCCGGCAGCCCGTCGTCCGCTGGGAGCTCCTCCGGAATGTCCTCGGGCAGCGGACCGTCCTCCGGCAGCTCCTCCGGCGCACCCTCCGCCCCGTCCGCGGCGGCCAGCCACGAGCCGTACGGCAGCGGCGTCTCGCCGGCCTGCTTCGCGATCCGGCAGTAGACGGCGTACCGGCTCCGGCAGCACTTCTCGTCGTACGCCGCCCGGTCCCGGTCCAGCTGCCGCTGCAGGAACGTCCAGACGACGGCGCACGTGCCGTCCAGCTCCGGCGTCTCGCCGTCGTCGGCGTACGACAGGATCGCGTCCAGCAGCGCCCCCTTCTCCTCCCGGCTCAGGAACGCCAGCGCCGGCCGCATCTCGAAATACAGCATGACCCCAGGCCGCTTGTTTGCCATGTTCACCACTCCTTTCACTTCCAGTTTACAGCATTCAACATCGAAAGTCAACAGAAATGTTGTCTTTTTTCAGCGATCGCGTCAAAAAAACTGCCCGCCGCCGGAGAACCGGCAGCGGGCGCAGGCGTGGTTTCCGCTTATTTCTTGCGGAAAGACAGGCAGTCGGTGCACTGATCCATGGTCGGGTTGGCCTCGTGGGTGCCCACGCGGATCCTGTCCAGGGAGCAGTAGTTCTGGGTGCCGCAGTGGTGGGCGCAGGTGCTCACCGAGCACTCGATGCACTGGTTGGCATGGCAGTCCATTTTGCAATCCTCCTTCGCAGTTTGGGTACAGCAATAGGATACCCGCGCCGCGCCGGCCCATGCGTGGAGGAAGCTGGAAGCGCTGGAAAATTGCGGCGGAACCGGCCACGCCGCGTTTTCCTGCAAACGGCACCGCCGAAGGGCTGACCGGGCCGAACGCCTCCCTTTCCAGGGGCGATACCGGCGGCCGCTGCGCTCGCGCGCACCGGCGGGGCTCAGAGTCCAAGGAAAAAATCGTCGTACCGGCAGCCGAAGATCTGCCGCAGGGCGGCCAGCTCGCTGACGCGGATGTTGTACGAGCCGTTCTCTATGTGGGCGTAAAAGTCCCGGGACATGTTGATGCCCCGGAGCTGCAGCCGCGCCGCCACCTGCTCCTGCGTCCAGCCGCGGCGCAGGCGCTGGGCCCGGATGTTCCCGCCAATGCAGCGGTCCTGCTTGAGCTTCTGCTCCAATGCCCCACCTCCCGGATGTTTGTGTGATTTACCACATATCCGGTATTGATTTTAGAGCCACTCGGCGCTAGAATTGTGTCGTATCCCACACACCAGGAAAAAAGTGCCGCATTCCGCTCCGAAGCAGCACCTTTACAACGCACCGCCTGTGGAGTACAATCGGAGCAGACGGCCTGCGGGCTGCAAATAAAGGAGTTACCCATGCTGAACATCGAACACCTGACGAAAACGTACGGGGACAAGCGGGCCGTGGACGACCTGTCCCTCCACATCGCCCCCGGGGAAATCTACGGCTTCATCGGCCACAACGGCGCCGGAAAGACGACGACCATCAAGGCCTGCTGCGGCATCCTGGACTTCGACAGCGGCGAGATCTTCGTGGACGGCGTGTCCGTCCGGAAGGACCCCCTGCGGTGCAAGCAGGTGATGGCGTACATCCCCGACAATCCGGACCTGTACGACTACCTGTCGGGCATCCAGTACCTCCACTTCATCGCCGACATCTTCCGGGTGCCCGCGGCGGAGCGGCGGGCGCGCATCCGCGACTACGCCGACCGGTTCGAGCTGACGGACGACCTGGCCCAGCCCATCCGCGCCTACTCCCACGGCATGAAGCAGAAGCTGGCCATCATCTCGGCCCTGATCCACCGGCCGAAGCTGGTGATCCTGGACGAGCCCTTCGTGGGCCTGGACCCCAAGGCGTCCCACCTGCTCAAGGAGCTCATGCGGGAGATCTGCCGGGACGGCGGCGCCATCTTCTTCTCCACCCACGTGCTGGAGGTGGCCGAGAAGCTGTGCGACAAGGTGGCCATCCTCAAGGCCGGCCGCCTCGTCAAGTCGGGCACCATGGAGGAGGTCCGGGGCGACGAGTCGCTGGAGTCGGTCTTCCTGGAGCTGGAGGACGACCATGTTTAGGGCGCTGCTGCGGCTGCAGCTGCGCTCGCTGCTGGCCGCGTTCACCCGCGGCGGCCGGAAGGGGAAGAAGCCGTCGAAGCTGGGCCTGTTCGGCTACGGCGCGCTGATGCTCTACGTGGTCGTGGTGTTCTTCGGCCTCTTTTACCTGATGGCCGACACCCTCTGCGCCCCGCTGCTGGCGGCGGGGCTGGGGTGGCTGTACTTCGCGCTGGAGGGCATCCTGGCCCTGGCCCTGGGCGTGGTGGGCAGCGTGTTCATGACCCAGAGTCAGCTGTTCGAGGCCCGGGACAACGAGCTGCTGCTGTCCATGCCCATCCCGCCGGCGGCCATCCTCGGCAGCCGGATGCTGGCGCTGTACCTGCAGAGCTTCCTGCTCAGCGCCCTGGTGCTGACGCCGGCCTTCCTGGCCTACGGCGCGGCCGCGCCGGTGACGGCGGCCCACGCGGCCGCCTGGGCCGCCGTGTACGTGCTGCTGCCCCTGGCGATCCTGGCCCTGAGCGCGGTGCTGGGGTGGCTGGTGGCGCTGCTGTCGTCCCGGATGCGGAACAAGAGCCTGCTGACGGTCGTGCTCTACCTGGTGTTCCTGGGCGGCTACCTGTACCTCTACAGCCGCATGAGCCACTATCTGAACCTGCTGATCGCCAACGGCCCGGCCGTGGCCGACGTGGTGCAGCGGCGGCTGTATCCCTTCTGGCAGCTGGGCCTGGCCTGCCTGGGCGGCGGGGCGGCCCTGGCGCGGTTCGCCGCGTGCGCGGCGGTCCCCTTCGCGCTGGTGTACTGGGTGCTGGCGCGGACGTTCCTGCGGCTGGCCACCACCCGCCGCGGCGCCGCCCGCATCCGCTACCGGGAGCGGGCCGTCCGGCCCCGCACCCCCGACGGCGCGCTGCTGCTGCGGGAGGCCCGCCACCTGTGGGGCAGCCCGCTGTACCTGCTCAACGGCGCCTTCGGCTCCGTCTGCCTGCTGATCGGCGCCGGCTTCCTGGCGTTCCGGGGGCGCACCGTGGCGGAGTTCGCCGCGATGATCCCGCCGCTGCGGCCGTGGCTGGGCCTCCTGGGCTGCGGACTGGTGTGCCTGCTGGTGGGCATGAACCTGGTGACGGCCCCGTCCGTCTCCCTGGAGGGGCGGAGCCTGTGGCTGCTCCAGTCCCTGCCGGTCAGCGGCTGGCAGGCCCTGCGGGCCAAGCTGCGGCTCCACCTGCTGGTGACGATGCCGCCGGCGCTGGTGTGCGCCGCCGCCGCCGCGGCCGTGCTCCGGACCGGCCCGCTGGGCACGGCGGCGCTGCTGGTGACGCCCCTGGCGTTCACCGACGTCTGCGCCGTTCTGGGGCTGGCCCTGAACCTGCGGATGCCGCGGCTGGACTGGGACAGCGAGGCCCAGGCCGTCAAGCGCAGCGGCAGCGCCATGATCGCCGTCTTTGCCGACTGGGGCATCGTGCTGGCCCTGGGCCTGCTGTTCTACGCGACGCGGCGCGTCTGGAGCCCCGACGCCTTCGCCCTGGCGGCGGCCGTGCCGCTGGTGCTCGTCTCCGCGCTGGTGCGCCGCTGGCTCCGGCGGGGCGGCGCGGCCCGGTTCCAAACCCTGAGCTGAGAGAAAGGATGCGAGCCCATGACTTCCCCCGCCCCGTCCCCCCGCTGGCGCAAGCGGGACTTCCACACCCACACCCGCTGGTGTGACGGCACGGCCACGGCCGACGAGATGGCCCGGGCCGCCCTGGCCCTGGGCATGGAGGCCCTGGGCTTCTCCGGCCACAGCTACACGGCCTACGACACCTCCTGCGCCATGCTGCCGGCGGAGATCGAGCGGTACGCGGCCGAGGTCGGCGAGATCCGGCGGCGGTACGCCGGGCAGCTGGAGATCTATCTGGGCATCGAGGACGACCTCCACGGCGACCGGCCCGCCTTCCCCCGGGACTACACCATCGGCTCGGCCCACGAGGTCTTCGCGGACGGGACGTTCTTCTCGGTGGACCACACGCCGGAGATCCTGGCCGACGGCGTCCGGGCCCACTTCGGCGGCGACTGGTACGCCATGACCCGGGCGTACTTCCAATCCGTGGCCACCGTCCGGGACGTGACCGGCTGCGACGTGGTGGGTCACTTCGACCTGGTGACGAAGTTCAACGAGGGCGGCTGCCGGTTCGACGAGGCGGACCCCCGCTACCTGGGGCCGGCCCTGGAGGCGGCGGAGCACCTGTGCCGCCAGGGCTGCCTGTTCGAGATCAACACCGGCGCCATCACCCGCGGATACCGGACGGCGCCGTACCCGTCCCGGCGGCTGCTGGAGGCCATCCGCGGCTTCGGCGGCCGGGTGCTGCTGGCCAGCGACGCCCACCACCCGTCCAACCTCTGCGGCCGCTTCGCCGAGGCCGCCGCCCTGGCGGCATCCTGCGGCTACCGCGAGCTCTGGACCCTGACGCCCTCCGGCTGGGCGCCGTACGGGATCTGACGACGCAACGGCCCCCGCGTGCACCGCACGCGGGGGCTGTTTCATACGCGCTCCGGGCCGCCGGCGCGGCCGTATCCTACCAGACGTTGTAGTAGTGCGGCCGCTCCGCCTCCGCCAGGTGGCGGATCTCGGCGATGAGCTCGGCGCAGGCGGGCGCAAACTCCTGCGCCACGGCGTTCTCCCCGTAGGCCAGCAGGCGGCGGAAGCTGCCGTGGACCCCGTCGGCCTCGGCGTGGCGGAGGACCACGCCGAAGAAGCCGCGGCGCGCCTCCCAGTACCGCCAGGCCGCCCGCACCTGCGCCGCCGCGGCCGGGTAGTCCCCGTCGGCAGCCAGCTTCCGGGCCGTCTCCAGCGCCGCCGCGGCATGGTCCGTAAACCGGTCCAGCAGCAGCGTGGCCGTCAGGCACAGGACCAGGCAGAGCAGCAGCAGCCCCAGCCCCAGAACGAGCGGCCTCATACGGCCGCCTCCCGCCGGGAGAGGTACAGCTTCCCGCTGGGGGTGGCCGTCAGCAGGTAGACCTCCTCGGCCCGGCAGCCCAGGTGGCGCAGCTGCCGGTCCAGCCAGGCGCGGTCCTTCCCGGCCGCCGTCAGGTGGGATTCCAGGACGACGCCGCCGCTGATGACCGTCACCGGCAGCTCCGCCTCGTCCACCTGGACGCCCAGGTCCTGGGCCGTGGGCGGCTGGTGGCGCGGGTGGACGATGGCGCTCAGCTGCCCGTCCACCTCCAGCACCGCGTACTGCACCGTGGACAGGTCCCAGATGCCCTGCTCCCGCAGGTGCTGCACCAGCTCCTCCACCGTCAGCCGCGTCCGCTCCAGGTTCTTCTCCAGGATCCGCCCGTTCTCCATCAGCAGCACCGGCCGGCCGGACAGGAACTGCCGCACCCGCCGGAAGCGCATGGACAGCACCGAGAGAATCAGCTCGATGGCCAGCACCGTCAGGATCGGCAGGATGCCCGAGAGCAGCGGGATCCCGATGTCCTGCATGGGCACCGACGCCAGGTCGGCAATGAGGATCGCCACGACGAACTCCGCCGGCTCCAGCTCCCCCACCTGCCGCTTGCCCATGAGCCGCACCGCCAGGATCAGCAGCAGGTAGAGGATGACGGCGCGGATGTAAGAAATGAACATACCTTCCACCCCCTGCAGCCAGTATCTGCACCATCGTGACGATTATGCGCCCCGGGGCCGAAAAGTCCCGGCGGTCCCTTGCAAAGCCGGGGAAAATGCGGTATCTTTATAAGCAGAATGCCGCGGCGCGCCGCGGGAGATCAAGGGAGCGCCCGCCGCTCCGGAAACGAGGTTTGGAGCATGAACATTGCAGAGATCTTCGGCGAGAACGTCTTCAGCGAGACGGTCATGAAGCAGTGGCTGCCGGCGGAGGCCTTCTTCGAGGTCATGGACGTGCTGGAGCACGGCGGCCAGCTGAGCATGGCCACCGCCGACGTGGTGGCCGAGGCCATGAAGAACTGGGCCGTCAGCAAGGGCGCCACCCACTACACCCACTGGTTCCAGCCCCTGACCGGGATCACCGCGGAGAAGCACGACTCGTTCCTGACGGTCCCCGTGGCCGGCAAGACCGTCCTGAAGCTGACGGGCAAGCAGCTCATCATGGGCGAGCCGGACGCCTCCTCCTTCCCCTCCGGCGGCCTCCGGTCCACCCACTACGCCCGGGGCTACACCGCCTGGGACATGACGTCCCCCGCCTTCATCAAGGAGCAGTCCTGCGGCAGGGTGCTCTGCATCCCGACGGTGTTCATCTCCTTCACCGGCGAGGCCCTGGACAACAAGACGCCCCTGCTGCGCTCCATGGAGGCCCTGAACCAGCAGACGCTGCGCCTGCTGCGCCTGTTCGGCAACACCACGGCCAGGAAGGTCATCCCCTCGGTGGGCGCCGAGCAGGAGTACTTCCTGGTGGACCGGCAGAAGTACCTGAAGCGCCGCGACCTGATCTACACCGGCCGGACGCTCTTCGGCGCTCCGGCGCCCAAAGGCCAGGAGCTGGACGACCAGTACTTCGGCGTCATCCGGGAGCGGGTCGGCGCGTTCATGCGCGATCTGAATCAGGAGCTGTGGAAAATGGGCCTCACCGCCACCACGCAGCACAACGAGGTGGCCCCGGCCCAGCACGAGATGGCCCCCATCTACTCCGACGCCAACGTGGCCGTGGACCAGAACCAGCTGGCCATGGAGACCATGAAGCGGGTGGCCACGAAGCACGACCTGGTGTGCCTCCTCCACGAGAAGCCCTACGCCGGCGTCAACGGCTCGGGCAAGCACAACAACTGGTCCATCAACACCGACGACGGCCTGCGGCTGCTGGACCCGGGCCCGAACCCCAATGAGAACGTCCAGTTCCAGCTGATTCTCGCCTGCATCATGAAGGCCGTGGACGAGCACGCCGACCTGCTCCGCCAGACGGCGGCCAACGTCGGCAACGACCTGCGCCTGGGCGCCCAGGAGGCGCCGCCGGCCATCATCTCCATCTTCCTCGGCGACCAGCTGGGGGACCTGGTGGAGCAGATTACCCACAGCGGCGTGGCCGCCGCCGTCCGCCGGGGCGGCAGCCTGGACACCGGCGTCTCCACGCTGCCGGTCATCCACCAGGATGCCACCGACCGGAACCGGACCTCCCCCTTCGCCTTCACGGGCAACAAGTTCGAGTTCCGCATGGTGGGCTCCTCGGACTCCGTCGCCAACGCCAACACGGCGCTGAACACCATTGTGGCCGAGGCCTTCTGCGAGGCCGCCGACCGGCTGGAGAAGTCCGAGAACTTCCTCCACGACGCCAAAACCCTGGTGGCCCAGTACATGATTGACCACTCCCGGATTATCTTCAACGGCAACGGCTACTCCGACGCCTGGGTGGCCGAGGCCGCCCGGCGGGGGCTGCCCAACCTCCGGAGCATGGTGGAGGCCATCCCGGCGCTGACGACGGAGAAGTCGGTGGCCCTGTTTGAGAAGTTCGGCATTTTCACCCGCGCCGAGCTGGAGTCCCGGGCCGAGGTCATGTACGAGACGTACGCCAAGACCGTGAACATCGAGGCCCAGACCATGATGCACATGGCCGGCAAGCACTACATTCCGGCGGTGGTGCACTATGTGACGCGGCTGGCCAACTCCATCAACGCGGTGCGGATGGCCGGGCCGGTCTACGACGTGTCGGCCCAGGAGGAGCTGCTGGGCCGCTGCTCGGCGCTGCTGGCCGAGGCCCGCCGGGCCCTGGTACAGCTGGAGGAGGTCACGGCCCGGACCAATACCATGGAGGAGAACGTCCCGGCCATGGCCGCGGCGTTCCACGACCAGGTGGTGCCGGCC
The DNA here is from genome assembly GCA_904395865.1 of uncultured Oscillospiraceae bacterium. GTDB lineage: Bacteria > Bacillota > Clostridia > Oscillospirales > Oscillospiraceae > Avoscillospira_A. The sequence goes on from CAJFNY010000046.1 coordinate 11,683, forward strand.
ATGGCGGCCCTCCGCAGCCCCATCGACCAGCTGGAGCTGCTGGTGGACAAGGACATGTGGCCCGTGCCCACCTACGGCGACTTGATGTTCGAGGTGTGAGCACACAGCGGAAACGAAATATCAAAAAAGCGGTATGCGCCGTGAGGCGCATACCGCTTCAGACTGTCAAAAACTGCAATGCCGTGGAAGAAGACGGCGCGTGTCTTGCACGAGAAAAAGCTCTCAGCAGAGTTTCGCCGCCCGCAGGCGGCGAAAGAAAGTCCAAATTTGTTTTTTCCGGGGACATGCGCCTCGGAAAAAACACTTTTCAGGCTCCGAGTGTGCGGCCCGCAGGGCCGTGCGCGTGGCACCCGCAAGGGGCACGCCGCATCCGTACGGCGGCAAACCCGCCAACGGCTGCGCAGGAGCCTGCATCCCC
>CAJFNY010000047.1 GCA_904395865.1 uncultured Oscillospiraceae bacterium
CGGCCACGACGAGCGGGAGCAGACCCTCAACCAGCTGCTGGTGGAGATGGACGGCTTCGGCAAGAACGAGGGCGTCATCGTCATGGCGGCCACCAACCGGCAGGACATCCTGGATCCGGCCCTGCTGCGCCCCGGCCGCTTCGACCGGCAGATCTACGTGGGCGCGCCCGACGCCGCCGGCCGCGAGGCCATCCTCAAGGTCCACGCCAAGGACAAGCCCCTGGCCGACAACGTCCAGCTGGACGTGATCGCCCGGGCCACCGCCGGCTTCACCGGCGCGGACCTGGCCAACCTGCTCAACGAGGCCGCCCTGCTGGCCGCCCGGCGGAGCCGCCGCGTCATCACCATGCACGACATGGAGGAGGCCATGATGAAGGTCATCGCCGGGCCGGAGAAGCGCAGCCGCGTCGTCTCCCAGCACGAGCGGCGGCTGACAGCCATCCACGAGGCCGGCCACGCCGTCGTCATGCACAAGCTCCCCACCCACGACCCCGTCCACCAGATCACCATCATCCCCCGCGGCGGCGCCGGCGGCATGACCGTCAGCCTGCCGCTGGAGGACAGGAGCTTCGCCTCCCGCAACGAGATGTTCGAGGACATCGTCGCCTTCCTGGGCGGCCGCGTGGCCGAGCAGCTGATGATGGACGACATCTCCACCGGTGCCTCCAACGACCTGCAGCGGGCCACGGGCATCGCCCGGGACATGGTGGCCCGGTACGGCATGAGCGCCCGCCTGGGCCCCGTGTCGTACGCCGACGACCACGAGATCTTCGTGGGCCGCGACTACGAGAAGCAGAAGTCGTACTCCGAGCGGGTGGCCGGCGAGATCGACGACGAGGTGGCCGAGATCATGCAGGCGGCCTACCGCCGCTGCACCGAGATCCTGGAGGCCAGCCGCGAACAGATCGAGGAGATCGCCCAGTACCTGCTGGCCAACAACTCCATGTCCCGCGCCCAGTTCGAAGCGGCCATGGACGGCCGCCCCATCCCCCCCGGCCCCGGCGGCTTCGCGTTCACGGACGCGCCGGCGGAGACGACGGACACGCCCGCCGACGGCCAGCCGGCCGAGACCACGGCCGGTGCCCCGGAGCCTCCCGCCCCGCCGACGGAGCCGGATCCCACCGCCAGCGGCCCCCAGGCGTAACCAGCGGAGCCGGCCCTCAGGCCGGCTCCCTGCCTTTTTGTAAAGCGTCAAAATCATTGGAGGGAAGTGTCAAAATGTTTGGTACCCTGCAGAAGGAACTCATCGAGCATGCCGTCTATCCCGCCATGGAGCGTATCCGCGGCAATCGCATCCGCGCCGGATTTCGTGCCCTGAAGGCCACAGAGGCGGCCACAGAGGAGCAGCTCCGCGACCTTCAGCGCCACCGGCTGGCAGCCCTGCTGCGGACGTGCGTCCGCAGCGTCCCCGCCTATCAGAACCTCGGCATCACTGAGGCCGACATCGACGCCGACCCGTTCCACGCTCTGGCGTCCATTCCCATTTTACGGAAAGCAGACGTCCGCGCCAACCCAGGTGCCTACGTCAACACCGCCTTCGACCCGCAGCGCTTCATTCCGAACACAACCGGCGGCTCCACCGGCGAGCCTCTCCGGTTTTACATGGACCGCACTGCAGCAGAATCTTATGAATCGGCCAGATTTCGCGGCTTGTCATGGTTTGACGGGGGGGGGCAGACCGATTTCATTCGGCAGCCGCAGTGTGATGGTCTGGGGAAATCCCATTGAACTTTCGACAAAAGATCAGAAAAATGTTCGGTTCAAGAATCGCCTTCTCCGGAACCGCGTCATTCTGTCGGCATACGACTTATCAGACGCCAATTGCGAACAATATCTTCGTTTCCTAAACCGGTATCAGCCGGAATATCTGTACGGCTACGCCACCGCACTGGATACGCTTGCACGGATTCTGGAGCCGGTATGCGGCCGGCTTCGCTGCCGGCCGGCCGCGGTAATCTCCACGTCGGAAACGCTGTACCCGGAGCAGCGGGCGCGGCTGAAGAGCATCTTCCGATGCCAGGTGGCAAACGAATACGGCGCCCGGGATGCCGGCATCCTGGCATTTGAATGCCCCTGCGGCGGTCTGCACATCACCGCAGAAAATGTGCTGCTGGAGATCGTTGACCCGATCACGCTTCAGCCGGTGCCCGACGGCTGCCGCGGACTGGTCGTCACCACGGACCTGACGAACCACGCCATGCCCCGCCTCCGCTACCTTCTGGGCGACGTTGCCGCCCGCCTCCCCGCCGCCCGCTGCCCCTGCGGCAGGTCTCTTCCCCTTCTGCAGCCGGTGGAGGGGCGTGAGGATGCCATCTTCTGCCTGCCGGGCGGGCGGCTGGTTCACGGGAATTTTCTGAATCAGCTGGCCCGGAAGTACGATGCGATTCTGCAGTTCCGGTTGACGCAGTCGGCGCCTGAAATCGGCACGCTCCAGCTGGTATTGGACCACGGGCGCTCCGGCTGGCAGACGGAGGCCGCTGCCTTCGCCCGGGATGCGGCATCGTTTCTGCCCGGCATGCAGCTGGAAACCCGTCAGGTGTCGGAGATTCCCGTCACCGCCTCGGGGAAGCACCGGTACGCCGTCCGCACCTTCCCTCTGTGAGCCGCCGTGCCAGCCTTGTCCAACGGCGTCATCTGTGATATAATAACGAAAATCTGCGTTTGCTAAGGAGGGCCCGTGCCATGAAATTCGCCCGGAGACTGCCGCTGGAGGGGCTCTGGAACGCCCGCGATCTGGGCGGTTATCCGACTGCCGGCGGCGGCGTGACGCGGTTCGGCGTGTTCGTGCGGTGCGAGGCCCCCTGCGGCCTGCCGGACGCCACCGTCCGGGCCCTGGCCGACTACGGCATCCGCACGGCCGTGGACCTGCGCAGCGCGGCCGAAACGGCGGCCCGGCCCAGCGACCTCCGCGCCGCCATGACGTGCGTCGCCTGCCCCCAGGGCGGCGACGCCGAGACGTTCCACGCCGCCGGCGCCGTGGACTGGCAGGCGGTCTACATCCGCCGCTGCGAGGACAACCGCCCCTGGGTCCGCCGCTGCATGGAGCTGGCCGCGGCCGGCCCCGGCGGCGTTCTGTTCCACTGCACCACCGGCAAGGACCGGACGGGCCTCGTGGCCTGCTTCCTGCTGTCCCTGGCCGGCGTCAGCCGGGAGGACATCGCCGCCGACTACTGCGTCAGCGAGCTGTACCTCCAGCCGGTGTTCGAGGCCATGCGCAGCGGCCGGATCATCACCCGCCCCGGCGGCCCGACGGCGTACGACCCCTCCATCTTCCACACGCCCGCCTCGGCCATGCTGGGCCTGGTGGACTACCTGACGGAGACGTACGGCTCCGTCCCGGCGTATCTGGAGACGGCCGGCGTCACCGCCGACGTGGCCGACGCCATCCGCGCCCGGTTCGTCGAGCCGTGACGACGCCGTTCCCCACGCGGCTCGCCGCCGGTGTGATACAATGGCCGCAGCCGGCGTGCACCGGCAGATTTCGGACGGGTGGGTGAGCAGATGCGGCGGCACTGGCTGCGGAACGGATTCCTGGCCCTGACGGGGCTTTTGATTCTCCTGGGCTTCTGGTATTTCGAGAACAACGTCATCGGGGCGGAGACCTTCTCCCTGACCTCCGGCCGGCTGCCGCCGGCCTTCGCCGGTTTCCGGATCGTGGAGATCGCCGACCTCCACGGCCGCTCCTTCGGCGGCGCGCTGGTGGACGCCGTGGCCGCGGCGGAGCCGGACCTGATCGCCCTGAACGGCGACATCGCCGACGAGAACAGCGACCTCTCTGCCGTGGCCGACGCCGCCCGCCGGCTGACGGCCATCGCCCCGGTCTGCTACGTGTCCGGCAACCACGAGTGGGTGCTGGACGACCCGTGGGGCTTCTTTGCGCTGCTGGAGGAGGCCGGCGTCACCGTGCTCCACAACGACTACCGGGTGCTGGAGCGGGACGGGCAGGCCCTGGTCATCGCCGGCGTCGACGACCCCAACGGCCCGGCGGACCAGAAGACGCCTGAAACGCTGGTCGCGGAGATCCGCGCGGAGCTGGGGGACCCGTTCATCGTCCTGCTGGCCCACCGGAACGACCGGCTGGACCAGTGGGCACAGCTGAGCCTCGACGTGGTCCTCTGCGGCCACGGCCACGGCGGCATCGTTCGCCTGCCCTTCGTCGGCGGCCTCATCGGCACCGACCGCACGCTCTTCCCCGACTACACCGCCGGGCGCTACACCCGCGGCCGGACGCAGATGATCGTCAGCCGCGGCCTGGGCAACACCGGCCTGCCCTTCCGGCTGTTCAACCGGCCGCACCTGCCGGTGGTCGTCCTGGAGCCGTGACCCTTTCCCCGGGAGGAATGATCGAATGGAAAAACGCGCCGCGGCGGCCGTGGTGGCCGCCGCCGCCCTGTGGGGCCTCATGGGCATCTTCGTCCGCCGCTTCACGGCGGCCGGTCTGGGCTCCCTGGAGACGACGGAGGTGCGCATCCTCGGCGGCCTGGTGCTGCTGGGGCTGTACCTGGCCGCCTTCCGGCGGGAGAAGCTCCGCATCCGGCTGCGGGACGTCTGGTGCTTCCTGGGCACCGGCATCGTCAGCCTGCTGCTGTTCTCCTGCTGCTACTTCCGCACCATGACGCTGACGAGCCTGGCCGTGGCCGGCGTGCTGCTCTACACGGCGCCGGTGTTCGTGACGCTGCTCAGCGCCCTGCTGTTCCGGGAGCGGCTGACGGGGGCGAAGCTCCTGGCCCTGGCCATGGCCGTGGCCGGCTGCGCCCTGGTCTCCGGCGTCGGCAGCGCCGGCGGACTCACGGCGGCCGGCCTGCTGCTGGGGCTCGGCTCCGGCTTCTTCTACGCGCTCTACTCGATCTTCGGCCGCTTCGCCATCCGGCGCGGGTACGACGCCTGGACCATCACGTTCTACACCTTCCTGTTCTGCGCCGCCGGCGGCGCGCTGGTCTGCGACTGGCCGGCCGTGGGCGCGGCCTTCCGGGCCGGCGGCGGCGCCCTCTGGCTCTGGGCCGCGGCCATGAGCCTCGTGACGGCCTTCGCCGCCTACCTGCTCTACACCTGGGGGCTGGAGCGCATGGAGCCCGGCCGCGCCTCGATCCTGGCCACGGTGGAGCCGGTGGTGGCGGCCCTGGCCGGCGTCGCGGTCTTTGGGGAGGCGCTGACCGTCCGGACCGTTTTTGGCATTTTGCTGGTGCTCGGCGCCGTTGCGGCCCTCAATCTCCGGAAAACCGTAAACATTTCGTGAACTTTTCGGCCGCCCCGTTGTATTTGGAAAAATCGCCGATATAATGAACCTTAGGTGATGTAACATGTTCCAGAAGTTGGGCGAGAAGTTCCGCCGCTTCATGTACGGCCGGTACGGCTCCGACAAGCTCAATATCTTTCTCCTGATCGTCGGCGTCGTGCTGTGTCTGCTCAGCAGCTTCTCCCGGCTGTATTTCCTCGGGATCCTGGCCTACGTGCCGCTGGTCCTGGCCATCTTCCGGATGTATTCCCGCAACATCTACAAGCGCCAGCGGGAGAATCAGCGCTTCCTGCAGCTGTTTGCCCGCTTCCGGGACCGGCAGTACCGCTACTTCTCCTGCCCCCGCTGCCGCCAGCGGGTCCGTGTCCCCCGGGGCAAGGGGAAGATCATCATCCGCTGCCCCTCCTGCGGCGAGCGGTTCCAGAAAAAGACATAGAGCAGCCCGTCAGAAGCGTCTCCCGCGGGATTTTGACAGGCCGCTCACACGGCTGATTGCACGCGAAAGGGGACCCCGACGGTCCCCTTTCGCACGTTCCCTCCGGCCCCTCCGGCCGGTACGGTTTTTCGCCGGTCCGGAAGCACACGGCCCGCGTCCCGGACGCGGGCACGGTTTCGCAGATCGGGCGGCTCACTGCCGGCCGCTGAAGTACACGATCACCGCCACGATGATCCCCACTGCGCAGTAGAGCCCCACCAGCCACAGCAGCGCCCAGAGGATGGCCCCCACCAGCGGCAGCCAGCCCACCAGCCAGTCGACGATCTTCACCACCGCGCTGATGGCCAGGTAGATGCAGACGACCAGCACCAGGGACTTGGCCTGCCCCCGGCGGAGCAGCGAGGTCAGCGGAAAAAACTGTTGTACGTTCACAGGCAGCGCCCTCCCGGTTTCGATTTCTGTCAGCATACCACGTTTCGGCCCCGATTGCAAGGCGCCGGCCTTGACATTGCGGCCGGGATGTGGCAAAGTTGAGGTATTGAAGGAGGTGACGGCCCGTGTGGTGCCCCAAATGCTGCCGGGAGTTCCCGGACGCAGCCAGCTGCCCCGACTGCGGCACGCCGCTGGTGGAGATGCTGGTTTCCGTGCGGCCGCCGCGGACGCAGCCGCAGATGACCTTCCTGATGTTCTTCGCCGACCGGGAGGCCCTGGAGGACGCTCTGGACGTGCTGGACGCCGCCGGCATTCCCTGGGAGTGCCGCGACCAGAGCGGCAGCGGCTTCCGGCGCGTCACCCGCAGCAGCGGCGGCACCGAACTGTACGTGGACAGCCGGTACTCTCACCGGGCCCTGCGCCTGCTGCGCCAGTACGACGAGGACCTGCAGACGCCCTTCAGCGACGAGGAGCTGGACGCCGCCATTGCCGACTACGAGTGCGACTACGGCGCGGAGGCCGAGCCGGCGGAGCCGGCCGAGCCCGTCTCGCCGGAGGGGTACCGGATGGTCTTCGTGTTCCTGGCCATTTTCGGCGTATTGGCCGTGCTGGCCGCGCTGACCGTGCTCCTGGGCTGACCGGCCGGAGCATCCCTGCAAACGTGCCTGTTCAGGCAGAACGGAGGTAGCCATGACGAAGGAAGCCGTGCTTTCGCTGCTGCTGGAGACCGACGGCTACGTCTCCGGCCAGGAGATGAGCCGCCGGCTGCACGTCAGCCGGGCGGCCGTATGGAAGGCCGTGGAGGCCCTGCGGGACGACGGGTACACCATCGACTCCGCCACCAACCGCGGCTACCGGCTGACGGCCGCGCCGGATCAGCTGCGCCCCGGCGCCATTCTGGCGGCCCTGGGGGACCACCCGTGGGCCGGGCAGGTGCAGGTGCTCGACACGGTGGACTCCACCAACACCCTGGCCAAGAAGCTGGCCGCTGGAGGCGCCCCCCACGGCACGGTGCTCATCGCCGACCGCCAGACCGGCGGCCGCGGCCGGCTGGGGCGGAGCTTCTCCTCCCCGCCGGGGATCGGGGTGTACCTGTCGGTGATCCTCCGCCCCGCGGCGGCGCCGCGGGAGCTGCTCCACCTGACGGCCATGGCCGCCGTGGCCGCGGCCGACGCCGCCGAAGCCGTCTGCGGCGTCCGGCCGGGCATCAAGTGGACGAATGACCTGATCCTCAACCGGCGCAAGTGCGCCGGCATCCTGACGGAGCTGTCCATCCAGGCCGAGAGCGGGCTGGTGGACTACGTGGTGGTGGGCATCGGCACCAACTGCAACCACCGGCCGTCCGACTTCCCCGAGGACGTGCGGCCCATGGCCATCTCCCTGCGGGAGGCCGCCGGCCGGCCGGTGGACCGGAACGCCTACGCCGCCGCGCTGATCCGCAGCCTCCACGCCGCCGACGCGGCCCTCCTGACCGGCAAGGCCGCGTGGATGGCCCGCTACGCCGCCGGCTGCGTCACGGTGGGGCAGGACGTGCAGGTCTCCGTCGGGGACACCGTGCGCCGGGCCCACGCCGACGGTGTGGACGGCGACGGCGCCCTGCTGGTCACGTGGGAGGACGGCACCCGCGGCGTCGTCAACGCCGGCGAGGTCTCGGTCCGCGGCATGTACGGATATCTATAAAAACGCGCAACAGGAGGTTTTGCAGATGAACGAAGTGTTGAAGGCCATTCAGGCGCGGCGCAGCTGCCGCAGCTTCCAGGACCGCCAGGTCTCCGAGGAGGACCTGCGGCAGATCCTCGAGGCGGGCACCTGGGCCGCCAGCGGCATGGGCGCCCAGGCCGCCACCATGGTGGTCATCCAGGATCCGGAGACCCTGGCCCAGCTCCGGCGGATGAACGCCGAGATCCTCGGCAATCCCGGCAGCGACCCGTTCTACGGCGCGCCCACCGTCGTGCTGGTCCTGGCCGACCCGGAGCGGAACACGTGCGTCGAGGACGGCAGCCTCGTCATCGGCAACCTGATGCTGGCCGCCAGCACGCTGGGCGTCGGCTCCTGCTGGATCCACCGGGCCCGCCAGGAGTTCGACTCCCCCGAGGGCAAGGCGCTGCTGCGCAAATGGGGCCTGCCCGAGCGGCTCATCGGCGTGGGCCACTGCATCCTGGGCTACCCGGCCGCCGCGCCGGCCGCGCCGAAGCCCCGGAAGGAGAACTACGTCCTCCGCGTGTAAAAGGGCTTGCCAACGGGGCCGATTCCGGGTATACTGATAGCAGCACCACCGACACGTAAGGAGGCGGAAATGTGAAACTTGCCAGATTCGTTCTCAAGATCGTTGGCGGCAGCCTGGCCCTGGCCGGCCTCGTCTGTCTCATCATCGGGTACTGGGACAAGCTGACCGCGCCGCATCAGCTTTGCCCGGGCCGGAAGCGTCCGTCGGAGTACGACGACTACGCCGACGTCGACTGAACCGCCATGCGGGGCCGATCCCGGCCCCGCATTTGCCTGCCTGCCCCCGCCGCGGCGGGGGTTTTGCCGGCCCCGGCCGGGAGGGTCCGCCTCCGTCTCCGGGCTGCGGCCGCATCCATCACTCTTCTCAGGAAAAGGAACTCCCATGACATTTCAAGACTTACAGCTGCTGCCCGCCCTGCTGCGGGCGGTGGCCGACATGGGCTACGAACAGCCCTCCCCCATCCAGGCCGCGGCCATTGGGCCGGTGCTGGCCGGCCGCGATCTCATCGGCTGCGCCCAGACCGGCACCGGCAAGACGGCCGCCTTCGCCATCCCCATCCTCCAGCGGCTCCAGAGCCGCGCGGACGGCACCCACAAGCCCATCCGCGCCCTGGTGCTGACACCCACCCGGGAGCTGGCCCTGCAGATCCAGGAGAACTTCCAGCTGTACGGCAAGTACCTGCCGCTGCGCAGCACCGTGATCTTCGGCGGCGTGGGCCAGGCGCCCCAGGTGGAGGCCCTCCGGGCCGGCGTCGACATCCTGGTGGCCACGCCCGGCCGGCTCAACGACCTGTGCAGCCAGGGGCACATCGACCTGCGGAAGCTGGAGACGTTCGTCCTGGACGAGGCCGACCGGATGCTGGACATGGGCTTCATCCACGACGTCCGGAAGGTCATCGCCCGCCTGCCCCAGCGGCGGCAGACGCTGCTTTTCTCCGCCACCATGCCCCAGGAGATCGCCGAGCTGTCGAAGCAGATCCTCCACAACCCGGTGCGCGTGGAGGTGACGCCGCCGGCCACCACCGTGGAGGCCATCGAGCAGACGCTCTACAAGGTGGACAAGCCCAACAAGAAGCGCCTGCTGGCCTGGCTGCTGGCCCGGCGGGACGAGCAGTCCGTCCTGGTGTTCACGGCCACGAAGCACGGGGCCGACCGGGTCGTCAAAGAGCTGGGCCAGGCCGGCGTGCAGGCCATGGCCATCCACGGCAACAAGAGCCAGACGAACCGCGTCAAGGCCCTGGAGAGCTTCAAGTCCGGCGCCATCCGCGTCCTGGTGGCCACGGACATCGCCGCCCGCGGCATCGACATCAGCGAGCTGCCGCTGGTCATCAACTACGACCTGCCCAACGTCCCCGAGACGTACGTCCACCGCATCGGCCGCACCGGCCGCGCCGGCCACAGCGGCGTGGCCATCAGCTTCTGCAACTTCGACGAGCAGGCGTACCTGCGGGACATCGAGAAGCTCACCGGCCGGAAGATCCCCGAGGTCACGGGCCACCCCTGGCCCATGGAGATCCTGGAGCCGACGCCCAAGGCCCAGCGGCCGCCCCGCCCGGGCCGCCAGCCGGCCCAGGCTGCCCCGGCGGAAGCGAAGCCGGCAAAATCCGAGCCGAAGCCGCCGAGGGCGGAGCAGAAGCCGGCAAAGGCCGAACCGAAGCCGGCCGCCGCCCCGGCGGACGCACCTTCCGCCGGGAAGTCCCGCCGCCGCGGCAAAAAGCAGCCCCAGCCTGCGGAGCCGGAGACGCCTGCCGCGCCGGCGGTGCAGCTGCCTCGGCAGGACCACAGGCCCGTCCCCCTGCCGCCGCCTCCGCCGGAGCCGCCGCGCCCGTCCCGGAAGCTCCGCTCCGGCGCGCCGACCATGCCGGGCCATGTGGTGGCCTTCGCCGACGGGCGGCACCGCCGCCGCGGCGACCGCGGCCCCAAGTCCGGCGGCCGCTCCGGATAAAGGATGCAAATACGGAGGCCGGGCCTGCTTATGCAGGCCCGGCCCCTTTTATTCAGCACGCTTCACTCCAGCCGCTCCCCGGTGGGCAGGTAGCGGGCCGCGTGGGCCGGCTCCCCGTTGAACGCCTCGCGCGTCACCAGCACGCAGCCGTCCTCGAAGGTGATGTCGGTGAAGATGTCGATGTCGATGTCCGTCTCCAGGACACCCAGGGTGTCGCCGAAGCGGTCGAAGCACGTGATCTCCCGGGTGTCGGTGCGCAGGGCGTAGACGCCGGCGCCGTCGGTGGGCAGGTCGCCGGGGCGACCGTTGACCACGTACACCGTGAACAGCACCTGCGGCGCACCGCCGGCGGGGCAGCGGAAGTACTCGTACGTCCAGTCGTTGACCCACCGGGTGTAGAGGTCCTGCCCCACCTCGTCCATGGCGTTGGGGAACGGTCCGTACAGAGCCGTCCCGTCGGGGCCGTACAGCGTGTAGTACCCGTTCTCGCCGACGATGTAGCTGTCGCTCCAGCGGAGCGCCCGAAGGTTCTGTACCGACGGGAAGAACCGCGCCTGCCCGTTCTGTATCAGCCAGTTGCCATTCTCCCAGAGATTCACCACCAGACGGTCGCCGGTTCCGTCGGTCGGGATCACGTACCCCCGCCACGATGCGTCGGCCGGGCAGCTCCAGAGGATGTCCCCGTCCCGGTCGATGGCTGAAAGGGTCTCCCTGTCCGACCAGACCATGGCCCGGCCGTCCCGCCATACGCCTGCCGCAGCATACTGCCGCCCCATGGTGCCGTCGGCGCGGATCAGCTGCCGGGCATAGCCGTAGCCGACCGTGTTCTCCGCCGGGATTGCCCAGCCCGCGCCGGAGGCCTCGTCCACCGACTCCAGCTGCCAGCCTTCCAGCAGCTGCCCGGTCTCCCAGTTGTACATCGCCGTGCGGAAGTCCGGCGCCATCACGCTGACCCACTTTCCGAAGATTGCCGTCTCATAGAAGATCCCGCCGCAGTCCCACAGGTCGGCCAGCAGGATGTTCCCTTCGGCGTCCTCCACATGCTCCCGGTGGACGCCCACGCCCACGTTGTCCGTTACTTCCCGGTACGGCGGCTCCTCCTCCGCCTCCGGCTCCGGCGGCACAGCGTAGGCGCGATCGTACAGCCGCAGCACCGTCGCCATGGACTGCTCCCGGGTGTACGGGCCGTCTGGGTCGAAGCGGTTATCCCCCACCCCGGCCATGACGCCCCGGGCGTACGCCCAGTAGACGCCCTCCCGGCTCCAGGACCGCAGGTCCGCCCCGTCGGCGAACACGTGGGGCAGGATCGTCTCCGGCTCCGTCCGCAGGCCCGCCAGGCGGTGCAGCATCACCGCGGCCTCCTGCCGCGCGATGGGATCGTCCGGGGCAAACCGCCCGTCCCCCACGCCGTTGACGACGCCCAGGGCCGCGCAGAGCAGCACATCCTCGTCGCCGCAGTCGGTGAAGGCGTCGACCTGCGGCTCCGCCGCCTCCACCAGCCCCTGCGCCTCCCAGACCCGGTACAGCGACGCCGCCAGGGCGCAGAACTCCGCCCGGGTGATGGGCGCGTCGTACTTCCCGTCCAGCGCCTCCGGCACGAGGCCGGCCTCCCGGGCGGCCTCCACCTCCGCCTGCGCCCAGGCGCTGGGCGCCTCCTCCGCCGCCAGCGCGGGCACGGCCAGAACGGCCAGCGCCAGCACCAGAGCCGCCGCGCGGAATCCTCGAAGTTTCATGTACTTCCACTCCCTTCCGGTTTTCTTCAGTATACCACAGAAGTGCCGCGTTTTTCCGCCAATTGACCGGCTTTCGCAGAGAGCCGCCGGCGTGCGCCAATTTTCCCATGGAAAAATGCGGCCGGCTGTGATATACTAACTCCACGGAATCGAGCGTAAAGGATGGTAAACACGATGGACTCCAAAGGCATCAAAGTCGTCGCCCGGAATCAGAAGGCCTTTCACGACTACTTCGTGGAGGAGCGCTTCGAGGCCGGCATCGAGCTTTTCGGCACAGAGGTCAAGTCCATCCGCCAGGGGACGCTGAATCTGAAGGACGCCTGGTGCAACATCCAGGGTGGGGAGCTCTTCCTCCGGCAGATGCACATCAGCCCGTACGAAAAGGGCAACATCTTCAACAGGGATCCCATGCGCCCCCGCCGCCTGCTGATGCACAAGCGGGAGATCCGGCGCCTTTACGGTCAGATCAAGCAGGCGGGCTACTCCCTGATCCCGCTGTCCGTCTACTTCAAAAACGCCCGGGTCAAGGTGGAGATCGCCCTCTGCCGCGGCAAAAAGCTCTACGACAAGCGTGAGGACGCCGCCCGCAAGGACGCCAAGCGCCAGATGGACCGGGCGATGAAAGAAAGGAATCACTGAGACTATGGCAAATCCCACTGCAACCATCGAAATGGAGAACGGCGGCAGAATCGTCTGCGAGCTGTATCCCGACGTGGCGCCCCAGTCGGTGCGCAACTTCATCTCCCTGGCCAACCGGGGCTTCTACGACGGCCTGATCTTCCACCGGGTCATCTCCGGCTTCATGATCCAGGGCGGCTGCCCCGAGGGCACCGGCATGGGCGGCCCCGGGTACTGCATCCGCGGCGAGTTCCGGCTCAACGGCGTCCCCAACGACGTGAGCCACACCCGCGGCGTGCTGTCCATGGCGCGGGCCCAGTCGCCCAACTCCGCCGGCAGCCAGTTCTTCATCATGCACGCCGACGGCGACTACCTGGACGGCCAGTACGCGGCCTTCGGCCGGGTGACGGAGGGCATGGACACCGTGGATGCCATCGCCGCCGTGGAGACCGACCGGAACGACCGGCCCCGCCAGGAGCAGAAGATCCGCTCCATCACCGTGGACACCCACGGCGAGACGTACCCTGAGCCGGAGAAGCTGGCAGATCCGTACCGCAGATGAAGCGCATTGCCCTGATCACCGGCGCCTCCCGCGGCCTGGGCCGCGCGCTGGCCGCAGCAGCGGCCGCCGCCCTGCCGGAGCTGGAGGAACTCTGGCTCGTCTCCCGAAACATCACCGTCACCGAGGAGCTGGCGGCCGCCTGCGGCGGCAGGCCCCTGCGGCCGATCTGCCTGGACCTCTGCCAGCCGGCCTCCTTCGCCGCTCTGCGGGAGCAGTTGCAGGAGGCGGAGGCCGACATCCGGCTGCTGGTCAACAACGCCGGCTGCGGCTTCCTCTCCGACGTGGCCGACAGCCCGGCCCGGTGGATCGCCGCCATGACGGACCTGAACACGCGGGCGCTGTCCCTGGTGACGCATCTGGCCCTGCCCCACATGGCCGCCGGCAGCCACATCATCAACGTCGCGTCCATCGCCTCCTTCTGCCCGACGCCCCGGATGACGGTCTACAGCGCCACCAAGGCGTACGTGACCGCCTTCAGCCGCGGCCTGCGGGAGGAGCTGCGTCCCCGCGGCATCACCGTCACCGCCGTCTGCCCCGGCCCCATGGACACGGAGTTCCTGGACATCGGCGGCATCCGCGGCAACTCCAAAACCTTCTCCACCCTGCCCTACTGCCGGCCGGAGCGGGTGGCCCGCGGCGCCCTCCGCGCCGCCCTGCGGGACCGTGCCGTTTACACGCCGCAGGGCTTCTACAAGCTGTACCGCGTCCTGGCAAAGCTTCTGCCCCAGGCCTGGGTCGTGCGCATTGCCGCCACATAGACCTCTTGACCGCCGGCAGAAAGCCTGTTATAATGAATTCCCCTGCCGGGGGCTGCCCTGGCATCCCGTCCCGCCGCAGCCGCGGCGGGCCCCATGGGGGCGTACCGGTTTCGACGGGGGCAGCGCGGCTGGAATAGCGAGCAGAGGCGCCTGGCCTCTATAAAACGGGCAATTTTCAAAATTAACTGACAACAATCAAGTTGCCCTGGCTGCCTAATTAGGCCGCCCGTCCCACCCGGAAGGACCACGAGCCGGGATGGGGCGTCATTCAGTGGTGCCCGTGCGTATGGTAAGCTTTGCCCATACCATGAATCATGAAGCTACTGAGCCGTAAAGGGTGTCAATTCCCGCTGCGGCGAGGGAATGCAAAGAATTGACTGCGCTCGGAGAAGTTCCTGTCAACCTGCTTTCGGACAGGGGTTCGACTCCCCTCGCCTCCACCACGTCGGAGCAAAGTCCGCTTTGCTCCGGCGTTCTTTTTGCCTTTGGCGAAAAGAACGCCATCCGCCCGCTCCCTTGCTCCTCCTCTCCAAACCGGACCCGCTGTCGCTGGGCTCCGGTTTGGGGCCGCCGCTTCGCGGCGGTTTTGTCTTATTGCGAGAAAATACCATTTTTAACCGTCCCTTCCACACCGGAGCAACGTCCGCTTTGCTCCGGCGTCTTTTTCTGTCTGCGGCAAACAGACGTCCGTGCGCACCGGTTTGCGGGCTCCGGGCGGTGCGGATGGAATGGCCCCGTGCGCCGCATCGGCGCACGGGGCTTTGCTCATCCCCAGGTGAAGTTTTCGCGGCCGGCCCCCAGCTCGAAGTGGTATTTGGCGATGCCGAGGTCGATCCTGCTGTAAAAGCCGATTCCGGCCGTGGCCGTGACGGTGCTGCCGCGCAGGGTAAATTGGAACTTCTGCTGGTTCATCGCCGTGGGCGCCAGCAGCGCCGCGTCCACGCCCCGCAGGAACCAGTCCGGCGGCGGCGCCTCCACATCCATGACACGCTCCCGCGGCTTCATCTTGTGGGGGACGCCGTTCGTCTCCCCGTAGCCGACGGCAATGACGAGGCAGAGCCGCTCTCCCGGGCGGAGCTGCCCGGCGGCGCATCCCCTGCGGTACGTCATGGCGACCCAGCAGGTGTTCAGGCCCAGCATCTGCGCGAAGAGCACGATCTTCTCCCCGTAATAGCCGCACCGCTCCTCCAGGTCCGGCCCCTTCTCCCCGGCCAGCACGACGTAGTTTCTGACGCCGGAAAACCTGCCGTAATGGGCCATCCGGCCGGAAAAGGCCTCCGGCTCGTCCAGCACCAGCTGCAGGTGCAGGCCGCTCTCGCGGCTGCACTGTTCCACGAAGCGCTGCAGCGCCTCCAGCGTCGCCCCCTCGATGGGCCGGTCCGTATACGACCGGACCGAGTGCCGTTCACGCATCGCCTGCAATTCATCCATTCGAGATTCCCCCTGTCGTTTTACGGCGCATCGCCGGTGGGCAGCGGCTGACAGGCAAGCCCGTCGCCGCCGCCCCGGTCCGGGACGTACTTCATAAACTCCCGCACATCGCAGAACAGCGTAATCAGATTGTCCAGCTGGCCGGCCTCCGGATCCAGGTAGTAGTAGATGCGCGTCCCCTCTCTCCGGCTTTTCACCATCCCGGCGTCTTTCAGAATCTGCATATGGTGCGAGATTGCCGGGCGGGAGAGATTCGTCCGCTCCGCAATCTCCAGCACGCGGTTCCCGCCGCACGGCCCGTTCAGCATCATGCAGAGCAGATACTGCCGCGTCTCGTCCCCGAGGGCGGTCAGCAGCTTCCGGCAGGCCCGGAATTCGCGCTCCAGCCGTCTGATATCCTCGATCGTGTTCTGCATCTCATCAGCTCCGTTCGTTTCAGCGCCTGAACAGTAAAATCATACCACAATCCGCAGAAAACTGCACGTCCGTAAAGAATCTCGAGATGCACCGGGCAGAAACCGGCGGCGCGGCCGGAAATCCGGCCGCGCCGCAGTCCCTCATATCTTATCTGCGATGGTCTGCCCGCCGGTGGTCCACACGTGCCGCTCTCCGGCGGCCGCCGGCGTGTTCTGGGCCATGACGCCCACCAGGGCGTGGGGGACGTACGGCTCCTCCAGCCAGGCGCACTCCTCCGCCGTCAGCGCCAGCTCCACGGCCCGGGCAGCCCCCTCCACGTGGTGCAGCTTCGTGGCGCCCACCACCGGCGCCGTCACCTTCGTCAGCAGCCAGGCCAGGGAGATCTCCGTCATGGAGACGCCCCGCCGGTCCGCCAGCTGCGCCACCCGACTGATGATCTCCGCGTCCTGGGCGGCAGTGGCATCGTACTTGAGGCGGGCGTAGCTGTCCTCCTCCAGCCGCCTGGAGGTCTCACCGGGGTGCTTCGACAGGCGGCCGCCGGCCAGCGAGCTGTACGGGGTCATGGCGATGTTGTCCTCTGCGCAGAGCTTCGCCATCTCCCGCTCCTCCTCCCGGAAGATCAGGTTGTAGTGGCCCTGCACGGAGACGAACTTCGGGAAGCCCTCCCGCTCCGGCAGGGCGTTTGCCTTGGCCAGCTGGTAGGCGAAGCAGTTGGAGATGCCGACGTACCGGACCTTTCCCGCCTGCACCACGCGGCTGAGCCCCTCCAGAATGTCATGGAGCGGGGTCGCATAGTCCCACATGTGGTAGATATACAGATCGATGTAGTCCGTCCCCAGGTTCCGCAGGCTGGTGTTCACCAGATTCTCAACGTGCTGCCGGCCGGAGACGCCGGCGGCGATCTCCTCCGGCGTGCGGGGCAGGAACTTGGTGGCCACCACCACGTCCTCCCGCCGGGCGAAGTCCCGGAGGGCCCGGCCCAGGTACTGCTCGCTGGTGCCGCTCTGGTAGGCGATGGCCGTGTCGAAGAAGTTGATGCCCAGCTCCAGCCCCCGCCGGATGATCTCCCGGGAGTGCGCCTCGTCCAGCGTCCAGCTGTGCTGGCCGTTCCTGGCGTCGCCGAAGCCCATGCAGCCCATGCAGATGCGGGAAACCCGCAGGTCGGAGCTGCCCAGTTGCGTGTACTGCATAAGAGTACCTCCTTTTCCGTCCTGTCCGTCCGGCTGCTGCCGGCGGTCCCGTTCGTATGCCTGTCCGGCGCATGGCCGGCGCGCCGTCCCGTCTCCGTCAGATCCAGAGGGCAGGCCGGCGGCGCCGTGTCGGCCGGGAGGTGTCCCCCGGAGCTCCCGTTTTCACGCGTCCGCTTCTCCCGACTCCAGAAGCGAAACGGTGATGGTGCCGGAGAGGCTGCCGATCTGCTCCCCGCCGGACACCACCTGGCCCAGCGCGTACAGGGAATCGTTGGCGGCAAAGTCGCCGTAGAACATCACCACGTCTCCCCACGGGGCGTAGTACGCCAGGACGCCGGCCCCGCCCTCCGCCACCGGGGTGCCGGAGGTCTCCAGCGCCTGCGGCGGATAGAAGATCTTCTCATTGGTGCTGTAATCCTCCACCGTAAGGGTGAGCGGCAGCTGCCGGCAGAGGGCGTCTGCCGCGGCGCTGTCGTTCAGAGCGTAGACCACCGTCGCGGTTCCGCACTGTACCTGAAGCTGCCGGGCCGCCGCCGCCGCTTCCCCGACCTCGTCCTCCCCGGCGGGCGCCTCCGGCGGAAGCACCGTCTCCGGAGCCGGCGGCTCCGTCTCTCCGCCGCCGGCCGGCTGGCCGGCATTCTGCTCCGGCACCTCCGCCGAGGCGCCCGGCACTCCGCAGGCCGCCAGGAAAACCGTCATCGCCAGCAGCCAGACACACCACGTTCTCATTGCCGCATCCCCCCGTCCGTTTCTGCCATTATGATACCAGACCGGCCCGAAAAATGCGAATACCCATCGCTTATGCCCAGCCATACGCGCCGCGTATGGCTCCGGGCGGCCCGTTCACCGGCAGAGGGGCCCCGGTCCTGCCGGACCGGGGCCCCTCTGCGGCCATTTCCGCGCCGTCACGCCTCCCGGACGGGGATCGCGGCAGCACGCCGCCCCGCCGGCGTGCTCAGAAGCGCAGAATACGCCCCTCCCGCCGGGGCTTCGCCGCCGGGTGCGGGTCGCCCGCCCTGGGATAGCCCAGGAGCACCTGCAGCACGGCGTAGTAGTCGTGCCGGACGCCCCACCGGCGCAGGACCTCCTGCCCGTAGGGGTCGGCAAAGGCCGTCCAGCCCTGGCCGACGTAGCAGGCGCCCACGCCCAGGGCGTCCGCCGCCAGCATCATGTTCTCCGCGGCCACGGCGCAGTCCTCGGCCGCAAACAGGAAGTCCCGCGGGGCGAACAGGGTGACGACCGTCGGCGCGCCGTAAAAGGCGTCGGTAAGCTTCGGGTCGTCGGCGATGCTGGGCTGCTCCCGGGAGACGCAGCTGGTGGCCGTCGCCATGCGCGGGCGGGAATTGGCCCGCTTGATCCGGCCCAGCCGCTCGTTGACGGCCCGGTCCTGGCTCACCACCAGGAGGACGCCCTGCCGCCCGCCGGCGCTGGGCGCGTACAGCCCGGCCTGCAGGATCTGCTGCAGCGCCGCCTCGTCCACCTGCTCCGGCCCGAACCGCCGGATGGACCGCCGGTGCAGGATCGTCTCCATGACGTCCTTCATTTCCCAACGACCTCCTTCCAGCACTGGGGGTCGGCGGCGTAGAAGTCGCCGTCCCGCCCGCTGGCCACCGCCGGGCACCCCCGGCACCACGCCAGCAGCTCGCACCCGGCACACGTTTCAAATCCGGCATACTCCCGGTACCGCTCCATCTGGCACACCCACACGTCTGCCAGCCGGTCGGCGAACACGTTCCCTACCCTGCTGTTCTGCACTCGGCGGCAGGCGTAGACGTCTCCGGTGGGCAGGATCGTCAGGTGGCAGTTGCCGCAGTTGCAGCCGCCGTAGATCATGCCCTCCTGCGCGTCCTCCGGAATGCGGAATGCGCCGGTTTCGTACTCATACAGCGTCCACAGGTGGTCCTTCCTGTTGAAGTACGTCTCACAGCCGGCGGCCTCGTACGCCTTGAATTTCTCGTCGCAGTCGGCCAGCAGCTGCCGGTACCGCAGCGGCGCGATGCCCACGTCCTTCTCCCCGCTGGTTGGACAGTAGCGGGCGAAGGCGAACACGTCCGCCCTGTGGGCCACCACCGTGTCGATGAGCGCCGGGATCTCGTCGATGTTGGCGCCGGAGACCGTCGTCATGATGACCGCCCGGATGCCCGCCCGCCTGATGCAGGCGATCTTCTCCAGGGTGCAGTCGAAGCTGCCGGGCTTGCGGAGCGCGTCGTGGGTCTCCCGCAGGCCGTCCAGGGACAGCTGGTACTTCTCGCAGCCGCATTCCTGCAGCCGCCTGCACACCGCGTCGTCCAGGTGGAAGGGGTTGCCCAGGATGGTGAAGGGGATGCGGTGCTCCTGCAGCAGCTCCAGCAGCTTCCAGAAGTCCGGGTGCAGGATGGGGTCGCCGCCGGTGATGTAGAAGTACGGCCGGCGTCGGTAGACCGCACAGAAGTCCAGGCAGTTATAGAAGGTGTCCTGCATCTGGGGCCACGTCATGGCGTCCGGCTTCTTGCAGGCGTCCTCGGCGAAGACGTAGCAGTGCCTGCACCGCTGGTCGCACGCGTCGGTGATGTGCCACTGAAACGCGAAGGATTCCATCTCAAATTACCTCCTGATCGTTCACTCTTTGAGAAGGGGGGGCGCATTTCCCAAAGCGCGGAACGGGCTCCGTCCCTTGGGAAGCGCGCCCCCGCAGGCCGTTCCGAGGGGGCGCGGGCGCTCACTGCTTGTCGCCGGCGCCGCAGGCGGAAGCGGCCTCGGTCCTGTGGCTCCAGCCAAACAGATGCTTCAGTGCCATAACGAATTCCTCCTTTGATTTTTTCTTCGGAAATCCGGCGCCTTCCGGATCCTTGCCCTCAGTATAACGGGCGCGATGTTCCCCCACAAGTACGCACCTTTTTATGACCAGGTCACCTTTTTGTGACCTCTTGACCGGTCCGGAACCGCGCCGATATAATGGATGTATCACACGCAGGGAGGGAAACGCCCCATGCTGGCGAAAGACGAGCTCCCGGCCTGCCCCGTCGCCACCACCGTGCAGCTGATCGGGAGCAAGTGGAATCTGCTGATCCTGCGGAATCTGCTGGCCCGCCCCTGGCGGTTCAACGAGCTCAAGCGCGACCTGGAGGGGATCAGCCAGAAGGTCCTGACCGACAGTCTGCGCTCCCTGGAGGAGGACGGCATCATCACGCGCACGGTCTATCCCGAGGTCCCGCCGCGGGTGGAATACGCGCTGAGTGCGCTGGGCGGCTCCATGCAGCCCATCATCCGCGCCATGGAGCAGTGGGGGCTGTGGTACCAGGAGCAGGTGCGGCGGCAGGGATGACAAAGCGCCTGCCGCTTTTGCGGCAGGCGCCTTTTGATGAGATAGCGGGCCGTTACCGGCGGACGACGGAAATCCGCTGCTGCACGTGGCTGCCGCTGACGGCCTCGTCCACCATGGCGATGGCGTAGTCAGCGTAGCTGATGATGCTCTCGCCCTTTTCGTTGAGGGTCAGCTCCTCGCCGCCCAGAATGTACCGGCCGGTGCGCTCACCGTCGGCCTGGAAGTCGCCGGCGGGGCTGAGGAACGTCCACTTCACATCGCTGCGCTGCCGCAGCTCCTCCAGTGCCTTGCCCTGGGCCATGGCCAGCGGCTTGAACACGTCCGGGAAATCCGGGCCATCCATCACCTGGACCGTGTGCTCCGGGTTGACGTACAGGCTTCCGGCGCCGCCCACCACCAGCAGGCGGGTCTCCGTGCCGCTGAGGATGTCGCACAGGTGCTTCAGCGAGGTGCTGTGCTGCGGGAGCGTGTCCTCCGTCCAGGCGCCGAAGGCGTCGACGACCACGTCAAAGCCCCGGAGATCCGCGGCGGTCAGGTCGAACAGGTCCTTCCGGAGCACCTGCTTCGCCTCGGTCCGGTTCTCCCCGCGGACCACGGCCGTCACGTCCAGCCCCCTGCTCAGGGCCTCCTTGACGATCCGCTTACCGGCCTTGCCATTGGCGCATACGACTGCGAGTTTCATTGTGATTACCTCCTGTTTGGTTTCGTTTTTTCCTTACAACCGCATTATATCAGCGCCTTTTTCATTTGAAAAGTACGCACAATATTGTGGTATCGTTACGCGGAAGTAACCGTGCCGCCGGCACTTGACAGCCGCATTGGGAGTACCGTAAAATAAGAGTGTACAATCATTTTGGAAGCCATGCAATCCGGAGGAGGAATGCGCGATGGCGGATGCGGCAAAGGTGCTCCCGGCCTGCCCCGTGGAGACGACGCTGACCCTGATCAGCGACAAGTGGAAGGTACTGATTCTCCGGGACCTGATGCCGGGCACGAAGCGCTTCGGCCAGCTGAAAAAATCCGTCGGGAACGTCAGCCAGAAGGTGCTGACGGCGCAGCTCCGGGAGATGGAGCAGAGCGGCCTGCTGACGCGCACGGTCTACCCCGAGGTCCCGCCGCGGGTGGAGTACACGCTGACGGAGCTGGGCCGCAGCCTGAAGCCGGTGCTCGACGCCATGTGGAACTGGGGCGAAGCGTACCAGGCCCAGAGCCGGGAGTAGCCCGCCGGGAGGCAGAAAGCCCCCGCCCAATCGGGCGGGGGCGTCGTTTTGCCTCAGATTCTGGTCACAAAGAGGTAAATGAGCTTTTTCATGCTCTTTTCCACGGTTTCCAGGTCCAGGCCTTTTTCCTCGGCAATCTGCTTGGCAGCGATCTCGAACGCTTCCAACGTATCGCCGTCGAGATTGGTTGCATATTCAGCCATGCGAATCCTTCCTTTCGAGAGAGTCCAATCAGTACTTGCCGTGCTCTGTAACGTACTCACAGGCAGTCAGCACATTCTCCGGCGTACCATCGTTCATGGTCATCAGGGTTTTATCCGTTGAGAAAATGTAGCCGCCGCCGGGGGCCAGCAGGTCCAGGCACTTCTGGCACGTATCCATGACGTCCTGCTTGCTTCCGAACCGAAGCGTCTCCACCGACATGCCGCCCATGACGATGAAGCGGGTGCCCAGGCGGCGCTTGATCTCCACCAGCTCGTCGATCTTGCCGGTTTCAAACAGGCCGACAAACTTCGTGTGCTCCGGCAGCTCCTGAAGCAGCTCCAGATACGGCATCCAGTTGTTCTCCATAAAGAAGTATACGGAATAGCCGCGTTTGACCGCCATTTCCTCCAGATATCTCTTCATAAACGGGAGGTACAGCTTCGCGAAATCCTTCGGCCGCAGGTACGTGGGCAGATGCAGCGGGGAGAACAGGATCTTCCGATCCGGAGGCGTCGCCGTATCGTTAAACATCTCCAGTACGTAGTCATAGAGGGACAGGCATGCCGCAAGCAGCTCATCGGAATGCCGCCGGACGTCCAGGGAGATACCCACAAAATCACGCAGATAATCCAGCACGATGTCCGGCGCCAGGAAGTTGGTGGCGCGAACGATCAGGGGCATGCCCAGCTCCTTCTCAATCCGGGTATTCGGCCCGCGATTGTACTGCATGAAAGCAACGTTGTCAGCGTAGGCCTGCTTAATCAGGTCGACCTTCTTCTCCAGGCTGGCCCCACGGAAGGCACTGAATTTCCGGGGAATCAGCACATTCGCAAAGAACTTCATCGGGTTCTCAGCCAGCAGCTTATACTCCTCCGGCTCCATCAGCCGGCCATGACTGCCCTTGATCTGCACGCCGTTATCCGAGCAGGTGTAAATACCCTCGTCTTTGCCGACATTCTCAGCCAGTTTCAGCGGCACAGTGTTGGAGGTGCTCATGAGCCCGTCCATGGGGATTCGCTCCGTCATGAATTTCGCTGCGTTAAAAATCTCATCTGGATCCTCCAGGAATGCCTTTTTGACACTGATGCCGGCATACTGGTACATCCACGTGTTCATATTGGGAATCACCGGAACACGATCCGGGATTTTGCGGCTCATCACATCATCAAAGCGCTGCAGCCGCTGCTCATACAGAGCGCTTACATCCATCTCGACAAACCTCCTTAATAGTAAATGGTAAACCATTCAAGCGGGCTCTGTGTACGGGTCAAACGAGCGGACCGTCAGAACAGTGCCTGCGCCAGGGGCCAGAAAATCAACATAACCGCGATGTACATGACCACGATCAGCAACATGCTGTATTTCAGGGTTTCACCGCCGGTAATATAACCGTCTTTCTGAGCCAGCGCCACGAAGCCGCTGCCGCCGGGCGTTGCAATGCCCATGTTGCACAGTGCCGCCACCAGGACGCCGTACGCAGTCACATAGCCGACCGGAGAGACCGCCATCAGTGCAGGCACGCCCACGGAAATACCAATGGTACCAATGACGCCGTTGGAGAAGAAATTGGTAGCAACGATCACAAAGCAGAGGAACACGGCTGCAAGCACCGAAGCCGGCAGACTGCTCGTAATCGGAGCGACCAGATTCCGCAGGAACACGTTGATGCCGCCGGACTCCATATTGAATGCCGAAGCATACAGGAAGATACAAGCAATGAAGAACACGGTGGGCCAGGAAATCTTTTTAACCGCCGTCTCATATTTCAGCACTGGTTCGCCCTTGATGCGGATCGCGCAAACAATAGCCACGGCCAGCAGCGAGAAAATCGATGCGCCAACCCGATCCAGGATTGCTTCCACCTGGGGCAGTATCGAACCAATGAAGTCCGGCAGCAGCCACACAATAATCAGGGCCACATATACCACCAGAGAGGCCTTACCCTTGGCGCTGAGCTTCTGCAGCTCCTTGCGGCGGGCCATCACATCATACGCAGCATACTTTGTGCAGTCAGGGCGCAGTACAAACTTGAAGATCAGGATGGTCAGGCCAAGCGTAACCAGAGAGAGCGGGATGCCGACCATCATGTACTTCACCCAGGAAACCGGCGCTCCAGTCATCTCCGCCATGGAGTTGATCATCAGCAAAACCACCGGATGTCCAATGGGGGACGCGCCGTTTCCGACACAGGTAATCCACAATACGCCCAGATACAGTGCTTTGGCGAACTTGTCCTCTGTCGTATAGCCCAGACTGTCGAGAACTCCTTTCGCCAGCACCAAAAAGATGATCATGACGGCTGTGGCTTCCATGAAGTAGCATACCACCAGGTTGGCCAGCAAGAACATGAACAGGAACACATACGGCCGTTTGCTGACAATCTTCCGGGTGATGAACCAGTTGGAGATCAGTGTAGTTACGCCATTCTCCTCCAGCGCCACACACAGAATCAGAGTACCGATGCAAATCACTGTCGTGGAGTTGCCGAAAGAGTTGGCCATGATGGTGGAAGCCGGCATGATGCCCGTAAAGGCAAGTGCGCTGATGGACAACATGCTGGTCCAGCCCGTACCATAAGTAATCCAGAGATAAATCGTCGCAATGAACAGAGCCAGAGTGGAAGCGCCGGCAGCTGTGATGCCCATGTCAGTGCATCTGCCCAAAATCAGCCGCAGCACCAGAAATACCAGGATACCGATCAGAATGTGAATGCTCTTAGGCTGTTTTTTCATTTCTTATTCTCGCCCCTTTCAGACGTCGCTCCGCCGGAAGTATTGCTTGCCGAAGCTCACGCGCCGGCAGCCCAGGCCTTGCAGGTCTGAATGGTCTTTTGAGGACTGTGCGCCCACTCGTCTGCCCCGGTGGCATTTTTCGCGTTCTCAGAAACCGGTGCTCCACCGATAATGACCTTCACGTCATTCAGGCCCGCAGCCTTGAGTGCGTCCACCGTTTCCTTCATGGAATCAATGGCCAGAGTCAGGACGCCGGACAGCGCAACAATTTTCAGATGGTTCTCCTTGACCGTTTCCACAATCTTTTCCGGCGGTACGTCAATGCCCAGATCCATCACCTCAAAGCCGTTGGCTTCGAGCATGGCCTTGACGATGTTCTTGCCGATGTCATGCAGATCTCCCTTCACGGTGCAAAGCAGCATCTTCGTATGGGCACCGCCGGAAGCATCTCCGGAAATCAGTGCATCTTTCAGGATATCCACCGCCTGCGTCATCAGCTCACCGGCATAAATCAGGTCGCCAACGAAGTACTCGCCCTGCTCAAACCGGTCACCAACAATGTCCATTCCCTTCTGGCAGGCACCCATGGCCTCACCAGCCTGGCCGCCTCCCTCACTCATCACCTGGTTCAGTAATGTGACCATAGTATCCTCATCCAAGTCACCCATGGCCTGTACCAGTTCGTCGAGACTAATCATGCTTACTTCCTCCTTTTATTTTTTGATGCCAACTTTTCCGCTGCGGTACGCGCGATTATACTTTCTGCCGCCCTTGTCCTTCATGCGCAGGGCTTCGCAGGCGTAGATGGTGCTGCGCATGTCCACGCTGCAGGGATCCATGATGGCCGAGTCCAGGCCGGCCAGAATGGCGTAGGCCATGCAGTTGACGTTCACGTACTTCCGCGCCGGCATGTCGAAGCTGATGTTCGAAATCGCGCCGGTCACTTTTACCTCCGGCGCGTACTCGTGGATGCCCCGGATGCACTTTTCAAAGTCCACCATGGCCGACGGGACCGTGGCCAGCGCCATGACGCACGGGTCAATGTGGAAGTTGGACAGCTTCACGCCGTAGTGGTCGGCCTTGTCGATCATCCGCTTGGCAATGTCCAGCTTCTTCTCCGGGTCCATGGGGATGCCGTCCCGGTCGCACGTCAGGCCGATGACCTGCCAGTCCGTCCCGGCGATGATGGGGAAGATGGTCTCGCACTTCGTCCCTTCCTCATTGACCGAGTTGACCATGCCGGGCCTCCGGACGCGCCCCTCCTCCAGGATCCGCTTCAGCAGCTGCACATTGGGGCTGTCGATGCACAGGGGAATCTCCGTCACTGCCTGCATCGTGTCGATGAGCCAGCACATGGCGTCGTACTCCAGCTCCGTGGACGTGCTGGGCGCGCAGTCGAGGAAATCCGCGCCGGCCTCCGCCTGGGCCAGCGTCCGCTCCCGGATGAGGGCGTCGTCCCGGTCGGCAATGGCCTGGCGGATCGTCGGAATGGCACCGTTGATCTTCTCTCCAATGACAATCATGGTATCACCTCCAAGATGTAACCATCTCTAGTCTATACAAGATAAATAGACTTGTCAAGCGCGCACAAAACTTTCTCCCAATCGGAGAAAAGGAACCGTCGCTTTTGTAAGATATGACCAACGCCCGGGCAGGGTGTCCGGGGACGGCTTGACTTCTGCCCCGTTTGCATCTATGATAGAAAAAAAAGCGCCTGCCCGCCGGGACCGGCCTCCGGCCGGCGCGCAGGCGGAAGCTTCCGGCATCGGAGGGAATTGCTTGGACTATCTGATCGTTGCCTGCCACACGCTGGAAAATGAGCTGAAGGCGGCGCTCCCCTGCTGCACCAGGTCGTACGACCTGGCCTGGATCGACGCGCAGCTGCACAACGTCAAATCGCGCTTCCGCGACGCCGTCCAGGAGATCCTCGACGGCTCCGACGGCTATCAGGCGGTGCTGTTCGCCACCAGCTTCTGCGGCAACGCCGTGCAGGGCCTGCAGGCCCGGGGCGCGCCGCTGGTCATCCCCCGGGTCGACGACTGCATCTCCCTGCTGCTGGGCGGCGTGCAGAAGAAGCACCGGCTTCTGAGCTCCTACTTCCTGACCGACGGCTGGCTCCGGGGCCGGGACAACATCTGGAACGAGTACCAGCGGGCGATCCGGCGGTACGGCGAGGAGACGGCGCAGCAGATCTTCCAGGTGATGCTCTCCAACTACCGGAAGCTGACCCTGCTGGACACCGGCTGCTACGACCTGGAGGCCAGCAAGGTGCAGGCCGCCCCCATCGCCGACGCCTTTTCCCTGGAGCTGACGGTGGAGCCGGCGAGCATCGACTATCTGCGGCGCCTGCTGACGGGGCCATGGGAGCCGGAGCAGTTTCTCACGGTGCCGCCCCATGAGACGATCACAGGCGAGCTTCTGACACAGCTCTATCAGTGAGGGTGGTTCAACGTGGACAAACAAGAGCTTCTGAAACGACTGACCGACACCATCGGCCGGCTGGACGACGAGGGCGCGCATGCCGCCGCCGAGGCGCTGAAGCAGACCGACTGTACCTTTGAGGAGGTCCTGGGCTGCCTGAACCAGGGGCTCAAGCTGGTGGGCAGCCAGTTTGAGCAGGGCGAATACTTCATCGCCGACCTGATGTACTCCGGCATTCTCTACTGCTCCATCCTGGACTCCTTCTCCTTCACGCGCCCGGCCTCGCTGGGCGGCGAGAAGGGAAAGATCCTGGCCGGCGTCGTGGAGAAGGACATTCACGACATCGGCAAGGACATCATCGTCAGCCTGCTCCGGGCTGACGGCTTCGAGGTCATCGACCTGGGCGTCAACGTCCCGCCGCAGACCTTCGTGGAGCAGATCCGGCTGCAGCAGCCGCAGATCGTCATCCTCAGCGGGATGATGCGCTTCGCTCAGGACTCCATGCGGCGGACGGTGGAAGCCATTCAGCAGGCCGGCCTGCGCGATCAGGTCCATATCCTTCTGGGCGGCGGCTGCGTCGACCGCAGCATCCTGAAGCACGTGGACGCCGACGCCTGCGCCACGGAGCCTGCCGATACCATCAAGGCCTGCAACCGTTTCCTGGAACGGAGGCGCACATGAACAGGACGCCCAGCGCGGTTCCCTTATACCGCGTCATTTTCTCCGGACTCTGCG
Organism: uncultured Oscillospiraceae bacterium; assembly: GCA_904395865.1. GTDB lineage: Bacteria > Bacillota > Clostridia > Oscillospirales > Oscillospiraceae > Avoscillospira_A. Next base: position 27,601 of record CAJFNY010000047.1, read on the forward strand.
AAAAGATCGTGGACGGCACCCTGATGCCCGGCGCGCTGCTCCCCTCGGAGAATGAGCTGTGCAGCCAGTACAACACCACCCGGGAGACCGTGCGCCGCGGCCTGAAGCTGCTGGAGCAGGAGGGCCTGATCTACTCCCTGCCCCGCCGCGGCTACTTCGTCAACTCCCCGCGGCACAACGAATTCGTCATGCAGCTTCCGGCGCCGCTCGACCGGGGCACCAACCGGTTCCAGAGCATCGACATCGTCACGCCGGAGGAGGACGTCTGCCAGGCGCTGGAGATCTCCCCGCGGCAGAAGGTCATCGCCATCGCCCGCGGCAGCTACTACGAGAATCAGCAGTTCGGCGTGGAGCAGAAGTACTTCCCCTACTCCCGCGGCGTCCCGTCCATCGAGGAGGAGATCAACTACGCCGTGTTCCCCGACGCGGCCGACGCGAAGATGTCCTCGTTCAGCTACTATACGCGCCTGCGCATCCGGGCCGTGACGGCCACCGGGGACATCCGGCGGCAGCTGGACTGCGGCGAGCATGAGGCGCTGCTGCTGATCTGCCGGACGAACATCACCCAGGACGGCCTCCACATCAGCTACAGCAGGCAGTACCTCCGGGCGCCGTACGCAGAGCTCAGCGGCTCCTCGGGGTACATCCAGAAACAGTAAAAAACGACGCGCCCATGGGCGCAAAACCGGGGCGGCGCTGCGCGCCGCCCCGGTTTTGCGCTCTGCCGGCTCTGCAGTCAGAGCCCGACCAGCGAGGAAATGAGGAAGTACAGGATCGCCCCAAATACCACCACGAATACGGAGATCACCACGTACATGACCACGAAGTTCTTGGCCCGCACCCGGTTGGTGCCTGCGGCCACGGTGGCGGACCGGACGACGGGGGTGCCGTTCTCCACGACCACGTCGGCGGAGAAGTCGTTCCGGATCATCGCGCCGTAGCCGTTCTGGGAATCCACGTAGCCCTCCACGCGGTACCCGCCGGCCGCGTCGCCCGCGAACGTGACCAGGTCCGGCGGGAACTGCGCCGACGCCGGGCTCTTCAGCTGCGCGCAGACGGCCGTCTTGACGGCCTCCAGAATGGCCTCCCAGTTCTGCGGGCGCTCCGCCCCCGCAGTCGCCCGGGCCATCAGCTGCCGGAGCTGGCCGCAGATGGCGTCGCGGTCGTCCATGCCGTAGAATTTGGCCGCGGCGGTGGCCGTCTCCACCACGACGGCGCCGAAGGAGCCGCCGCTCACGGCGCGGATCGACAGCACCGGAATCTCCACCCGCTTCCCGAAGGCGGCGCGGCCGGACACGGTCGTATCCGTCACGGTGAGGACGCACCGGCCCATGGCCAGGTAGAAGATGATACAGACGATCAAAAGGAGGCCGCCCAGAAGCATAATCCCGGTAAAGACAGGGGTCGTCGCGCGCGCGGCGGCGTTCCCCGCCGTGGCGTCCAGATGCTCAAATAGGAGGATATACGCAACGAAGCCGCCCACGCTCAGCAGCAGGCCCAGCACGATGCCGGCGATGGTGGTTTTTCGGACCTTCCCGCTTTTCCCGCGGAGGATGACGCTCTCATTCATGTTTGCTCGCTCCTTCCCGCGCCCCGCTGACAGGGGGCGCATTCGGGGAATCCCCGAAGTTTTGGTAAAAATGTCGTCATAATACACAACATTTCTCGCAGTATATCATATATATATATATATATTGTCAAGTCTCTCTGTAAAATTCCTTCCCCCGCGAAGAAAAGCGCCCGCCGGCATTGTCGGCGGGCGCTGTGTTTGATTCCGAATTACTTGGCAAAGACCTTCTTCAGGTTGCAGAAGCGGGGCAGGCCGTCCTCCTTGACCATCATCGTCTCGCCCTGGATCAGCGGCAAGCAGTAGTCGATGAAGTCCCGGGTCACGTAGTTGCCCTCGGGGGTGATCCACTCCTTGGGGAACTTCTTCTCGAAGTTGGCCACCTTGTCCAGGTCGAACAGCTTCGTCTTGCAGGTGTAGCCGTTGGTGCGGTCGCACTCGAAGCCGACCATCTTGCCGGTCTCGCCGGCCACGGAGGCCTCCACGGCCGTCTTGCCGGAGTTGAAGGACTCCTGGATGTCGGTGCCGGAGGCGCAGTGGGCCGCGCAGCGCTGCAGCAGGCTCAGCTCGATGCCGCGGACCTTGGCGCCGGTGCGCTCCTTCATGATGTTGGCCAGCGTCGCCGCCAGGCCGCCCAGCTGGGCGTGGCCGAAGCCGTCGGTGCCGGAAGTCTTGGCCTCGGAGACGAAGGAGCCGTCGGCGTAGTGGATGCCCTCGGACACGGCGACGATGCAGTTCTTGTTCTGCTCATACCGGGCGGACACGTCGGCGATGAACTTCTCCATGTCGAAGTCCACCTCGGGCAGGTAGATGAAGTCGGGGCCGTCGCCCTTGAGGCCGGCCAGGGCCGAAGCGGCGGTGAGCCAGCCGGCGTGGCGGCCCATGCACTCGATGATGGTGATCATGCCGGTGTCGTACACGTGGGCGTCGCGGCTGACCTCCATGATGGACGTGGCGATATACTTGGCCGCCGAGGCGAAGCCGGGGCAGTGGTCGGTGCCGAACAGGTCGTTGTCGATCGTCTTGGGCACACCCATGACGCGGCACTCGTAGCCCACCTTGGCCATGTAGCGGGAGACCTTGGCGCAGGTGTCCATGGAGTCGTTGCCGCCGTTGTAGAAGAAGTAGCGGACGTTGTACTTCTGGAAGATCTCCAGGATGCGCTTGTAGTCGGTCTCATCCTCGTCGGGGTCGGCGATCTTGTAGCGGCAGGAGCCCAGGGCCGAGGACGGGGTGTACAGCAGGCGCTCCAGCTCCGCCGGATCCTCCTCGTCCATGATCATCAGCTGGTCATTGAGCACGCCCTTGATGCCGTGGTACGCGCCGTAGACCTTCGTGATGTTCTCGTTCTCCAGGGCCGTCTTGATGACGCCGTAGGCGCTGGCGTTGATGACCGCCGAAGGGCCGCCGGACTGGCCGATGATGCAGGCGCCCTTGAGTGCAGTAGACATAATGATACCTCCGAATCTGTGGGCATGAGGTTTCATGCAGAATCCACAATTTTTTACAGATATACTATACCACAATCCCGGAGAATTGTAAATTCGCTCTCTTGAATTATTTCAGGAATCTTGGTAAAATAACACCAGCAATATGAGTAAAAGGAGTTGTTTCCCATGCCTCTTGTCACTTCCACTGAGATGTTCAAGAAGGCCTACGACGGCGGCTACGCCATCGGCGCTTTCAACGTCAACAACATGGAGATCGTTCAGGGCATCACCGAGGCCTGCCGCGAGGAGCACGCTCCCGTGATTCTGCAGGTGTCCAAGGGCGCCCGCGCCTACGCCAACCACACCTACCTGGTGAAGCTGGTGGAGGCTGCCGTCATCGAGTGCCCCGACATTCCCATCGTCCTGCACCTGGACCATGGCCCCGACTTTGAGACCTGCAAGAGCTGCATCGACGGCGGCTTCACCTCCGTGATGATCGACGCCTCGTCGAAGCCCTTCGCCGAGAACATCGAGATCACCAAGAAGGTCGTCGAGTACGCCCACGACCACGGCGTCGTCGTGGAGGCCGAGCTGGGCACCCTGGCCGGCATCGAGGACGAGGTCAAGGTCGCGGCCCACGCCGCCTCCTACACCCGGCCCGAGGAGGTCGAGGAGTTCGTCTCCAAGACCGGCTGCGACTCCCTGGCCATCGCCATCGGCACGTCCCACGGCGCCTACAAGTTCACCCCCGACCAGTGCACCCGCAACGAGAAGGGCATCCTGGTGCCGCCTCCGCTGCGCTTCGACGTGCTGGAGGAAGTCTCCCGCCGTCTGCCCGGCTTCCCCATCGTCCTCCACGGCTCGTCCTCCGTGCCCCAGGAGTACGTGAAGATGATCAACGACAACGGCGGCAAGATGCCCGACGCCATCGGCATCCCCGAGGATGAGCTGCGCCACGCGGCCCAGCTGTCGGTCTGCAAGATCAACATCGACTCCGACCTGCGCCTGGCCATGACCGGCACCATCCGCTCCTTCTTCAACGAGCATCCCGACAAGTTCGACCCCCGCGAGTACCTGAAGCCCGCCCGGGCCAACATCAAGGAGCTGGTTCGCCACAAGCTGCGCGACGTCCTCGGCTGCGCCGGCAAGGCGTAAGCGCCCCGAAGAACACACGAAACGACGTACCCGTTTGGGTACGTCGTTTTTTTACGTCCGCCGCCTACCAGGGCAGCTGCCAGAAAATGCGGAGCAGGAACGGCACCGCGGCCGAGCACAGCACGCCGTTGATCACCGACAGCACCACCGTCTCCTCGTCGGTGTATCGGATCATCATCGGAAGCGTCGTGTCCTCGCTGGTGGCGCCGGCAGGCGCGATGCAGCAGAAGTAATTGAGCTTCTTCGACACCCACGGGATGCAGAAGAACGACACGATCTCCCGCATCAGGTTGCTGAGGAAGGCGATGCTGCCCAGGGTCGCGCCGCCCAGCTCGGTCAGCATGACGCCCGACAGGCTGTACCAGCCCAGGCCGCCGGCCACGACCATGCTTTCCCGCAGCGGCATCCCCAGCAGCGGCGCGCAGACCGCGCCGCCGGCCATCGAGCCCAGGATGATCCCCAGCGGGATCAGGAAGATCCGGATGTTGTACGCCCGGATCCGCCGAACGAGCCCCTTGTTCAGGCCCACGCTGATCCCCACCAGGAACATCAGCACGTAGAGGATATAGTCGGAATGGCCGGTCAGCAGCGTCAGCACGGCCGGCTCCCAGCCGCTGAGCCCGCAGGCCACGCCGCCGACGAGCGCGGCCACGGCCAGTGCCACCATCATGACGCCGCCTCCTCTCCGGGCGTCTCCGCCTTCTTCTCCTCCTGCTGCCGCCGCTTTTCGCGGGCCATGGAGCGGGTCAGGAAGTAGACGCAGATCACCGATCCGATCACCGGCAGCAGGCACAGCACGAGGCTCCGCCAGCCCACCTCTCCCAGCTCCCGGAGGAAGTTCTCCCGCCGCCCCAGCGTAACGCCCATGGAAAAGATCAGCAGCACGGTCGTCACCGTCTGCAGCCGTTCGTTGATTCTGGCATACTTCCGCGGAAACAGCTTCGCCCCCACCAGCACGCCGGCGCACATCACCAGTAAGATCTCCAAAGCCAGCCCTCCAGAAAGAGCCCCGGGTCCCGTGCCGGACGGCACGAAGCCCGGGGTCTCGTCGCATTCCAGTCTTTTATAGCACAGCGCGACGCCAAAGTCAACGGGCATTGCCGGTTCCGGCGGCGCGGTCCTGCGCAGCGCTGCGGCGGGTACCCAGCACCCGGTCGATCAGGCGGCTCCTCTGGAGGTACGACGCCAGCGGCAGGCCCAGCACCAGCATCACCGCCAGCTCCCCGGCGCCCACCTGGAGCCCGTTGAGCAGGAAGCCCTGCCAGAAGGCGTCGGGCGTATAGACGGCGGCCAGCATGGCGCCGACCATGACGGCGTTGACGAGCACCGTCGGCAGCGGGGTCAGCCAGCGGCTGCGGAGCCGCGACGTCCACAGGCAGCCCAGCAGCGTGGCCGCCGAGCCGATGACGATGTCCAGCGCCGTCACCGGCGAGAACAGGTTTGCCACCAGGCAGCCCACGAACAGCCCCAGCGACGTGACCGGTGCAAAGAACGGGATGACGCACAGCGCCTCGGCGATGCGGAACTGGATCGGGCCATACGCGAAGGACGCCGTGGCCAGCGTGACGCCGGCGTACACGGCCGCCAGCACGCCGCACAGAGCCAGCTCCCGGACAGTGATTTTCTTCATGGAATCTCCTCCTGAAACTGCAAAATGGGCGGAGGCCGCCCATCGAAAGTCGCCGCCGCCCCGCAGGCCGCCGGCAGTCCCTAGTTTTGTTTATCGACAGGATGGTCACGAACTGTCTATGC